>JAJZNG010000098.1 GCA_021847945.1 Actinomycetes bacterium | reverse complement strand
CGAAACTCCTACCGGGACGGCCTCGTAAGGCCGGTCGTAGCCTGCGCCGTGGGGCGCGTTGCGAGCCTCCGGCGGGTGCGGAGCTAACCTCGGGGGCCTGATCCGCTTCGCCCGGTCAAGATCGGCAGCACTTCGAGCGTAAGCGAGAGACAAACCGAAATGCTCGGGGTCTATAGTTCGACCCGACAGCTCGGCCTGACTAAGTATCTCTCGCCTTATCTGACCGGCGCGCTCGGGTGACACGCGAGCGCCTAGCCAGCCGTCGGCTACCCGGCCGGCCCGGCGTATCGCTCCCGGACCGGAGCCACCCAGCCATACCTCCAGTGGTGCCTGCGTGGGGGTGACAGCCAGCTTTGCTGTCGTCCCGTCCCCGAGGTCGACCTCCTCGCCCGTCCACCAGGAGCGCAACTCGGGGAGCATCTCCTCGATCAGGTCCCCTCGCCGGCGCCCTGAGGTCCCCAACGCCTGGCGCTCCCCCGGCTGATCCAATCCTGGTACCAGCGTTACCAGGAGCCTGCCGCCCGTCAAGCGGTCGAGTTGCGCCAAGCGGTGAGCGGTCACGAACCTGGTCGAGCCGAACGGAATCACGTTGATACCTAGATGCATGCGCGAGCTTCTCGCAGCAGCGAAGGCCACGCCGAGCATCGGGTCCGTAGAAGCGAGCATCGGCACGTCGGAAAGCCAGATCGTGTCGAACCCTTGCTTCTCGGCCTCGGCGACGACGTCGCCTAGGCCGGCGGGGTCCGGAGGTCCGCCGGCCACGGACACGGCGAAGCGGACCTTCATCCCCGGCCCCCTTCGGCGGCTTCCCAGCGCTGCATCAACCCGCGTGCGATCACGATCCGCTGGATTTCGTTGGTGCCCTCACCGATCATCATCAGCGGAGCATCCCGATAGTAACGCTCGATGGGCAGCTCGCTGGTATAGCCGTAACCCCCATGGATCCGCATCGCCTCCGTCGCCACCTCGAAAGCCGTCTCCGACGCAAACAGTTTGGCCATGCCTGCCTCCACGTCGGCCCGCTCGCCCGCCTCGAAACGTCTGGCTGCGCTTTCGACCAGCAGCCGCGAGGCCTCGATCTTGGTGGCCATGTCAGCGAGCTTGAACGCAATCGCCTGGTGGCGACCTATCGGCACACCGAATGTGACACGCTCGTGTGCGTAGCGCATCGCTGCGTCGTAGGCGGCGCGGGCGACACCCACCGCCCGGGCCGCCACGTTGATCCTTCCGAGCTCCAAACCGCCGAGGATATAGCGCAGACCTGCGCCGAGACCCTCCGGCCCTCCAAGCACAGATGACGCCGGGACTCTGTGACCGGAGTAGGTCATCTCGACTGTTTCCAGTCCTTTGTAACCGAGCTTCGCGATCCGTTTCGACACGGAGATAGAACCGGAGGAAGGTCCGGGCTGCTTCTCGACCACGAAGCAGGTGACCCCCTCGGGAGCCCTCGCGGCCAGTGCTATCACCGAAGCCCGCTCGCCATTAGTGACCCACATTTTCGTTCCGTCGAGGATGTACTCGTCACCATCGGGGGTGGCACGGCAGCGCAGAGCGGACGTGTCGGAGCCGGCATCGGGTTCTGACAGCGAAAGGGCCCCACGGATGTCTCCGGCGGCCATGAGAGGAAGGAGTCGCTCCCTCATCTCCTGCGAACCGTGACGGGCGATCAGGACAGCGGCGATCGTGTGGGTGTTCAGCACCCCGGCTAACGACATCCACCCGTAGGAAAGCTCTTCCATGATTCGGGCGTATGTGACCGTGTCCAAGCCTAGCCCTCCGTAGTCCTCGGGTATCCCGGCGCCGAACAGGCCGAAGTGGCGCATCTGGGAAACCCATTCGTCAGGGTAGATGTCGGCGTGCTCGAACTTGGCGACATCTGGGATGACTTGCTTGGCCACCCAAGTCCTGACGGTGGCGACGAGCTCGTCCGCCACTTGCGCATCGAGATCCATCAGCGCAGGTTGCGAAGCCCGGCCATTATCTTTCCTGCTGTCCCTCGGCCCGAGTCGTAGGGCATGTAGAGGCTTATACGGTCGATCACGTCACCGAAACGTCCGAGCAGTAGCGACGGTATCTGATCCGGGTCGCCGCGGACAGCGAAAGCGTCGAGGACGTCGTCGTCGATGAGCCTTCCCATGTCCTCCCAGCGGCCCTGCTTTGAGAGTGCAGTCAGTTCTGGTTGTAGGTCCCCCCAACCGTGGAGGTCGAGCACTGCGCGGTAGGCGGGAGTCGAAGCGTAAAAAGCGATCTGCCTGCGAGTGCCCTGCTCTGCGGCAGCTACCTCCTCGCTGTTTTCGCCGGTGACGACGAACGCTGGGTATGACAGCTGGAAGTCCTCCAGCCCCCCGCCGTTGGATCGCAGGACCCCTTCGACGGCTGGCACCGTGACCTCCCGCAGGTAGCGTTCGGTGGTAAAACCGTGGACTAGGAGCCCATCAGCCACCTCGGCGGCTACTTTGGTCATTTCTGTTCCGACCGCAGCGAGGAAGACCTTCGGAGGACCAAAAGCGGACGGGCCGGGATTGAAGAAGGGTGTCATTAGCGTGTGGGTGTAGAACTCGCCACGAAAATCGAGCTTGGTTCCGTTCTGCCAGCAGTCCCAGATGGCCCTCATGGCGAGGATGTATTCACGCATCCGGCGGGCCGGATGCGACCAAGGCATAGAGTAACGCTTCTCGATGTGAGGCTTGATCTGCGAACCGAGACCTAGCAGCAGGCGGCCACCGGAGAACTCGTTGAGATCCCAACCCTGGTTGGCTAGAGTCATCGGACTTCGACCGAACGCCACCACTATGGCAGTGCCAAGGCTGATCCTCTCGGTGTGCTCTGCCGCCAAAAGCAGCGATAGGAGGGGATCGTGGCCGGTTTCGGCAGACCAGATAGCGTCGTAGCCTGCCTCCTCGGCTTTTCGGGCGGCGCCGGCCGCCTCTTTCAAGTCGCTTCCGATGCCTCCGTCGACGAGCATGGAGCAACTCTAACTACTCGCGTGCGGGCACGGCCAAGTTTGGGAGCCGAACCCTGAGCCGCTATTTTTGGGGGCCCAAAACGTTGGGTGTTCAGCCTACGACGATGATGCCGTCGGAGGCTACTTCAGTGCCGTCCGGACGAATCATGTAAGCCTCGACACCCGCAAGGCCGACGATCCGTTCCCAGACCGCGTCGCCGCCGACGGCGAGAGCGGTGGCCAGAGCGTCGCAGATGGCGAGGCTGGGGCCCGTGACGGTCGCGGAAGCCACCTGACGTGACGGCAGGGCGTTGCGAGGGTCCAAAAGGTGCAAGCCTCGCTCGTAGCTACCCGACGTCGCCACTGCTGCCTCAACTGCTAAGGAACATGCCAACGCGTCGGACCGCCAAGGGTGCTGTATTCCGACCGGCCAGTAAGAGGATCCCTCGGGAGCTCCGATAACTGCGATGTCACCTCCCCCGTTCAGGATCGCCGCATCCACGCCTGCGTCGGATAGAAGCCCAGCTGACTGCTCGATCGCCCAGCCCTTGACAAGTCCGGTCGGGTCGACGCCACCGGGCATCGCCCAGGGGTCGAACCAACCTCCAGAGATAGAGCGGGCCTCCTCGCACAGTGTCAGAACGGTCGGGATCTCGGCTGGGACATCGCTGATAGCTACTTCGTTGCGTCGTAGACGGCTGATGGGGCTGGCCGGCTTCCACGTGCTAAAAGTGTCGTCGACGTAATGCAAAAAGGCGCAGACTTCGCCTAGAGCTTCCAGTAACACCTGGTCAGCGCACCGATAGCTCAAGATCCGAAACGAAACTACGGTACCCATCACCTCTTCGTCGTGGGAGAAGCGCACTTCCCCGGCCGAGCGGACGGTCATCGCTTAGATGCGTCAGGCAAAGTGAAGCTTCGTCAGAGCCGACTGAACCGACTGGGCATAGGCATCGCTAGTGTAGGTTGCACCGGATATCCCATAGACGTGCAGGCTCTGAGCTTTGAGGATCTCGTTGCGGAGCATAGGTATCACCTGATTAGCAAGCTGCTGGGAATAGCTTTCGGCGGTTTGAAGATTGGCTACGGAAATGTCTGTGATCTTGTTACCGCTAACGGTAACTCTTACGGATATGACGCCGTATCCGTATTGTGCTGCTGCACCAACCGCGCTTCGAGGGCCGGAGTTGGCAGTGGTCGGCGGCGCAACTGTCGCTTGTGACGACTGCGCTGGCGACGACTGGGCCTGCGACGACTGGGCCTGCGAGGTACTTCCCCCGGCCTTGGAGGCGATCGAAGTGGACGGGGTCGTAGAGGGCTGAGATCCCCTCGTTTGCTTTGTCGCTGCGGAGCCGGTCTGTGTAGTACCGAGAGAAGCGGAGAGGGAGCCTGACGTGCCCTTTGTATGGAAGGTGAGGACACCAGCCAGGCCAGCGAGAGTAGCTCCTATAACGGCCGGGTACTTTTTCATCTTGCTCCTCCAGTGGACAGGGAGTTAATCACCAGCTGAAGACCTCCCGGTGCAGCGACCCGTCCGGCACGCCGAGCACCCGGCCCGCCTCGACGACGTCCTCGACGAGGCCCGGTGGCCCGAACACGTACAGGTCACGTCTAGCCAGATCCGGCACGAGTCGGCGGAGTTCCCGACCCATCCGAGGCGTGTCTGTACGGGAGCCGATCATCTCGTAGAGAGTTCCCTTGCGGCGCCGGACGAGCTCTGCCACCTCGTCGCGCAGCACGAGTTGCTCCGGCGACGACGCCCTCAGTATTACTACGGGGTTCGTATCACGCCCCAGGTCCTCTAGCAGGCAACGTGTCGCAGTTACACCAATCCCACCTGCGACGATCGCGACCTTCTGGCGCCTTTTCACGTGGGATGTGACAGCCCCGTAAGGCCCTTCCACGGCTACCTTGGTGCCGGGCGTCAGCTTTGCCAGCGCCGCCGAGTGGTCTCCGACAGCTTTGACGGTCAGTCTCAGATACGGTGGGCGTGGCAGCGCCGAGAGCGAGTAGGGGTGAGCCTGCCACCACAGGCCGGGGGTCAGGAAACGCCAGGCGAAGAACTGCCCGCCGGAGAAGGCGAGTCGCTCAAGGTGATGACCGGACACCACGATCGACGCAACTCCTGGGGCTTCCTCACTTACCTCTACAACCTCTAAGCGGTAGCGGAGACTGCGTAGCACTGGCATTCCTACGCGGTAGACAAGAACCGTCCCCGCCGTAGCCGCCCAGATAAGAGACCACACAATCCGGGTCAGCGGGTGACCGACGAAGGCTGGACCAAGAGCCAAGGCGTGCGCAAAGGACAATGCCAGAGCGAGGTACATGTACAGGTGCAGAACCCACCATGTTTCCCTTCGCATCCTCTCCCTGATCGCCCGAATCGAGGCGACCCCTATTGCCACCATCAAAGCGAGCGCAACTGTGGCAGCAAGAACGTCGGGATAGTTATCAATCAGTTTGCCGATCTCCGCCCAAGTGCCGGAGTGAGCGGCCTGGGCGTAGCCGACAGTAATGAAGACGGCGTGAGCGAAGATTAGACTGAGCGGCCAAGGTGAAAGCCATTTGTGTACTTTCATCATTCCGTCCTGCCCGATAATCCGCTCAAGTACAGGGATGCGTGCGATTACCAGGACCATAATCAGGGCCAGGTACGTACCGGCGAGCCCAGTAATGCTGCCGATGAAAGTGGTGCCGCCTCCGGGTAAGGACAGTTCGCTACTCGTCTCCGTGGCAATTCCCAACACGATGACCGCTACCAGACCAGCCGCCGCGATGACCGCTGCGGCTCTACCGAGCTCAGGGCGTGGCCTAGGGGCCTTAGGTGGCCCTAACCGGCCACGCCGGTCCCGGCCGGGGGTTTCGGCGTTGGGATCGAACAAGTCCGCGACCCTCGTAGCTCTCGGCGTGAAAGTGCTCACCCTCGGAAAGCTATTAGCCTTTCAGCTTAAGGCGCGTTGAAAGAGTAGGCGCCTGATCCCGCAGGTCAGAGTGTATGTTTACAGGGCTCCAGTTCGACGGACCGGATGAGCCGGCTCTCAGGTCTCGCCGGTACCGTCGAGGACTCGTCTAGCTACAGCGAACGCCGTATTAGCCGCCGGAACACCTGCGTAGACGGCGCAGTGCAGGAGAACCTCGGATATCTCATCTTCTGTGAGACCGTTACGCCGGGCGGCGACTAGGTGAAGGGCGAGCTCATCCGAACGTCCGAGAGCCACGAGCAACGCAACGGTGACGAACGATCGCGTCCGGCGATCCAGGCCGGGCCTGCTCCAGATGTCACCCCACGCGTACCTGGTGATGAACGAACTGAAGGGCTCGCTGAGGGGGGTGCCGAGCTTCTTGGCGCGCTCGACGTGGCCGTCGCCGAGGACTTCGCGCCGGGTCCTCTCCCCCCGCTCGGCAGCGCTCGAGCACAGGTGATCCAAGACAGCGGAAGTGAAGCGGTCAGCCTGCTCTACGTTGAGAAGGTGGGCGGCAGGGCTCATTGACTGCATGCACGACCCGGGGATGGCGTCGCACAGTTCGACAGCGTCGCGCAGTGACACGACTGGGTCATCTGCACCGCAGAGCACCAACGTCGGGGCCTGTATCGACGGGAGGAGTGCACGCAAGTCGGTTCCTCCCAGCGCCTCGCAGCAGGATGCGTATCCCTCCGGCTGTGCCGAGGCGAGCATTTCGCGAAGCCAGACACCCAAATCAGGCCGCGCAGCGACGAAGGGGGTCGTAAACCATCTCTTCACCAAAGCATCCACAAGGACCGACGTCCCTTCCCTTCGGACGAGTTCCGCTCTGTCTAGCCAAGGCTGGGCGGGCGACCAGTTGGCCTTGGTCGCTGCCAGGACTATCCGGTCTACCCGCTCTGGATGGGTGGCAGCGAGCCAAATGGCCACGGTTGCGCCCAACGAGAGGCCGACGACGTGAGCTCGATCGACTCCAGCGGCGTCCAGCACGCCAAGCAGATCGGAGCCTAGGTCCTCGATCCGGCAGGTACCTGGGGGGGCGAGCGTCGAGCCGTGGCCTCTGTGTTCGTAGCGGATCACCCTGAACCGGGACCTCAACTCGGGCATTTGCGGAGCCCACATGTCCGACGTCGAACCGAGGGAGTTCGAAAGCACTAGCCATGGGGCTCCGGAGGGTCCTTCAACCTGGAAGTTCAGCGGCCCCATTGCACGCCCCTCTCGTCTTGTGCTGTCGCGTCGGCGGCAGCCGACAGAACTCGGTCAATCCATACGGCGACCGATCCGAGGTAGCCGCCCGGGTCGAGCAGGTCGCCCAGCTCGTCCGGCGTCGATGCCGCAGCGACGACGGGGTCGGCGAGAAGTGCTGCCGCCACTGAGCCGCTGCTGCCGTCCGGGCTGGCAGCCAGCGCCCTGGCAACGGCAGCGCGTGATGCTTCCCGGCCGAGACGTCCGGTCAGGGCTAGAGACACGTTTTCTGACAGGAGAGCTCCAGCCCGAGCTGCCAGGTTCGCGTTCATCGCCTTGACGTCCACTTCCAGCCCGTTGACGGTCTCAGCTGAACGCGCTACCGCTCCACCGGCGAGGGCGAGAAGGTCGCCGAGGGTCTGCCATTCGACGGGCCACGCGACCAGGGACCTCTCGTGCTCGCCGCTGAGCGATTCGAACATACTTCCGGCCAGGGCAGCGCAGCGCCTAGCCGCCGCCCCAACTGCGGCAGCCCCGACCGGGTTGCGTTTGTGAGGCAAAGTCGAAGAGGCTCCCCGTCCAGGGGCAGCCGGCTCGGACACTTCGGCAACCTCCGGCTGCATGAGAAGTGCCACGTCGCCGGAGATCTTCGCCGAGGTCCCAGCGGCAATTGCCAACGCGCTGGACAACGCAACGAGAGGTATCCTAACTGCATGCCATGGCATCGGAGGAACTTTGAGACCCAGAAGAGTCGAGTACGCTTCCACCACTGCCGGCCCCTGAGACCCCAGCGAGGCTAGAGTGCCCCCGGCGCCACCTAGCTGTGCCGGCAGGTTTTCGAGGGAAGTGGCAAGCATCGCCCGGCTCTCTGTCGTTGCAAATAGCCAGCCTGCGGCCTTGGCCCCGAAGGTTGTCGGCAACGCCGGCTGGAGAAGCGTCCGGGCGGTCATAAGGCTGCCTCGGTGCTCGTCTGCCATCAAGGCGCAGCCCGACGCTAGACGGGCCAGGTCCTCTAGGATCATCTGGCCAGATCGCCGAGACACCAGGACCGCCGCCGTGTCGAGAATGTCCTGGCTGGTAGCACCCCAGTGAACCCAGTCCTTGCCGGCGCTGGCTACCTTCTCTCTCAGCGTCTCGACGAGTGGTATCACGGGATTTCCGCCGAGGCGGGCTGCCCGGGCAATAGTCGCGACGTCGAAATCCTTCGGTCTCGACGCCGACTCGATTGCCTTCGCCGCTTCGTAAGGTATCACGCCGGTGTCAGCCTCTGCTTTGGCTAGAGCTACCTCGGCGTCGAGCATGGCGGTGATCCACGCCTCGCCCCCCGTGGCGGCGAGAAGCCGGTCCGTGGTGACTATACGATCGAAGAGGTTGTCGGAAATCACCTGCGGGCGTCTCAGTACGCGAAGAACACGGTCTCGTCGGGCCCTTGCAGGCGAACGTCGAAGCGCAGCCCACCGCTCGGATCGCGCTTGGCGATCAGAGTTTCCCGGCGCTGCTCCGGGACTCGGGCGAGTAGGGGGTCGACGAGGTTGGCGTCGGTCTCGTCGGGAAAGTAGATCCTCGTCAACAGTTGACGCACGAGACCGCGGGCGAACACGAACATCTCCATGTGACGATGGGCACCCGCAGGCTTGACGACGGTGAAACTATATGAGCCACCGTCGTCTGTCAGGGAGCGTCCCCAAGCAGGAGGGGACCACAGCTCCAAGACGGCGTCAGGCACCACTTCTCCGTCGCCGTCAGTGACTGTCCCCACGAGAGTAACTGCACCAGCGGATCCGGGGGCGACGAGATCCTTCGCTTGCATCCACTCCATCCCGATCCGAAGGTAAGGGCCGACGGTCTGGGAAGGGGTCGGTATCAGCCTCGCCTCGGGACCGGTCGGTTCGCGACCGGCCGTCACCGCCTCACCCCGCTCGCCTCTTCGAATGGGGTCGCAAGGTGTCCTGTAACAACGATGTCGAACCTGTAGCCGAGCGCCCACCCCTCCTCGGTCGTGTCCCAATCGAATGACGAGACCATCCTCTCCCTGTCTCGCTGCGACCGCACCGAGTTGAAGATCGGGTCGAACGGGAGAAGCGGATCGCCCGGGAAGTACATCTGAGTCACCAGCCGCTCAGTAAAAAGGCGACCGAACACCGAAAAGTGCAGGTGCGCCGGCCTCCACGCGTTGGGATGGTTACCCCACGGATAGGACCCCGGAGCGATCGTCACGAAGCGGTAGGCGCCGTCAGGGCCAGTAAGGCAGCGGCCGGTCCCAGTGAAGTTGGGGTCGAGCGGCGCGGCGTGCGAGTCCACTGCGTGCCTGTAACGGCCTGCTGCGTTGGCCTGCCATAGCTCCACAAGCTGTCCTGCGACTGGTCGACCATCGCTGTCCAAGATCCGCCCGCTGACGTTGATCCTCTGTCCTTGGGCTTCACCGTGGGGACCCAAAGTCAAGTCCGCGTCCGACAAGGTCACGGGAGTTTCCCCGAAGACCGGCCCTCCGCTATCCAACAGCGAGTCGGAAAGCAGGACCAAAGGCTGCCTCGGAGCTCGCTTCGCCGAGGAGCGATACTCCGGACTCTCATAGTCGGGGTCGAGGCGAAGTTCCGGATGTCCGGCGACTTGGGTCATCGAATCTCCTTAAAACGACCTTTACGTTGCTGGCCGCCCCCGTCCCAGGCGACCTAGCCCAGCCACCAGGCACCCCGTCATCCCTGGCAGGGGAGACAGCCCGTGATGAGCCAACCACCAGTCCTAACCGACACGACTTAAGTTCGCTAGTCGCACGGTCGGTTCCCATGCGCACACCATAGCCCGATGTCAGACTCGGGCCAGCCGATGGTTCGATCAGCTGGTCAGAAGTCCCCCGTCCACGGCGAGCGCTGCTCCAGTTACGTACCCGGCTGCTTCGCTGGCGAGAAAGACCACGGCAGCCGAAAGCTCGGCGGGGTCCCCTGGTCTCCCTACTAGGACGCGGGGCATCTGCGAATCCAGATAACCCTCCGGGTACTGCTCGGTCATCTCCGAGACGAAGAACCCGGGCGCCACGAGGTTGACACGGATCCCCTTACGCCCGGTCCACTGCTGGGCCAGATCACGTGTGAGGCCCATGAGACCAGCCTTGCTCGCCGAATAAGCCGCCTGCGGCAGACCTGCGGTGGTAAAGCCGAGGACGCTACCGACGTTGATGATGCTCGAGCCGGGCTTCATGACCCTACCGCAGGCCTGTGCCATCCAGTAGGCCCCGTTCAGGTTCACGTCGATGACCTGACGGAACTGCTCGGGCGTCTCCCGCGTGGCGGGGTAGGCGGTACCGACCCCCGCGTTGTTTACTAGTACGTCGACCTTGCCTAGCTCGGCGACGGCGGTATCGACAAGCCGCTGGCAGTCCTCGGGCGAAGACACATCCGTAGCTACTGAGACC
>JAJZNG010000044.1 GCA_021847945.1 Actinomycetes bacterium | reverse complement strand
GGCCGTAGCCCGAAGGCGGCGCTAGAGGCTCCGTCGATGGCACTGCTGCGCGAGCCGCAGGGTCGCCAGCGTACAGATCCCAGTCAGCATCAAGAGCAGTAACCACCAACTGAGCAGAAAGAACACGAGATATGAGCAAGAAGATTCGGCTGGCTATCGCCGGCGTCGGCAACTGTGCGAGTTCCCTGGTGCAGGGTATCGAGTACTACCGAAACGCTGATCCCAACGACAGCGTGCCGGGTCTGATGCACGTGACCCTCGGGGGTTATCACGTATCGGACGTGGAGGTGGTCGCAGCGTTCGACGTCGACGCCGACAAGGTGGGACTTGACGCCGGCAAGGCGATCTTCGCCGGCCACAACAACACGATCCGTTTCGCTTCCGTAGGCGAGATCGGGGTTACCGTGCAGCGCGGCCCAACTCTCGACGGCCTCGGAAAATATTACCGTCAGACGATCGAGGAGTCTCCGGCCGAAGCGGTCGACGTGGCGGGAGTGCTCAAGGAAGTCGAAGCTGACGTGCTGGTTTCCTACCTGCCTGTCGGCAGCGAGGAGGCGCAGAAGTTCTACGCCCAGGCCTGCCTTGACGCGAAGGTCGCGTTCGTCAACGCCATCCCGGTCTTCATCGCCAGCGACCCGCAGTGGGCTCAGAAGTTCACCGACGCCGGAGTGCCCATAGTCGGTGACGACATCAAAAGCCAGGTAGGAGCCACCATAGTGCACCGCATCCTTGCCAGGCTCTTCGAGGACAGGGGTTTGGTGCTCGATCGCACATACCAGCTCAATGTCGGCGGGAACATGGACTTCAAGAACATGCTTGAGCGGGAACGCTTGGAGTCGAAGAAGATATCGAAGACTCAGTCCGTGACCAGCCAGATAGACAATGGAATCGCGGCTGACGACGTTCATATCGGCCCCTCGGATCACGTGCCTTGGCTCGAGGACCGCAAGTGGGCATATATACGCCTCGAAGGGCGCAACTTCGGTGACGTTCCCCTCAACGTGGAAATGAAGCTGGAGGTGTGGGACTCGCCGAACTCGGCTGGAGTGATCATCGACGCCGTCCGCTGCGCCAAGATCGCCAAAGATCGTGGTATCGGTGGTCCTCTTCTCGGACCATCGGCTTACTTCATGAAGTCCCCTCCGGTCCAGTTCCACGACGACGAGGCTCACCGGATGGTCGAGGCGTTCGCCTCCGACTCTGAGTGACTGACGCTCCCTCAGCGGCTTGGGACCGCTTCTCGGCGGAGTACCAACGTCGATCGGCGATACCCGTCGACACGGCCTATTACGGGCCTGACATACCCACCGAAAGGCAGCTTCGCCTGCTCGGAGACCTCAAGGGCAAGAGGGTTGTAGAGCTCGGCTGCGGGGCTGCGCAGAGCTCCATCGCCTTCGCTAAGGCCGGGGCGACTGTGATAGGGGTCGACTCGTCGGCGGCGCAACTCTCATACGCCCATCAGCTCTGCGCCAAAGAAGAGGTCAGAGTCGAGCTCCGCCACGCCGACATGGCGGAGCTCGCCTTCCTTCGCGCTGACTCGGTCGACCTGGTGTTCTCGGCGAACGCGTTTCAGTTCGTGGAGGATCTCAACAGGGTGTTCCGGCAGGTCCACCGAGTGCTCAAGGTCGGGTCGCCGCTGGTGTTCAGCCTTCCCCATCCGGCGTGGTCGATCATCGACGAAGAACGTCCAGACCCTACGATCGGTCGCTCCTACTTCGATCGAGATCCCGAACGAGTCGTCTGGGACGGCGTCGAGTTCACAACGTACCGCCACGACTTCTCCGGTCTTTATGGGGCCCTGACGAGATCCAGCTACCGTGTCGATCTGATAGCAGAGCCGTCACCCGTCCCGTCTGCTCAGCACAGTTGGCAGTGGAGAGACGCCATGGAGCTCGTCCCGCGCACGCTGATCATCCGGGCGAGGAAAGAAGGAAACTAAGACCTCGTCGGCTTGCGCTCCTGCCACCAGGCGTCGAGCCGGCGGCCAGCCTCGTCCGCTCCGAGAGGTCCCTCCTCGAGTCTAAGTTCGAGGAGGAATTCGAGAGCTGCACCCACATCCTTGCCAGGCGGGATCCCCAGCCTTTGCATAACTTCAACCCCGTCGAGATCCGGGCGGATAGAGTCAAGGCGCTCCTTGGTCTCCAACTCGCAGATCCGACGTTCGAGCTCGTCCATCCGCCGGTCCAAAGCCCGGGCCTTAGCAGCATTGCGGGTGGTGCAGTCGCTGCGGGTAAGTTCGTTGAGGCGACCGAGAAGGGGCCCTGCGTCACGGACGTAGCGTCGCACCGCAGTGTCAGTCCACCCCATCTGGTAGGTGTGGAAGCGGAGGTGCAACTCTACAAGACGGCTCACGTCGTGGATGTCCTCGTTGGAGTAGTGCAGTGCTCTCATCCGCTCCCGGGTCATCCGCGCGCCGACCATCTCGTGGTGGTGGAAAGATACCGATCCCCCAGGCCCGAACGATCGGGTCTTAGGCTTGCCGACGTCGTGGAACAGGGCAGCGAGCCTCAAAAGCCGGTCGGGGGAGGTTTTCTCGACGACGGCGATCGTGTGAGCTAGAACGTCCTTGTGTCGGTGAATGGGGTCGGCTTCGAGTGAAAGTGCGGGAAGTTCTGGGAGGAATTCCTCAGCCAGCCCGGTCTGTACGAGGAACCACAGGCCGGCACCGGGACTCTCGACGACCATCAGCTTGTCCAGCTCGTCCCGGATGCGTTCCTCCGAGACGATTCCTAGGCGCGACCCCGTAGTCTTCACGGCCTCGACCAAAGCCTCGTCAGGGGACAGACCGTACCCGGAGATGAACCTGGCTGCTCTAAGCATCCGCAGAGGGTCGTCGCTAAAGGATACCTCGGGTTCTAGAGGGGTTCTCAGGCGCCCGCTGGCGAGGTCGGCGGTCCCGTCGAAAGGGTCGATCAGGCGTAGGTCGGGGAGGGATAACGCCATAGCGTTAGCAGTGAAGTCACGACGGGAGAGGTCCGCTTCGACGGCGTCCGCGAAGACAACCCGGGGATGGCGGCTGTCAGGGTTGTACGTGTCAGCCCGGTGGGTGGTTATCTCGAAGGATCGCCCCCCCTTCTTCGCTCCTATCGTCCCGAAGCGCTTGCCTTGGGTCCACACTGCGTCCGCCCACCCCGACAGAAGGTTCTCAGTGACGTCGGGTGTCGCATCTGTCGTGAAGTCCAGATCCGACGTGTCGGAGAGACGTCCAAGGATGGCGTCGCGAACCACCCCACCGACGAGGTAAAGCTTCAGCCCCCTGTCAGAGAAGAGCCGCCCGAGGTCCGCGGTTTCGCCGACGAGCGGACGGAAGCGTTCTGGGAGCACGGCGCTCAAGGATACCGGGGTTATCCACCGTCGACGCCACAACGCCACCAGCTGTGCTCTTCGGAGGTTTATGGCCCGGTGAGAAGTCCAGCCGTCTGCAGAGCGACCCGGAAGTCGTGGGGGTTCGTGGCGGCCGCAAGGGCGGAACGAAGGGTGATCTCTCCGCTTTTGAACAACGAGAAGAGGCTCTGATCGAAGGTCTGCATGCCGTGGTACTCGCCGTCGGCGATCAACTCCTCCAGAGTCTCCTTGCCGTTCGACGAGGGGTCGGTGATCCGGTCGGCGATCCGGCCCGTGACGACCATTGCTTCGATGGCCGGAACCCGGCCCTCTCCCGATGAGTGCGGGACGAGACGCTGGCTTATGACGCCCTTGAGAACCCCGGCCAGGGTCAGACGCACTTGCTGCTGTTGGAAGGGAGGAAAGAAGTCGACGATCCGGTTTATAGTCTCTGTCGCGTTGGAGGTGTGCAGAGTGGAGAGCACCAGGTGGCCTGTCTCGGCTGCCATCATCGCAGCTGACACGGTCTCGACGTCTCGCATCTCGCCGATCAGGATGACATCGGGATCTTGGCGGAGCACCCTTCGCATTGCCTGCTCGTAGTTCTTGGTATCTGTGCCTATCTCGCGTTGGCAAACCACCGAGCGCTTGTCAGGGTGGAGGATCTCTATAGGGTCTTCGATGGTTATTATATTACCTGAGCGAGTTTGGTTGATATGGTCGATCATGGCGGCGAGGGTTGTGGTCTTGCCCGAACCGGTCGGTCCGGTCACGAGCACCATCCCCCGATTCTCTTCGGCGAGGCGAGAGACGATCGGCGGAAGCCCCAAGTCGAGCACGGACATCGCGGCGGGGAGAACGCGCCTCAGCACCATAGCGGCGCTTCCGCGCTGGCGGAAAGCATTTGCCCTGAAGCGGCCGAGCCCGTCTATCGACAAAGAGAAGTCGGCTTCGCCAGTCCGGTGGAACTCGTCGATCCTATCGACGGGCATAATGACCCTTAGGCACTCCTCGACGTCGTTGCGTTCCACCTGGGGGAACGGGGTCGGGCGCAGGTCTCCGTTGACCCTCACCCGAGGCGCTGACTTGCCTTTGATGTGAAGGTCGGATCCACCCACTTCAGTCATGTGCACGAGGATGGCTCTCAGGTCAAGCACCTTTAAGGTATCGGCCGGAAAACACGAAAGTTGAGCGAAGCGTTCATGTGGGCGTGATCGCGCGCCGATTGGCACTTGGCTGTAGCGTATTCGTGGTGATCCGCCAGAGCCTCAAACGTCGGGCGTGGAGTACTCGCGACGTCGAGACAGTTCGGATGGGAAGGCAACATGCGCAGGTCGTGCCTTTGAACGGCGGATCCCTTGCCGCTGTAGTGACGTCTCATGCGTCGACGGCGCTGCTATCTGACGAGCTCGTCGAGCGTTGTGTGGATTCGGCGCGCTCCCGGGGTTTCGTGGAGCTTCGAACGGGTGCTTTAGGCCTGTTGGAGCAGGGCGTGTACTTAAGGGCGGGTTTCGAGACCCGAAGCGAGTTGCGGGTTCTTGCCGCGGATGTCGGGCAGCTTCGACTCCCCGCCAATGGCAGATGGGAATATCGGGAGTGCGGCTCCGACATGCACCCGGCGCTGGCTGAGGCGGACTTGTCTGCGTTCGGGGAAGACGCCGGCTTCGGACTGCTGATGCTTCGAGAGGTCCTCTCGGCCACCCCTCAGACGGCCGTTATCGGCGCGTTCGATCGCAACGGTGGGCTGTCAGGATACGCGGTGTTCGGAAAATCCCGTGGCATAGGGTACGTCCAGCGCCTAGCCGTTATACCTGCCGCCAGGCGTCGCGGTGCCGGCAGCGGGTTGCTCGGCGCAGGTGTCGCCTGGATGAGAGGCAACGCTACCAAGCGTGTGCTGGTCAACACCGAGCTGACCAACACTCCAGCTCTGAACCTCTACCGCGATACCGGTTTCGAGGATCAGCCGACGGTGCTTTCGACTCTGACCTCGCGGCTCGGGTGAGTCGGGTGCTTCGCAGGTTGTGCTCGTCGATGTACCCATTTTTCGTGGGGATCGTGCCCGCAGCCTTGGTCGCCGTGCTCGTCGCGTGCTGTGGGGGGATAAGCCCGAACGCGTACGCAGCGTCGACGACTGCCGCTAGCACCGTTGCCGCTGAGGCTTCCCCTTCAGTGTCTAATGGACCTGGTAACGCCTTATCGGCGACCGAAGTGTTGTCACAGACCCCGTGGATCGAGGGGCGCGGCACCTTCGACGTGCGTCTCGGCGTGCCCAAAGGCTCCGGCGACCGGCTGCAGGTCACCGTCTTCGACCGTCTGATAACCCGGACCGCATTCGACGAGGCTGCCAACGGGAAGGTCGGTGCGTACTTCTATCAGCAAGTCGTGGACGTTTCGTCCTTGTCAGTCGACCAGTCCGGCGGGGTGGATCTGCCTTTGCCGGTGAACACGTCGATGCCAGGTTCGGTTCTGCCGACGCTGTATCTCGGCCAGACCGGAGTGTTCCCGGTGCAAGTGCAGCTCTTCAGCGCTGCTTCCGTCCCCCTGGCAGCACCCCAGAACCTCTTCATCGAATACGCGAGCAGCCCAGGTTCGTTTTCGTCCGGATACCAACCTCTAGCCGTGGCTCTCGTCGTACCTTTCGCGGCTTCGCCCGCTAAAGGGGCTTCACCAGGAGCTCAGCCGGACATTTCGGAGTCGCAGCGTCTCAACGAGATCTCGGCCGAGCTCGACGCAGAGCGCTCAGTGCCAGTCGGACTGCTGGCAGATCCGAGGACGCTCGCAGGCCTCGCCCGGGGAGCGGCAGCGGGATCGAAACTAGACGCCTCCACGCTTTCCAACCTCGCTGCGTCCGTGAAGAACGGCTCGTTGACCATCTTGGCCTCCACCTACGACCCCTCCGCCATAGCCGACCTCGACGCCACTGGCCTGGGCGCTGAGCTCGGCGCGCAAATCGGCTCAGCGACGGCGGTGTTCAAGTCGACGGTCGGCGTCACACCCTCGCCGAACACCTGGGTTTTAACCGGAGCTGTGACGACCTCCGCTCTCGACGCCCTGACGCAGGAGGGCACCAGGGACGTCATCGTCCCCGAGGCTTCTCTCAGCCCGTTGCCAGTCGCCGACACCCAGACCACCTTCGCTAGACCGACTTCGCTGTCATACGGGAACAAGGACTTCACCGTGTTCGCCGCCGACGCAGGCCTATCCGCTGCTTTTGCGTCGGACCAGCCCGCAGTGCCGACAGCCAGCAGGATAGTCGCCGAGCTGGCCATGATAGAGACCGAAGCTCCAGGGTTGAGACGCGGCGTGGCGTTGGTGCCCCAAACCGGCTGGCGTGTTTCACCCCAACTTTTAAAGACGCTGATCGCCGGCCTCGCCGCGAATCCGCTGGCCGACCCGGTCTCGCCGTCAGCCCTTTTCTCCCACGTTCCCACTGCGCCTGTCTCGTTGGATCTGTCATCTCGAATCCGCCCTGAAAGCTCGGCTCTCCAGGCCCTCTCCGCTGCCGCACCGAGCATTCTCGGAGCACGCCGAGAGTTGAACGGGGTGACCTCTCTGCTCGGGGGATCCTCCCCGGTGTTGAGAGGCCTATCCGACGACCTCCTCGCCACAGAGTCGGCGTCCATGACGTCCGCCGCCCGCTCTCAGATACTGCAGTCACTCAACCGGCAACTAGCGAAAGCATCCGGCAGCTTCGCTCTTCCACCGGCCACGGCGATCACGTTGACCTCGACGAACGGGCAGATCCCCATAACTGTGCTCGTGGCGGGATCCCTTCAGGCGCACGTGGAGGTGAAGTTGATCAGCCAGCGGCTGCTGTTCCCCGTCTTTCGGCCGGCTGGAGGCTCCTGCAAGGTGCCGACACCCACCGAGGAGGTCTGCGTCTTCGCTCTGACCAAGCAGAACACGACGGTCAACGTTCCCGTGGAGGCGAGGTCGTCGGGGGTCTTCCCCCTCGAAGTGGACCTCTACACGCCGGACGGCTCGCTGCTCCTAGCCAGTGACCATGACACCGTTCGCAGCACAGCGGTATCCGCTGTAGCTGTCGTCCTGGCTGTCCTTGCAGCGCTTTCCCTAGCCGTGTGGTGGGGCCGCGACCTCAGACGCGGCCGACGCCGCAGGGGACTTGTCCCTTCCCCTTTCGACGACGCCGAACAGGAGGACTTGGACCCCGAGACGTCCGGGACTCCAGCCGACGTCTCGCCACAAAGTTCGGTTGGGCACGGATAGCGATGTCACCAACTCGAACGTGGCCGGGTCGAAGCCTAAGCCGCAGATCCGGCGATCACACGAGGAGAAGAACCGACTTTGGCAGGTATCCGGATAGTTACTGACAGCGCCTGCGATCTCCTCGACGAGACGCTCGAAGAGTGGCGCATTGCGATGGTACCCCTGCGGATCCGCTTCGGAGACGAGGAGCTCGTCGACCGCCACGAGCTGTCGACGAAGGACTTCTGGTACCGCTGTTCGACGTCGGACGTGCTGCCGAGCACAGCCGCCCCGTCGCCCGGCCAGTTCCAACAGGCCTTCGAGGAGATCGCAGACGAAGGGGCGGCTGGGATCGTATGTATAAACCTGTCGTCGAAGATGTCCGCTACGATCGAATCTGCGCGCCAAGGTGCGGCAGCGCTAGCCGGTCGCGTTCCGATCCGGGTGGTCGACTCTATGACAGTCACCTTGGGAATAGGGTTGGTGGCTACGGAGGCGGCTCGCTTAGCTGCTTCGGGCGCCACCCTCGACGAAGTAGAAGAATGCGCCGTCGCAGCGTCGAGGTCGTTGAAGCTCTACGGGGCGATAGACACTCTCGAGAACCTGAGGAAGGGCGGGCGCATCGGGGGTGCCCGGGCAGCTCTGGGATCGATGCTGGCTATAAAGCCGGTCATAGAGGTTCGCGACGGCGTCGTCGAAGAGGAATCCAAGCAGCGAACGAGGGCACGTTCGTTGCGTTACCTGGCGGACAAGGTGCGTCTGGCAGGGCCTCTGCGGCGCCTCGCTGTGTTCTCGGCTGACGCTCCCGATCGTGACGAATTCGTTGGGATGCTCGACAAGGTCGAAGTTTCCGACGGCGACATCCTCTTCGGCGACGTTGGACCTGTGGTGGGAAGCCACGCCGGCCGAGGAGCTATCGGCGTGGCTTGGTTGCCCCAATAGCACCCTCAGCAGAAGCGGCTTCAGGGTCGACGCGGCTTCAGGGTCGACCCTGCCGTGTGGCGACCGAGGAGTACTCTTGTTCCGAAGTGGCCGAGACCGACGAAACCCTGCTCTCCCGAGCCGGCGACCTGCTGTCAGGCAGGTATCGGCTGGTGTCTCCGATAGCACGTGGCGGCATGGCAGAGGTATGGGAGGCAGAGGACGAGACGCTAGGCCGGCGGGTGGCGATCAAAGTCCTTCATCGTCATCTTGCGGGAGACACAGTCCTGCTCGAGAGGTTTCGTCGGGAGGCAGTAGCGGCCGCGCGTCTCATGCACCCGGGCATCGTCGCGACTTTCGACACGGGTCGCGAACGCGACAGCGCTTACATCGTGATGGAACTGGTTCGCGGCAAGAACCTGCGTGAGGTGCTTGACCACCGAGGTCGCCTGACGGTGCCCGAGGCGCTCGACGTGGCCCGCCAGGTCGCCGAGGCGCTCGGCTACGCACACCAGGCGGGTGTCATCCACAGGGACGTCAAGCCCGCGAACATCCTTCTCGTTCGCAACGACCGTGGAGACCTGGACGTGAAGGTCACCGACTTCGGGATCGCCAAGGCCGGTCACGAGACTGGAGTAGACCTGACACGCACCGGGATCGTACTTGGGACTCCCAAGTACGTGAGTCCGGAGCAGGTGAGAGGCGACCATGTCGACGCCAGGACAGATCTGTACTCGCTTGGAGTGGTCCTTTACGAGATGTTGGTCGGAGCGCCCCCTTACAGCGCGGCGAGCGACATGGCGACGGCGATGGCCCACCTCAATGAGAGAATCCCCCGGCCGTCTTCGACGGTGAGGTCGATTCCTGGTTCGGTTGACAGGCTCGTAGTCGAGCTCCTAGCCAAACGCCCCGACAGGCGCACCCAGACGGCGGTCGACCTCGTGCACAGGTTGGAGGAGATCAGCAAGGACCGTAATCGCGGGCGACCGGCGCGACCCGCTGTGGAACGCCAGGTCCAACCCGATCGTGCAGACCCAGCAAGGACATCCCAGTTGTCAGCGAGGCCCGCCGGCGTGGCGTTCGCAGGGCGCTCGGAAGCCCGCGCGGAAGCCCGCGACTCGAGGGCAGTAATGACACCTCTAGTAGCGCCGCCACCTCCCCCGCCTGAAATCGAGAGCTCCAAGGGCACGCAGAAGCGTGCCGGTTCGCAAGTCGAGCCGACGGTCGGGTTCGTACCGTCGGCCGAGAGCGCCCTGCCCTTCGACCGGACATCTTCTATGCCAGCGCCCGCCCATTCGACCGGTCCCGATGCGACCCTGGGTGAAGGCGGGCGACGCAGTTCGCAGATAACCATGGAGATACCGCTTGCGCAGGCGACGCGGACCGGTTTGAAGCGGCGCGAACGGCGAATCGGGATCGTCGTCCTGGTCTTGCTTGTAGCCGGTGGATTCCTGGTGGCACGGCTGCTGTCGACCGGCAGTGTGAAGGCGGTCCTTTCGCCTCCTTCGACGTCGACATTCAAGCCGGGGTCGACCGCTCCTCCGTCGACCGTCGGCCAACTCCCGGTCCGGAAGGTTTCAGTTTACATGGTGGTCCCCGGCCGCCAGGCGGACAACCCGCAGGAGGCTGGGAACACGATCAACTATGCCTCGTCGGCTTCGTGGTCGACCGATCTCTACTCAACCCCGAACTTCGGGGGGCTCTACAGCGGTATAGGCCTTTTGGTGGACCTCGGGAGGTCATCGAAAGTTCAGCGCCTTGAGGTTTCGTCGCCAACCGTAGGGTGGTCCGGGGCAGTCTACATGTCTGAGCACGCAATCCCCAGTGGTAACCCAGCGTCGAGCTGGGGGCAGCCGCTGGACTCAGCTAGCTCGATCGACGGAAGTCACACCTTTTCTGTGGGTGGGAGCCAAGGTCGCTACATACTGTTCCTGATCACCAACCTGGGCCCCTCCGACCGGGTTGACATCTTGAAGCTGAGAGTGTTCTAGAGCAGCGCGAGCTTCGTGGTTAGGCTGGGGAGCCATGACCACTCCCGGTAGTCCTCGCCAGGCGG
>JAJZNG010000033.1 GCA_021847945.1 Actinomycetes bacterium | reverse complement strand
CGGCGGACTGTGGGGACACTTACGAGGTCGTGGCCAGGTTCCTCGCCGTGCTCGACCTGTACCGGGAGAAATGCATCTCGTTCGAGCAGGAGGTTCCGCTCGGCGAGCTATTCATCAGCTGGGTCAGTGAGCCCGCAGACGGCCACCCAGATCGCGAGACGGGCGGAGATGAACACCGACGCTGACGTTCCTGACCAGGGTCAGGCGTTGCTGCCCAGCCTGGAGGCCATCTTGATGGTGGCCGACGAGCCGGTCCAGATCATCGCTCAGCCGGTCAACCGCTCCCTCGCCCGGGTCGATCTGAGCGACCGCCCCGTGAACGAGCGGGAGGAAGAGGCTCGCCGCATCGCCGGCGAGGAGGCCAGGCGAGGCAGCCTCTATTTCGAGAAGCCCGCTGTAGCTCCTGTCAACCTCCTCGCACGAGTAGAACACGAAGGTGACGTCGAAAGCCGGCTGTCTGGCACCCGCACCTGCTGATTGGCAAAGCGACGCTGCCAGGTCGAGCATGACAGACAAGCCGCCTTTCATGTCCGAAGCACCCAGCCCCCACAAGGTGTCACCGACGACCCGGGCCTTGTCGTTGCCGTTTGGTGGCACGGTGTCGAGGTGTCCGGCTAGCACCAGGCGTGAGGGGCGGCCAAAATTGCTTCGGGCCAGCACGTTGTTGGCTATCCGATGCACTTCGAGGCGACCGTCGCCTAGCGAGCGCAGACGTGTTTCTACGAGGTCCGCTATGTCCTGCTCGTGATGGCTCACCGAGGCCACGTCGATAAGAGCCGCCGCGTCCGCTAGGAGGCGGTTCATAAGCCGACCCCGAGACGGCGCGCCATCTCCTCGATGTCGTCGGTCCCAGACACCATCGCTAGGCGCACGTATCCAGCACCTCCCGGACCGTAGAAGGAGCCCGGCGAGACCAGCACTCCCGATCTCTCAGCGAGGTCCTGTGTCCATGCCCATTCGTCGCCTCCGGGAACGGCCGCCCACAGGTAGAAACCGCCCGCTGGGAGCTCCACTGGCACGCCGACGTCTTTCAAAACCTCGGCTGCTCGCAGCATGCGCTCCAGATACCGGCCCCGTTGAATCTCGACGTGGGTTTGATCCTCCAAAGCTGCGACACCTGCGTTTTGGACCGGCCCCGGCACCATCAGACCTGCGTGCTTGCGGACCTCCCGAAGGTAGCCGACGATGTCAGCGTCCCCTGCGTACCAGCCGAGGCGAAGACCGGCCATGTTCGACCTCTTGGAGAGGGAGTGGACTGCTACTACACCCCCCAACCCCAAGGGACCGGTACCTCTGCCGAGAATCGTCGAGGGAGGGCCCGTCCAGGTGAACTCCGCGTAGCACTCGTCGCTGAAGACGGGAACGCCGTTGGCGATCCCCCACTCGGCGACCTCATCGAGGTCGTCGATGCCTCCAGCGGGATTTCCGGGTGTGTTCACCCAAAGCATCAAAGCCCGGCGGGCGTCCGCTGGGTCGACCGACGACAGGTCGATCGACCAGTCGTCGGACATGCGTACAGGAACCGCCCTCAGACCGGCGAGCAGCGCCCCCATCTCGTAGGTCGGATACGACACGGCAGGAAACAGGACCGTGTCTCTCGTCGGGTTTCGGAGATGCAGCCACTGCGGCGTCGTCGCGACGAACTCCTTCGTCCCGACACACACTGCGACATCGCCGGAATCGACAGTGACACCGAAACGTCTATCAGTCCACTGCGCGATCGCCCGGCGCAGGTCTGCGCTACCGATGGAGGCCGGGTACCCCCTGGCGCTGCGGTCTGCGTCGTCGTCGTGATCCAGTGCCCGCAATACCATAGGGGGAGGCGGATCACCCGGCGTGCCGATCGACAGGTCGATGACCCTCCCGAATCGCGCCTGCGCCGCAGCTTTGGCAGCGTCGAGCCTGTCGTAGGGATAAGCGGGCGGCTCGAACGCAACAGCATTGGTCACTGGGAAGTCCTCGCTGGGTCTAGACGTCTGGGGATCATGTAAGGGGCTCGGCCACGAAGTCCTTGAAGCGGGCGGCTCCCGCCTGGTCGACGCGCACTTTCAAAGTGACGTATGCATCGTGGTAGATCTCGCTCAGCACTTCGCCTTCCCTGTGAGCCGCAGCGATAACATCGCCGCGCCCGTAAGGGACGCGCATCTCGACCACGGCGCTAAGCGCTCGAAGCCGGTCACCCACAGCCACGAGGAGGTCGTCGATTCCAAGCCCCGTCGCTGCTGACAGCACGACCGATCCGGGATTGCGGTCGGCGAGGCGGCGGGCTTGCCCGGGTGCGATATCGGACTTGTTGAACGCCAGCAGCTCGGTCACTTGTGAAGCGCCGATCTCCGCCAGCACCGAGCGGACAGCGTCGATCTGCAGTTCGGGGTCGGGGCTGGAGCTGTCCACGACGTGCACGAGCAGGTCAGATTCGCTCACGACTTCCAGAGTTGAACGGAATGCTTCGACTAGCTGGTGAGGAAGTTTCCTCACGAATCCCACCGTGTCGGACACGAGCACCGACTCCCCGCCGGGAAGCTCGAGGCGGCGAGTCCGCGGGTCCAGTGTCGCGAACAGGCGGTTCTCGGCTACTACCCCGGCGTCTGTCAGGTGGTTTAGCAGCGTCGACTTGCCAGCGTTGGTGTAGCCGACGAGCGACACCGTTGCGAGACGGCTCCGCCGGCGGGACTTACGCTGGAGCCGTCGCTGCTCGGTCAGGCGCGCCAGGTCTCTCTCTAGGCGGTTCATCCGCTGCAAAAGACGCCGGCGGTCCACTTCGAGTTGGGTTTCACCTGGGCCTCTCGTCCCGATGCCACCGGCCTGCTGGGAAAGCTGATGGCCTCGCCCTCGCAGTCGAGGCAGACGGTAGCGGAGCTGGGCCAGCTCAACTTGCGCTTTGCCCTCCTGGGTACGGGCGTTCTGGGCGAAGATGTCGAGTATCACCGCGGTGCGGTCGATGGCGGTGCGCCCGAGGATCTTTTCGAGGTTGCGCGACTGGGCTGGTGACAGCTCGTCGTCGAAGACGACCGTATCCGCGTCGAGCGCCAGGGACACCTCGCGAAGCTGTTCGGCCTTGCCCCTGCCGATGAAAGTCGCCGGGTCGGGGTGATCCCTCCTCTGCAAGACCCGGCCCGCCTCGTCCGCCCCGGCGGTGTCGACGAGGAGCGACAGCTCGTCGAGGTGCATCTCGGTGTCGCGTTCCGACCCGGGCGGGACCGTCACACCCACTAGTACGATCTTCTCCCGGAAGCTGCGCTCGATGAGGCTCAACGGCCTCCCCCTACCACGGGCTCACCATGCAAGTTGCGACCTTATGGGAGGGACCTGCGAGCGTGGCAGTACCGTCGGCGCTCAGGGTCACGCTGACCGAACCTCCGGGCTGGTTTACGGTGACCGCTGACCCTACCCGTCCCCAGCGGTGCATCGCGGCCGCTGCAGCGACCGACCCTGTGCCACACGCCTGTGTCTCCCCGACGCCGCGCTCCCACACGCGCATCGTGACAGTGTCAGGATCGGGGCCGAGTGTCACGAACTCGACGTTGACCCCACCGTCAACGCTGCGCTCCAGCATCGGTCCGAGCGCGCCTACGTCGACGCCCGCCGGGTCCGGGCCGAGGACCACGAGGTGGGGGTTTCCCACAATCACGAACATTCTCCCGTTGCCGACGTTACAGACCGGGCCGGCATCTTCGAGCCCGACTGTGCCCATGTCGACCTCGCCCCAGGTGACGCCGTCACCGCGCCGTTCGACGCTCACCCGCCGTATCCCGGCCGGGGTGGCTACTTCGAAAGGCCGCCCCTCGCCGATCCAGCCTGCGTCCAAAGCGACGTGTGCGAGGCAGCGCATACCGTTACCGCTCATCTCCGCCTGCGACCCATCTGCGTTCCATAGGCGAAAATCGAAGGCGGGCCCGTGAGGGCCGAGGCGCCGGGAGACTATCAAGCCGTCTGCTCCGAGCCCGGTGTGTCGTTCGCACAGCCGCCGGGCGACCGCCTCGTCGGCTTGTACGTCCAAGCCCACCAGGAAGTCGTTGGCCAGTCCGTGCATCTTCGTCAAAGTCACTGGCGTAGAGGTCATCGTCTTTTCCAGTCTCTCAGTATTGCGTCGGCTAGCGCCAGGGGATTTTCCGCCGTCTCATACCAGGCTATTCTCGGGTCGCGCCGCCACCATGACCTCTGGCGCACCGAGAAGCGCCTGGTGTGGCTCTCCGCCAAGGCCACGGCCTGCCCTAGCGGCACGTCGCTTTCCAGGTGAGCAGCCAACTCGCGGTACCCGAGCGCCTGGCGGGCGGTGCGGGACCAGCCCTGCGGACGCTCCAAAAGGGTTCTTACCTCTTCGACGAAGCCCTCTGCGAGCATCGACTGGAGACGCAGCGATATACGCTCCGCCACCACTGGACGGGGCAGCCAGAGACCCGCTAGGTGCCACGACGTTGGCGGGTAGGAGCCCAAGCCCGGCCCGAAAGAGGAGAAAGGTCTCCCGCTTCCGAGGGTCGCCTCCAATGCCCGGATGACCCTCCGGCGGTTCGTCGGTTCCATCCTGGAGGCCCCCAGGGGATCTACCAGTTCAAGACGCCGATAAAGGCGCTCGGTGTCAGGTTCTTCTTCGAGCTCAGCTGCGATCTCGGGCCATCTGCCGGGCGGCTCGAGACCGTCGAGGAGCGCCTGCACGTACAGGCCGCTACCGCCTACCAGCAGAGCTACCGATCCCCTGGCTTCGATATCGGCGAGCACCGCGCGCGCAGCGCAAGCCCACCTGGTCACGTCGAAGTCGTCGTCAGGGTCGGTCAGGTCGAGCAGGTGATGGACCACCTCACCCCTCTGTTTCGAGGTGGCCTTCGCCGTGCCGATGTCCATGTAGCGGTAGACCTGCATCGAGTCTCCGCTGAGAATCTCGATGTTACCGGCCCGCTTCGCAAGCTCGACCGCGAGTGCCGACTTCCCCGACGCGGTGCAGCCGACCAGGGCGAGATGCTTCAGGCTGCCACCACTGGGATCGACGCCCTGCGGCGGGGCCAGCCGGTGACTTCTACAAGCTCGCCTTCTAGGTGGTGAGGAGCAGCGCGCACGATCCGGACGTCCGCCCACGCACCTACCGGGATCGCGGTAGCGTCCGCAGCGAAGTGCACCAACTTGCCTTGGGCGCTGCGACCGGTGACCATCTCCGGGCGACGCTTGGAGGGACCCTCGACGAGCAACTCTTCGATCATCCCAACCCGCGCCTGATGCTTTATCAGAGCCGAGCGCTCGACCACGACCCGCAGACGCTCGAAACGCTCGGCTATCACGTCGCCAGGAACGAAACGATCCGTCCACGCTGCCGACTCCGTGCCAGGGCGGGGCGAATAAATGAAGGTGTACGCGCTGTCGTAGGCCGCTTCTGCGACCACCTCAAGCGTTGCGTCGAAGTCCCGGTCGGTCTCGCCGGGGAACCCAACGATGATGTCCGTGGTCACGGCCAAGTCTTCTACGGCCGCTCGGGCTGCGGCGAGCTTTTCGAGGTATCGGGCGGCGGTGTAGCCGCGGTGCATTGCGGCCAGGACGTCGTCGCTACCCGACTGCAACGGCAGGTGCAGGTGAGGGCAGACCGCCTCCTCGGAAGCCATCACCTCGATCGTGTCCGCCCTCAGGTCCTTGGGGTGAGGGCTCGTGTATCGCACCCTTCGAATGCCCTGGACCGATGCGACCGACCGAAGCAGATCCGCGAACAGCGGACGCGGCCGGGGACGTTCGCCTGCCACCCAAAAAGGCCCTGCCAACTCGGTCCGCTCCCGCCACAACACGTCGCTACGCAACGAGGTGGTTATGTCCCTGCCGTAGGAGTTGACGTTCTGGCCGAGCAGCGTCACCTCCACCGTCCCCGAAGCCGCAAGCGATGCCACCTCGTCGACGATCGACGAGAACGACTTGCTCGCCTCCGCTCCGCGAACTGAGGGGACTATGCAAAAAGCGCAGTTGTTGTCGCAGCCGACCTGGATAGTAACCCAGGCCGAGTGGGGCGAGTCGCGTCTCACCGGAAGGGCCGGCGGCGGCTCCGAGCCCCCGGCAGGACTGTCGATGATCTCGCACACCGCACCATCGGAGCTGAGAGCTTCACGTAGCAGCTCGGCAGCTCTCGCTGTGTTGTGCGTTCCCCACACGGCGTCCACCCACGGTGCCCGCTCGGCTATCGCCTCTTTGTCCTTCTGGGCCAGGCAGCCTGCGACGGCGATCTGCATTCCCGGGCGGTTGTCCTTCACGGACTTGAGGGCACCCAGGTGGCCGTAGAACTTGTTGTCAGCGTTCTCCCTGATACAGCACGTGTTAAGCACGACCACGTCGGCATCTTCGGCTGTGGAGGCCGGGACCATCCCGTCAGCTTCGAGTATCGACGCTATCCGCACGGAGTCGTGCTCGTTCATCTGACAGCCGAATGTACGGACGTAGAAGCTGCGAGACACGACCCCGATTGTACAGGCGGACGGGAAAGCGCCGGCCCCCGGCGTGGATATCACAGTCGGACGAAGATCCTGGCGCTAGGCGCGATCCCCGTCAGTCGTCGAGGCTGATCGGCTCGTCGTCGTCAAGTCGGACGCCGACAGGTGCGACAACCCCCGCCTCGGGCTCTGGGGCGTCACCGATACCGACCTTCTGGCGTACCTTCTCGGATATTTCGATCATCACCTCCAAGTTCGTCGCCAGGAAGGACTTTGCGTTCTCCCTGCCCTGGCCGAGCTGCTCCCCTTCGTAGGTGTACCAGGCGCCAGACTTCTTTACTATCCCGAGTTCGACTGCAACGTCGAGCAGAGAGCCCTCGCGGCTTATCCCCTTGCCGTACATGATGTCGAACTCGGCTTGTTTGAAAGGAGGGCTGACCTTGTTCTTCACGACCTTGACCCTCGTTCGGTTCCCGACGATCTCCGCACCATCTTTGATCGACTCGATCCGGCGTATGTCGAGACGGACCGAAGAATAGAACTTGAGGGCTCGGCCGCCGGGGGTTGTCTCAGGAGAGCCGAACATCACGCCGATCTTCTCCCGGAGTTGGTTGATGAAGATCGCGATCGTGTTGGAGCGGTTGAGGGTGGCTGTCAGCTTGCGCAGAGCCTGGGACATCAGCCGGGCTTGCAGACCCACGTGCGAGTCCCCCATGTCACCCTCTATCTCAGCCCTAGGGGTCAGGGCCGCAACGGAGTCGATGACGATCACGTCCAAAGCCCCGGAGCGAATGAGCATGTCGGCGATCTCAAGAGCCTGCTCGCCAGTATCGGGCTGTGAGATCAGCAGGTCATCGACGTTAACCCCGATCGCAGCGGCGTACACGGGGTCCATGGCGTGCTCGGCGTCGATGTAAGCGCAGATGCCCCCGTTACGCTGGGCCTCAGCCACCACGTGCATCGCCAGGGTCGACTTACCGGAGGACTCAGGCCCGTATATCTCTACGACTCTCCCCCGCGGAAGGCCACCGATTCCTAGGGCTATGTCCAAAGCGAGAGCGCCGGTCGGGATCGCTTCGATGTTCATATCGAGCTTGTCGCCCATCTTCATGATGGCGCCCTTGCCGAACTGCTTCTCGATCTGGCTCATCGCCATGTCCAGCGCTTTGTCTCGTTCCATCTCGGCTTCCTCTCGATATGTCCACGTCGGTGTGTTCTTGGCTCCTCAAGCTACAAAGAGGGTGTGACATCCTCCGGGTAGCCGGCGATCACCTGGGAAACGCAAGCAGAGTCGCACTGCTGTAGTTCCCTGCCGAGATCATACACACAAACACATGTTCGATACGTGCTTTGTCGGGCTGAACTCCGCGATGCGCCTGCGAGGCGTCGAAGTCGGTCTGCGAGCCGCTGCGTTCGGGCGGTCCCACGAAGCTAGAGAGGGGAGCACTCCAGTGGGTTAGGTCTCATATGTCGACGCTGGCCGCTTCGGGATCGGCGGTTTCGGGTCCCGCCAGAGCGTCGAAGAGAGCCGGCGGCTCGCTCCAGGGGACCTGGGGCCCAGACTTTGCTGCTAGTTCGATCGCAGCCCAGACGGCTTGCGGCGTGCAAGGCATGGGGATGTGTCGAACTCCTAGGTGCGATACGGCGTCGACGACAGCATTGTGCACCGCTGGCATAGCCCCAATGGTCCCGGACTCACCAATGCCTTTAGCCCCAAGTGGGTTGCGGTGGGTGGGAGTGACCGTGTTGGATGTCTCGAAGCTGGGCATCTCAGCCGCGCTCGGCATGGCATAATCCGCGAGGTTGGCGGTGAGCGGGTTTCCGTCGCTATCGAAGACCACCTGCTCCCAAAGGGCCTGTGCCATACCCTGGGCGATACCCCCGTGCTGCTGACCTCGGACTAACAAGGGGTTGACGATCTTGCCGCAGTCGTCCACGGCAACGTGACGCAACGGGCGGACAGCACCGGTCTCCACGTCTACCTCGACGACCGACACGTGCGCGCCGAAGGGGAAGGTAGGCCCGTCGACTTTGAAGTCGACCGACGCCTCAAGCCCGGACTGGGACAGTGACGCAAGGTCCGCCCAGCTGAGCGTCCGGGATGGCACACCGGCGACACCCAAGCGACCACTGTCGAACACCACGATGTCGTCGGCGCTCGCTTCCAGTTCGGACGCCGCAAGGTCCTTGGCTTGGCGCAGGACCTCTTCCGTCGCCATCAACACTGCGCTGCCGCCGACTTGAAGCGATCTCGATCCCCCGGTGCCTCCACCTCTCGGCACCAAGGCGGTGTCGGACTGGACGAAGCTGATGCTGTCGATCGGAATGCCCAGCAGGTCCGAGACGATCATCGCGAACGCGGTCGCGTGCCCCTGCCCGTGCGCCGAAGTGCCGACCGATATCGTCGCGCTGCCGTCAGGATGCACCTTGAGCGCCCCGAACTCCTCCCCCCCTCCCCCGGCGGTAACCTCGACGTAGACGGACACGCCGACGCCCAGTTGCAAGCGGTCCCCTCGGGTCCTTCTCAGCTCCTGCTCGGCGCGAAGCTCTTCATAGCCGGCGGCCCTCAAAGCGTCGTCCAGCGCCTTCGAGTAATCGCCGGTGTCGTAGACGGTCCCCATCACCGTCGTGTAGTCAGCGTCGAAGGGGGGAAGGAGGTTGCGCCGACGTATGTCGACAGGGTCCAATCCCATTTCGTCAGCGGCGATGTCCATGATCCGTTCGAGAAGTTCGGCAGCCTCGGGGCGTCCCGCTCCTCTGAACGCCCCCATTGGCGTCGTGTTGGTGACCACAGCCGCCACGTCGTAGCGGATCTCAGGTATGGCATATACACCCTGGGCCATGTTCCGGGTCGGGCCGAGAGCGAGCGCTCCTCCGAAGCCGGCGTAGGCGCCAGCGTCGCCGAGCACTCTCAGGCGCATGCCAGTGATGGCACCGTCGGGGTCGAAACCCACCTCTACCCACTGGATCTGGCCGCGACCGTGGGGCATCCCCACCATGTTCTCGGACCGTCCGGCCACCCATCGCAGAGGCCGGCCGAGCAGACGCGCAGCGGCGATCACCGCCCCGTGCTCGGCGCCGATCCCCGCTTTGGCACCAAAACCCCCGCCAACGTGTGGTGTTATTACCCGGAGCTCGCCGCGGCTGTATCCGAGGATGCGGCTTGCCTGGCGTGCGAACCCGTGGGGCATCTGCGTAGAGACGTAGACGGTCATCTTGAAACCGTCTTCGTCGCCGTTGCCTGGAATCGCGGCGATGGCATCGCCTTCCATCGGAACGACAGCTACCCGCTGGTTCTCCAATCTTGCTCGGATAACCCGGGCAGCCCCCGAGAGCGGGTCGCCCACACCGGCCTTGCCGGCTACGACGTTGCTGCCAAGCTGCTCGAATTGTAACGGTGCCCCCGGAGAAGCTGCGTACTCCAAGTCCGCGGCTACCCCCAGAGGGTCGTAGCTGACCTCTACCGATTCGACCGCGTCCTGGGCCTGGGCCTCGGTCTCCGCTATGACCATCGCGACAGCCTCGCCGACAAAGCGGACCTTGCCTGCGGCCAGGGGGGGGCGTGCCGCAGCCTCGTTTAGGACCATGAACCCGTGGTAAGGGTCGACTCCGAGGTCCTCGAAGCGCAGCACCGCTATGACCCCGGGACGCCGCTCAGCCTCGCCCGTTTCGATCCCGACGATCCTGGCGTGCGCGTACGGGGAGCGCACGAATGCCACTGCAGCCATGCCCGGCACCGCCATGTTCGCGATGAACGTCCCCCTACCTCGAAGCAGGTCGGGGTCCTCCACACGACGGACTTCGTTCCCTAATATTGATCCTGGCACCTGCCCACGATATCGGAGTCGAGCACACTCCTGGGCGCTGCACTATCAGGGGACAGGGGGGGCACAAGTCGAAGGTGCTGACAGAGGCGAAGGGTCGGTGAACCCAGCGGGCAAGATCTGAGTCGAAGTTGGCCCGCCGGCCTGACCCCACCAGTTATGGCTCACCGCTGCACTTCCCGTAGATCCTTCGATCGACAGATCGTAGGTGGACACCGCTGCGTTGCCGTACAGATTACTTTGGGTGATCGACACGCCCTGGAGGATGCTGCCGTCAGAGGAGACCGATACTCCACCATGGTTGCCAGTGACGGTCTCGCAGCTCACGGTCAGAGCCGACGAAGCCTCATAGACACCATCTTGACCCGAATGACTGATAACACCACCACTAATCGACACCGGAGTCGAAGACGCGAACA
>JAJZNG010000094.1:6736-10741 GCA_021847945.1 Actinomycetes bacterium | reverse complement strand
GGCATCCAAAGCAGTCCCCCTACGAACATCGCTTTGAACGCAGGCTTGCCCCTACCCGACACCCTTATACGCCATAGAAGCCACACGCCCGCCGCCGCTACGAGGTAGATACCCCAGTAGTGGGTGTACAACACCGCGGCTGTGCTCGCTCCAAGAGCGACGAGGCGGCGCCGCGAAGGGTTCTCGTAGGCCGAGCTCAAAGCCAAGTAGCCGAGCAGTGAAACTGCGATCATCAACGAGTACATACGCGTGACCGTCGCGTAGTTGATAGCAAACGGGGAGGACAGCGCAAGAAAGAAGCTCACCCACGCGACAGGCCGCCCGCCGATGCGCCGGCCGGCGACCCAGAAGAGCGGCAACGTCGCGACACTGATCAACCCCGAAAGGGCTCGAACGGCAAAGTCTCCCTGGCCGAAAAGCCTCATCCAGAAGTGGAGAAGCATGTAGTAGAGGGGAGGCGCCCCGTCGTGGCTCAGGGCGTGCGGAATCTGAGTCAAGGGCAGGCGGGCTATGTCGACACTTATCGTCTCGTCCAGCCACAGGGCGCTAGGCGTCCAAAAGCGCAGAACCACGCACACTGCTACGGCAATCCCGCCAGCAGCGAGGAGCAGGGGGCTGGGCGTTGTCTCCCCGAAAAGTGTCTCGACAAGCGAACCTGAGGTCGACGCCTGCGCGCGTCGGGATGCGGTCGTCTCCACCACCACAAGATATTACCTTCGCCGCCACCCAGAGGTGGGGTCGGGCACCCTCCGTTCAGGCTACATTCGCCGCGTGAGCGATGACACGATATTTCAGCCGCAGGCCCCGGACCGCAACTTGGCCTTGGAGCTTGTCCGAGTCACCGAGGCCGCCGCGATGGCAGCTTCGCGTTGGATGGGCCGGGGCGACAAGGACGGGGCTGACGCCGCAGCAGTCGACGCCATGAGGATCGTGCTTGCCCAGGTCCACATGGACGGGGTGGTCGTGATCGGCGAAGGGGAGAAAGACGAGGCGCCGATGCTCTACAACGGCGAGCGGGTCGGTGATGGCACGCCGCCTCAGACCGACGTCGCGGTGGACCCGATCGACGGCACTCGACCCACGGCTCTCGGGCGGGGCGGGGCGCTCGCTGTGATAGCCGTCAGCGAGCGAGGCACGATGTTCAACCCCGGCCCTTGCGTGTACATGGAGAAGATAGCGGTAGGTCCCGAAGCAGCCGGCCGGGTCAGCTTGGTTCTGTCCCCCACCGAAAACCTCAGGGAGATCGCCAAGGCCAAGGGGGAGACGGTCAGGGACCTCACGGCAGTGATATTGGACCGCCCCCGCCACGACGCGCTGATCGAGGAGGTCCGAACTGCCGGCGCTCGAATCCGCCTTATCACAGACGGGGACGTCGCCGGGGCGATCGCTACCGCCAGAGAGGACTCAGGCGCCGACGTCCTCTTCGGCGTCGGCGGAACTCCCGAGGGTGTCATAGCGGCAGCTGCGCTCAAGAGCATGGGGGGAGAGATACAAGGCCGCCTGTCACCGCGGGATGAGGCCGAGGCGAAGACAGCCGCCGGACTCGGCTACGACGTGACAAAAGTCCTGGGCATCGACGACCTGGTGAGCGGGGACAACTGTTTCTTCGCCGCAACGGGCATCACCGACGGGGAGTTACTCCGGGGTGTCCGCTACGACGCTAGGGGGGCCATCACCGAATCGCTGGTGATGCGCTCCAAGTCCGGTACCGTCCGGCGTATCACCGCTCACCACCAGTTCCAGAAGCTCGCCACGTACACCTCGATCCCCTTCGCGTGACGAGCCGTTTCAGGTGCGCCCGTCGGCCACGCACCACGAGCTTCGCCGCTCGAAGAACCCGGCAGGTCCGTGGGCGCTGAGCCGCTCGAATCGCCATCCCTCCCGGCGAAGTCGGGCTTCGAGCTGCCCAAGGAGGGTCGATCCTATGCCCTGACGTCGCTTACCCGGATCGACCCATATCGCCACGAACGGTCCGGACGTGTCCACCCACGCCCCGGCAAGCCCGCATAAGGACCCTTCCCGGCGGGCCGCGGCGAACACCGGAGCCATCAGCGACTCGGAGTCGGACCGATCCAAGGCCAGCCGGTCGACACAGGACTGGTCGGGGCCGGGCGGGATCAGCGTGGAGAGCTCAGGGTCCGGAAGCCTCGAGAGCGTGACGTCGACGGGCAATCCTCCCGCGGCCACACGAACCCGCCGGCCCAGAAGAGCGTCAGCGCGGGGCCTCCAGGAACGGTCGGGTCCGAGCTCGAGCAACACCAGGCGGTCGAAGGTGGCGGTGACCTTGTAGGACCCGAGGCAGCTCAGCGCCGCCTCTATCGTCTCCGACTCGCCGCCGTCGAGGATCGTCACGTGGGGAACCCAAGGCCACGAAAGTTTCCGCGCGAGCGGCTCGGCGAACACCGTGTCGCGAACGGTCCTAAGCGAACGAAGCGCAGACCGGTCACCGCCGACCGTCAGGTAGCAAACTGGATTGTCGGGCAGGAAGCTGGCGGGAGGACCGAGCGTGAGCTCGAAAGGTCCCGAGACTGTAGAAGCGGCGTCCCGAAGGACCGCCAGCGCTCGGGGAAAGTCCGTTTCCCTGACGTTGACGGGTGGCACAAGCGTGATGTGCACAGGGATCGTCTTTAGGCTTCGATCCCCGAGAGCCCGTCGCAGGCCATCGACTTCAAGCCCTGTCGGGTGGTCCACCAGCAGCGCCACACCCAACCTCGCACGCCCAGGCACCTTGACAGTCTTACCGGCCCGGCGGCGAACGTCTACACCCCTGAAGCATCTACGATATAGAGGTGACCGACGACCTTGAGCTGTTCGACATTCTCGACCGGGAGCTTGAACGCCAGAACACGACTCTTCAGCTGATAGCTTCCGAGAACTTCGCGTCCAAGGCGGTGCTTGCCGCGACCGGGTCGGTTCTCACCAACAAGTACTCCGAGGGTTACCCCCACAAGCGTTACTACGGGGGCAATGCCATCGTCGACGAGGTCGAGGACCTGGCCAGGCTCCGGGTGTGCGAGCTTTTCGGAGCTGAGCATGCGAACGTGCAGCCTCACTCCGGGGCGAACGCCAACCTGGCCGCATACCTGGCCGTGCTCGACCCCGGCGACACCGTCCTCGGGATGCGCCTCGACCAGGGTGGCCATCTCACGCACGGATCGCCGGTCAATATCAGCGGGAAGTTCTACAACTTCGTCTCCTACGGTGTCACCGACAGCGACGAGCGCCTCGACCTGGACCAACTGGAAGCTTTAGCCAAGCAGCACCGGCCGAAGCTGATAGTCGCGGGGGCCACTGCCTATCCGAGGGTCATAGATCCCGAGCCGATCCGGGCTATTGCTGACAGTGTCGGGGCTCTTTTCATGTTCGACGCGGCCCACATCGCTGGTCTGATAGCCGGCGGGGTCCACCCCAACCCGGTGGGTATCGCCGACATCGTCACCTTCACGACTCACAAGACGCTTCGCGGACCGCGGGGTGGAGCGATCCTCTGCAAGGCGGATCTCGCTTCCGCCGTCGACAAGGCGGTGTTCCCGGGCCTTCAAGGTGGACCCCTAGAGCACGTGATCGCGGCGAAAGCTGTTGCGTTCAGGGAGGCTTCGACAGCGGAGTTCTCCGTCTACGCCGCTCAGATAGTCGCCAACGCCCGAGCGCTCGCCGCGGCTCTAGCCGGAGAGGGCTTCAGGATCGTTTCGGGGGGGACGGACAACCACCTGATGCTCGTCGACTTACGCTCCTTCGACGCGGAGCTCACTGGCAAGGTTGCCCAAGAGGCATTGGACCGCAGCGGCATCACGCTCAACAAGAACACGATCCCGGGCGATCCCCGCTCGGCGTTCGTGACCTCAGGGCTTCGTATCGGCACGCCGGCCGTGACCACCGCCGGAATGACCGAAGCGGAGATGGCTGATATAGCCCGGATGATCGCTGCTGTGCTGCGCTCTCCCGGCGACGAGACGCTCGTAGCCGAGATTCGCGAAGAAGTCGGGGTGCTGTGCTCGAAGTTCA
>JAJZNG010000094.1:0-6726 GCA_021847945.1 Actinomycetes bacterium | reverse complement strand
GTGACGGGGATGGGCTGATCGCGGGTTACGGCGACTACGGCCTGGTCGCTCTTGTCGCAGCCGCCACGACGTGGCTGGCCACGTTCGCGGTGCGGCGCCTCGCGTTGAGGTTCTCGTTCGTCGTAGCCCCCGACGAACGACGCGTTCACGAACGGCCTACACCGACTCTGGGGGGGACGGCGATGTACGTCGCTGTTCTCGTGTCTATGGTCGTCGCCTCCCAGCTTCCAGGTTTGAGATCGCTTTTCCGCGGCTCGTCGGACCCTCTCGGGGTTGTTGTCGCAGCGTCGATAATCTTCGCTGTCGGGGCTTTCGACGACGTCCGGGACATGTCGGCTCCTGCCAAGCTCTCCGGGCAGATTCTCGCCGGCCTCGGCCTGTACTTGTTCGGCGTGAACATGCTGTACTTTCGGACCCCTTTCATCGGGACCGTCGTCTTGTCCAACGGGCTTGTTCCGATCCTCACCGTTGCGTGGGTGGTCGGCATGGCCAATGCAATCAACCTTGTCGACGGCCTCGACGGTCTCGCTGCCGGGATCGTTGCGATAGCGGCGGTGGCATTCTTTTTCTATTCGGAGCAGTTGATCAAGGCCGGGACAATCCAGCCGGGCAGCGGACCGCTCTTCAGCGCCTTGGCGGCTGGTGTCACGATCGGCTTCCTACCCCACAACTTCCACCCGGCCCGGATCTTCATGGGCGACGCTGGGGCGCTGCTGCTCGGACTGCTAATGGCGGCTTCGACGATGTCGGTTGTAGGACAGACGGACCAGGACTTCAGCGGCCGGACGTTCTTCTTTTTCGCCCCGGTCCTGATCCCATTCCTCATCCTCGGGATACCGATCTTGGACACGGCGTTCGCGATCATCCGCAGGGCGGGCCGCAGAATGAGCCCCGCCGAGGCCGACAAGAACCATCTCCACCACCGTCTAATGAGACTCGGTCATGGCCAGACCCGGTCAGTGCTGATCCTGTGGGCGTGGACCGCTTTGCTCTCAGGCCTGGTGCTCGCCCCGTCCTACGTCCATGGGGCCCTTGGTGACGTCCCGTTCGGTGCGGCGGCGCTCGCCGTGGGCCTTTTCACTCTCGTAGGCGTACGGGGACGGTCCCGGCCGACCCTGTGACCAAGAAACCGAAGTGTTACACCACTGAGTCCCGGCACTGGCTTTCAGGGGTGGCGATCAGGTTAGACGGGCCAACTCCAGACGCGCTTGTGCCCATTTGACTTCCCGGTCCGCTGCTGCGCTTGGCTCGGGCAGCGCCGCTGCTCTCTGAGTGGCTTCCGCCTCCTCCTGGGTGACGGCGGCGACGTCTATCTGATCCGCGCGTAATGCGACGTCTGCGAGCATGATCACCCGGTTGTCTTTGACCTCGACGAAGCCGCTGCGTACTGCCACCCTGACCTCGTCTGTGCCTCCCCCGGGGCCGACGACCCTCACCACGCAGGGGTCGAGGGCTCCAATGTAGGGCATGTGGTCCGCCAGGAAGGCGATCTCGCCATCAACGGACTTGCAGACGACCATCTCGGCGCTACCCGAGTAAAGCGTGGCGTCGGGAGTGACGAGGTCAAGTTCAGTGGTAGCCACAGCCGGGTTCAGCTCTCCTTTTCCAGCTCGCGGGCCTTAGCGAGGACGCTTTCGACGCCGCCCACGTTCAAGAAAGCCTGCTCGGGCACTTCGTCAAGGTCTCCGTTGACGAGAGCCTCGAAGGATTCCACTGTCTCGGGGACCGGCACGTACACCCCGGAGATACCGGTGAAAACTTCGGCCACGAAAAACGGCTGCGACAGGAACCGCTGAATCTTACGGGCTCGCGACACCGTAACCCGGTCCTCCTCGGCGAGCTCGTCCAAGCCAAGAATGGCGATGATGTCCTGAAGCTCTTTGAAGCGCTGCAAGGTCTCCTGCACCCGGCGGGCGACCTGGTAGTGGCGGTCACCTACAACCTCGGGTGTGAGCACGGTCGATGTGGACGCGAGCGGGTCCACCGCTGGGTATATACCCAAAGCTGCGATCTGGCGGGACAGTTCCGTAGTGGCGTCAAGGTGGGTGAACGTGGTGAAGGGAGCCGGGTCGGTGTAGTCGTCCGCCGGTACGTAAACCGCCTGCAATGAGGTGATCGAGCGACCTCTGGTCGAAGTGATCCGCTCCTGCAGCTCGCCCATCTCGTCCGCGAGGGTCGGCTGGTAACCGACGGCGGAGGGCATACGTCCGAGCAGGGTTGAAACCTCCGAACCAGCCTGCACGAAACGGAAGATGTTGTCGACGAAAAGAAGGACATCCTGGTTCTTCACGTCACGGAAGTACTCGGCCATCGTCAACGCCGACAGTGCGACACGCAAGCGCACGCCCGGAGGTTCGTCCATCTGGCCGAACACCAACGCCGTCTTGTTGATGACCCCGGACTCGGTCATCTCCAACCACAAGTCGTTGCCCTCGCGAGTCCTCTCCCCCACCCCGGCGAACACCGAGACACCTCCGTGCTGATCGGCGACACGGCGGATCATCTCCTGGATGAGCACCGTCTTGCCTACCCCGGCACCTCCGAACAGGCCTATCTTGCCACCCTGCACGTAGGGCTCGAGGAGGTCGATCACTTTGATCCCGGTCTCGAACATCTGGGCTTTAGGCTCGAGGGCGTCGAAGTTCGGGGCGTCGCGGTGGATCTCCCACCAGTCGTCGGGTTCTCCGATCGACTCGACGTCGAGGGCTTTGCCCGTCACGTTGAACACGTGTCCGAGGACAGCGTCGCCCACCGGCACGGTGATACCCCGGCCGGTCGACGTGACCACCGTGCCCCGGCGCAGACCGTCCGTCGGCCGGAGGCAGATGCACCTGACCCGCCCTTCGCCGATCTGCTGGGCGACCTCGGCGGTGATCTTGGCCTTGATCCCTTCGTCGTCGACTTCCATCTCGACGGCGTGGTTTATTTCTGGAAGGTGACCGGGAGGGAACTCGACGTCGACTACCGGCCCGGCGATCGCGACAATCCGCCCTTCGACGGCTTCAGCGCTTTGTACTGCTGTCATCTCTGCTCCTCGGTCAGGCCGACTCTGACATCGGCTGGTAAGTCTCGTTGTACGAACCGGCGTCCACGCTTGGAACGACCCGGAGTGCCTCCGCCCCGCCGACGATCTCCATGATCTCGGTGGTGATCGCGTCCTGGCGGGCACGGTTCATTACCCGCCGCAAAGTCTTGATCAGCTCGTCGGCGTTATCGGTCGCCGCTTTCATGGCCCGCTGGCGGGAAGCGTGCTCCGACGCCGCCGCCTCCAAGAGGGCCGCGAGGACCTCGGCTTCGAGCCAGCTGGGGAGGAGCCGTTCGAGGATCTCCGACGGCTCAGGCTCGAACTCGTAAGCAGTGGGAAGCTGCCCGGCTGCATGCTCCTCGGTGGCAGGTGCCATGATCGGAACCAGTTGCCGTACCGTCACGGCTTGCGAGCCCATAGACAGGAACCTGGTGTAGACCAAGTCGATTCGGTCCACGTCGCCTGACTCGAAGGCCGCTACCAGCGCTCCTACGACCTCCCGCGCATCGCCGTAGGTCGGCCGGTCCGACCTGCCGGTGAGCGAGAACAATATGTCGGCGCGGCGGTGACGAAAATAGTTGGTGGTCTTACGTCCCACAGTCACCATGCGGACCTGCCTGGAAGCGCTACGGTGCTCGGCGGCGAGACGCTCCGTCGCCCGGATGACGTTGGCGTTGTAACCACCAGCAAGACCCCTGTCGGCTGCGATAGTAACGATTGCCACGCTGCGGGTGTCCGATGCCGAGCGGAACAGGGGGTGCCCGGCAGAGTCAGGCGACGCCGCGAGATGCCCTACGACCTCGGACATCTTCGCGACGTATGGTCTCGCCGCTGTAATAGCGTGCTGAGCGCGCACGATCCTCGACCCGGCTATAAGCTCCATCGCCCGGGTAATTTTCTTCGTAGACTCAACGCTGCGGATGCGCCTACGCAGCACCCGCTCTTGGCCACCGGCCATCGCCCGCTCCTAGTTGCCGGTATCGCCGGGAGCGAACACCGACTTGAACGTGTCGATAGCGGCGCGAAGCTTGGTCTCGTCGGGAAGCGACTTGGTGGTCCTGATCTCCTCCAACAGCTCGGGGTGCGAGGCACGGAAGTTGGCTGTAAGCTCCGCTTCGAAACGCCGGACGTCGGCCACGGGTACGTCGTCAATGAAGCCCTTTGTCGCAGCGTAGATCGACACGACCTGCTCCTCGACGGGCACCGGGGAGTTCTGAGGCTGCTTCAGGATCTCCGTCAGGCGGTACCCACGGTCGAGCTGAGCCTGGGAGACCTTGTCCAGCTCGGAACCGAAAGCAGCGAAAGCTTCGAGGTCACGGAACTGGGCCAGATCGGTCTTCAGCGTTCCGGCGACCGCTCGCATGGCTTTGATCTGAGCGGAGCCGCCAACACGTGAAACCGATATACCGACGTTGATGGCTGGGCGGACACCCGAGTAGAACAGGTCCGACTCTAAGAACACCTGGCCGTCGGTGATGGAGATCACGTTCGTGGGGATGTAGGCGGACACGTCTCCGGCCTTGGTCTCGATTATGGGCAAGGCGGTCAGCGAACCACCCCCCCGCTCGTCGGAAAGCTTCGCTGCTCGCTCCAGCAGGCGGCTGTGAAGATAAAACACGTCACCCGGGTATGCCTCGCGTCCCGGTGGCCGGCGCAGGAGCAGGGAAAGTTGACGGTAGGCGTCGGCCTGCTTGGACAGGTCGTCGTAGACGATGAGAGCGTGCTCCCCGTTCTCCATCCAGTGCTGGCCCATGGCGCAACCTGCGTAAGGTGCCAGGTACTTGAACGGCGCCGGTTCGGAGGCGGGAGCGTTGACGACCACGGTGTACTCCATGGCTCCGTATTCGCGCAGCGTGTTGACCGTCTGAGCGACGGTCGAGCCTTTCTGGCCGACCGCCACATAGATGCACTTCACGCCAAGGCCGCGCTGGTTGATGATCGTGTCGATCGCCACTGAAGTCTTACCAGTTTTGCGGTCACCGATTATCAGCTCCCGCTGGCCCCGTCCGATGGGAGTCATCGCGTCGATGGCTTTGATGCCCGTCTGCAACGGCTCTTTCACCGGCTGGCGGTCGATGATCCCGGGCGCTTGAACCTCGAGCCTTCTGCTCAGCTCCGTTGCTATAGGTCCGAGGCCGTCTATGGGCTCTCCGAGGGCGTTGACCACACGCCCGATGAGAGCGTCACCGACCGGGACGGCAAGGATCCGACCTGTCGCTTTTACGGTCTGTCCTTCCTCGATACGGTCGACGTTGCCCAAAACAACGGCACCAATCGACTCCTCGTCGAGGTTCAGGGCCAAGCCCATCTCACCACCCTCGAATTCGAGGATCTCGTTGACTGCGGCGTTCGGCAGGCCGCTCACCCGGGCTATACCATCGCCGACCTCTTGTATCCGACCTACCTGCTCCGTCGAGACGCCCGGGTTATAGCCGGTCACGTTGCGTCGGATGGCTTCCGCTATCTCGTTTGCGTTGATGGTCAGTTCCGCCATCAGTGGCGTTCTCCTGTCGTGATGTTTAGCTCGGGCGCCGCTAGGCGCTCTTTTAGAATTTCAAGTTGCCTACGGATGCTGGCGTCTACCACGGTGTCGCCGACAGTCGCTATGAAGCCGCCGATGAGCGAACGGTCCACCTCGACGCGCACGTCGACGCTGCGCCCCAGCACTTTCGACAGCGCAGCAGCGAGATCAACCCTCTGGCGCTCGTCGAGCTCAACAGCGCTGCGAACGTCGGCGACCCGCCGGTTAGCCTCCGCTGCAACCCGCTCGCTCAGCGCGTCGAGAAGCTCCTCGTAGTCGCGTGGGCGACCTACAGCAACCGGGTACGTCGCCAGCGCCACGGTAGCCGGGGTCGCCTTGCCGCCGAGCAGGTCCGACACCAAGGCGCTACGGGCCTGCGCAGGAAGATCCTGGTTCGCCATGGCGTCGCGGAGATCCTCCGAGGCACCGACGATACGGCGGTACCTGAACAGCTCGTCTTCTATCTCTCCAAGCTCGGCGTCGCCGGGCACCGTCTCTAAAAGGGCCGCTGCATAGCCTAGGACCCTCTCCTCTGCTGCCTTGAACCCCAGCGGCGAGCTGTCCGTTAGCTCCATGCGATTCGAAAGGGCAGCGACGTGCTGAGCGATCCAGTCGATGTCGCCGGGAACTTCGGGGCCGCGCTCGGAGTCGAGAACGAAGCGCAGCACCGCCATAGTCGTAGCGGCGACTTTGCCTGCCAGGAGTTCCTCTACCACAGTACGCCTGGAAGCTACGGGTATCCCAGAGTCGGCAATGACGGACCGAAGGTCGTCCGAAGAGTCGAGCAGAGCGACGACACCTTGCATTTGCGAAGCGACGTCCGACAGACTCCCCTCCGCTTCGCAACGCTCTGCTATTGCGTCGACGTAGCCTCTTATGGCCTGGCGCACCTAGGCGGTCTCCCCCGCAGGCCGCGAACCGCCGGCCTGCGACCCCGCCAGCTCAGGGGTGCCGTCTTGAGCGCCAGCCACCTCGGCGATCGTCCGGTCGATAAGTGCCGCCTGGGACTGCCGGTCGATCCCTTGACCGATGACCTTTTCAGCGACAGCTATCGCCATGTCGGCGGCCTGCTCGCGCAGCTCCTGGCGGGCACGGCGACTTTGGGCTTCTATGTCAGCGTAAGCGGAGTTCACTATGCGCTGGTATTCGGATTCGGCCTGCTCCCGGCGATCCGCGCGGG
>JAJZNG010000118.1 GCA_021847945.1 Actinomycetes bacterium | reverse complement strand
GATCTGGCGGCAGTGAACCCTCCGAGGGTCCGAACCGCCCTGCTGGACCTGCACATTTGACCTGCCGGCTATGAGCAGAGTCGCCTTTAGAAGTCACAAAACCCCGTGAAGCAGGCGGAGCGCCAAGCGGAGCCGTACGCGCTCGCTACCGTAACGGGTCGTGACTGTAGTCCTCATCGTCGTTATAGCCGTCGCCTTGGTGGCGGTCGTTGTGCTGGGGTGGATAGCGCAGCGTAGCTCTTCGGGTCTTCGCCGTGAACGGGCCCGGTCGCTACGCCAGGCCAACCGCCTGCGGGACGCCGAGGACAAGGCGTCTAAGGCAGTTGAGGATCTTGCGCAGTACCAGCGGCGGGTGGAGATCGCTGAGGACAGGTACTCGAAAGCCGAGGATCTGGTTGCCAAGGTCGAAGGGGAGCTCCGCTCTTCCCGGGAACTCGCCCAAACTAACCTGAGCCCCGCCGCAGGTTCGGGGGACGGCGGGCATGGGAGGGTGCCTTCCCCTTCGGCGTCAGGTGTGATGCTCCAACTCGAGCACGTCCGTCTCGGTCGGGAGTGGCTTGAGGTGGCGGGCCCTGGGGTGGAACTGCCGGTGCCATGGGACGGGTCGCTCGCCTCCGGCGTGGCCATCGAACTCGCGGTCATACGTGAGGTTATAGGCACTCCCAGCGACATGTCGGTGACCGCGAATGTTCCGCTGCGTGATCCTGTCGCATTACGGGTGGCATGCGAACTACTGCGGGCGTTGGCGCGCTCAGGTGACGAGATGAGCGTCGTTCTTAGCGACGAAGCTCTTACCGTGGTGCAGTACCAGGATCACATACCTGACGTAACCCAGCTCCAGCAGGCTGCAGAGGAGTCGGGAATGGCACTGTTCGCAGGACTCGACGGCGAGCAGGTGTCAACAAGGTTAGTCTTCGGCCCGTCTCGCGGATCTAAGTGAGCAGATCCATAGCCTCCAGCTCCGTTGCGTGGGTACCGTGGCGATTCGCCATCGCAACGAACATCTCGTCCCCGCGTTCGGTGCGTCTGACCAGCATCGAGGCGGCTATTGCCATGATCAGGCCGCCAAGACTGTAGCGGCGGTAGTCCGTCCAGAGAACTTCCCACGATAGTTCGATACCAGAGGCGACCATCCGCTCGTGATAGGAGCGGACTAGGTCCGTCTCGTGGGCGCGCCTGGCCTCCGGTTTAAGTGAGGCTCCGAGGAAGTAGCTGAGATCCGAGGCGCCTGGTCCGAAGGATGCAGTCTGCCAGTCGACCACGGCGACCCTACGCCCCGCTTCAGGAGGGGGAAAGAGAAGATTATCGAGTCGGAAATCCCCGTGAGTCACCGTCCACGGTCCGGGCTTGTCTGCGTCGAAAAGCTCCAGCGATGCCATGAGCCGTTCCGCTAAAGCGAGGACGTCCGGCTGTATGCGTTCGTGGTATCTCTCCACGAAACCCGGGTATAGGCCCCTGACGAGCGCTGGCAGCACGCCTTCGGTTCCAGGTCCGCTTCGGTTAAGCCAGTCAAGGTCGCCCAGCGTGGCGTCACCCCATCTTGGGGCGTGAAGTCCGGGGAGCTCGGCTATGGCAAGATACGCCTCGTCTGGGCTGCAACCGGCAAGCTGATCTCCTTGGCGGCAGGGGGAAACGTCTTCGAGGACTATCAAGAAGTCCGCACCGCCCGGTGCGATCTCGGCGTAGTAGCAGCCAGGGGTGCGAACCGACAGACGCGGTGACAAGTGCCGGTAGAAGTTGACCTCGATCTCGTATGACCGAAGCGCAACGGCCGTCTCGACGCTCTTGGGGTCGGAGGAAGGGAGCTTCACTACGACCGAGGCTGGCCCCGTTCCGGCGTGGTCATAGGACAGGTAGCAGCGGAGGCAGTCGGCCATCTGCCCGGTGCCGATGGGCTCTACGACCACGTCCGTCACGGTCGCCCCGTGGAGAGTTCCAGCCAGGACGTCCGTAAGGGTGGACAGGTCGACGGTTGCCTTTTTAGGTAGATCCGGAGTGTCTTCAGGCGCGGTCATCGTGGCAGTGGGCGCTCTACCAGGGTTTCGGGGAAGTACCGATGGTGGCGGGCGCCGGTGATCTCGTAGATTCCGCTACCGGATCGAGCGTCACTCGTGGACACCCGCATCTGTGACAGTCCGCCCCGGTGGAACGGCTCATAGGGCCTGTCGAAGGTTCCTTCGGCGTCGACGGTCAGAGTCCTGCCGTCTTCCAAGGTGAAGTAGCAGCGCCCCGACAGCCCAGCGACCTCTTCCCCGTTGCGCCCGTAGGCCACAGGTTCACCACTATCCGAGGTCCAACTCAGGTCGTGGCGGAAGTCGACTACCGGGACGGGATCGGAGCGGTCGGTTCCCGCCCAGCAACCGTCGGTGTACACTCGGGCGCCGTTGGACAGTTCCCAATGCCACACGCCGAGGAAGCCGTCCTCCAGTTGGATCTGCAGCCACATCCAGAGCGGGCAGCGTCCATGGTCTCGGATACCCCACGAGTGGTCCCGCTGGCCGGTCCACCCGTCGATCTCGAAGGCCTTGCCTTCCACGGTGTACGTGCCTTCGTACACGCCGGACTGCAGAACGTGGCTCTGGTCCCATACGACGTCGGATCCGGCGCGCAACGTGCCTCGCCGCAGAGCGTACGGTGCGGTCCTGGCCCGAAACGTCACGTCGATCCCTATCGAGGCGACAGCAGGGTCGGCCCACAATCGGATCGTCTCGAACGGCTCGACCACCTCCACGTAGGCCCCGTCGACGTGCGAGCCGTGTGGGTCGTCCCCGAAAGACCGTTCGAGACGCCCCAAGATCCGCTCGCCCCCCACTCGACCCATTTGCAGGGAGTCCACGACTCCCGACGCCGGGTAGCGGGCCATAGTCATAAACACCAGGTCGCCGTCCGCTTCTGGGCGGTGCATCTCGAAGAAGTAGCTTTCGCGCCAATAAGGGTTCGAGACCGCCACCTCTGAAAGGGTCTGTGGTATCTGGTGGACGAAAAGCTCGTCGATGGGGGTCAGGGTTGTCACGGAACCCTGACCCCGGGCATTAGAAAAGGAACACTCGCCACGACGGGGGAGGCTAGTCCCGCTGGACGCAGCCCGCTCGGGCCCTAGTAGCCGGAACCTGCAGTGGTCGACGACGTCGAGCTCGACACAGCGGACGTCACTGGGTTGCCCGTAGAAGCCGACACCACGTACCACACCCCGCCGAAAGTGGCCAAGTCCTCGCCGAGAGTCGTATTAGGAGCAGAGGCTTTGATGTCCTTGATGAACCAATACAGGGGGTGCCCGTTGTAGGTCACCTGCATTTTTCCGCTGGGTCGCATAATGTGACCAACGAGCGACGCGTTGACCCCAGAGCCGAGCGTCGGCGTGCCCGTAGTCTCCAGTGGCGGCCAGGCGGTTGCACACTTACCTGTACAGGAGCTTGTAGTAGAGGTATCCGTGGAGAAAGCGTAGAGAGTCTTGCCGTTGGACTCGAGGATGTTCCCGTACATCGAGTCCGTTGCGATACCGATGGTCGGTGTGGGCGACGCCGCGGTGGGAGACGACGTCGAGGAGGCGCTGGAGTACATGGTCGAGGACGGAGCTGTGCTTGCCGTGGTCGACGATGCCGCGGGGACGCTCGTTGGAGCCGAGGCGCTCGAGGTCTTCGTGGACGAACCACAAGCGGCCGTCAGTATGGCCATTCCGACTGCCAGCGAAACGCCAGTTGTCTTTCTCATTCGTTCAACCTTTCGTCCCTGGTCGCAGAGGATCCTCGGCGACGACGTGCTTTTCTACGGGCATATACGTCCGGGGCTCCCTAACGGATTGAAGCGGTGAGAGAACCGCTAGTCCTGGCTGCACGTCGGGGCGTCCGTGGCGCTCAATCCGATAAGCGCTCGGGTCCGTAACTATGATGTGAGGCAGATGGGAATACCGGTGTCAAGCCTCTCAGACGAAGCGTTGCTGGCGGGTTACGCCAGCGGTGATAGGGAACTGGCTGTGGCTTTCATCCGGAGGTTCCAATCGAGAGTTTACGGTGTCGCTCTGGCTGTTCTGGGGGACCCGACGGGAGCTGAGGACGTCGCTCAGCAGGCCTTCGAGCGGGCGTGGCGGCACGGTTCAACCTACGACGCCCGTAGAGGATCGGTAGGCACCTGGCTGGCTGCTATAACCAGAAACCTTGCTATCGACACGACGCGGGTGCGCAAGGCCGACCCGATAGAGGTGGACGCTCTTCTTGCGGCGCTGCCCGCAGGACCGAACGAGCCCGAAACTAAGGCCCTGGAGGCGGAGTCGTCTCGCGAGATCACGAGGGCTCTTCGCCTCCTACCGACTGATCAGGCAAGGGCTATCGTGCTCGCCGGCATGCTGGGCATGTCAGCGTCGCAGGTAGCCGCGGCCGAGTCGATACCCCTCGGAACTGCGAAGACCCGGATAAGGACGGCTATGGGACGTCTTCGCAGCTCCCTTCGTTACGAACACCTGGCAGAGCATTCCAATGACTGATTACACTCGCTCCGACTCCCACCCCGAGACCCTCGCCGAGATGGCCCTCGGGGTGCTCGACCCCGAGGAACGGACCTCCGTCCTGACACACCTCGCAAGCTGTCCGGCGTGTCGGGAAGAACTGCTCGAGTTGAGCGCTGTGGCCGACCGGATCGCAGCCCAGGCTCCGCCGGCAGAGCCCCCAGCTGGCTTCGAGGATCGGGTGTTGGCCCGCATCGATAGCCAGATCCTCGGGGGTACATCGGCGCTTCCCCGTAACCGTTGGGAGCGGGCCGACAGGCGCACCTACAAGGCGTCCGGTTCCCGGCGTAGTGTTTCGTGGAAGCACCTGGCGGCAGTCGCTGCCGCAGCGGCATTGCTCTTAGGTGCTGGTGCGGCGATCGGTTCGGCTGCGACAGGAACCTCATCCACTGTCGCCTCTGATACGACTGGCGGCTGGTCTGCGTCGCTGCTGGTCGGCCCTTCGGGACCGGTTGGAAGGGTGTTCTTCGATTCCGACGGCCATCCTTGGATGTCGATGGGAATATCAGCGAGCCAGGTAGGGACTCTCCGCTGCGAGCTGGTCAGCCCGGCCGGCAAAGTGATCGTTCTTGGAACCTTCCAGGTAACCTCGCAGGGTGGCTACTGGGCGACGTATATACCAGTGTCAGCCCGAGGAGCTAACACGGTCCGTCTCGTGGACACCAGTGGAAAGATGGTCGCTACAGCCACGATGAAGTGATCCCCCTTGCGTCGAAGGCGCCTTTTTGTAAGAGGGCTGTCCGTCCCGTGCGCCGGGCGGCGGGCTTATAGCCGTACTATGAGAGAGGCGGCCTACGCCATCTTCGAGTAAATGTGGCATGGGAGTGACAGGTGGACGACCTAGAAGTAGTGGCCCGGATCAACGAGTTGACCGAGGAGGAGCACCGCCTTCAGCAGGCTCATGTCGGTACCCCGCTAAGTGGGGAAGAACTGACCCGCCTGCGCGCCGTTGAGGTGGCACTGGATCAGTGCTGGGATCTTCTCCGTCAGAGAAGAGCCCGTCGCACCGCCGGCGGCGACCCGGACGCCGCCGAACTACGCTCCGGCGAGGTCGTCGAGCACTACCGACAGTAGATCGCCGGCCGACAGAGGTTCATTGCCCTACAGAGGTTAACTCGGCTGCTTAGCCCTGTACCGGAGTCGAGGGCTGATCCCGCTGGTACATAATGTTCGCGTGACTGTAATCAAGATCAACGCCATAACCGTCCCGTCGGAGTCCGGAGACGAGTTGGCCAACAGGTTCGCCGCCCGTGCCGGAGCCGTGGATGGCCAGCCCGGTTTCGAGGGTTTTGAACTTCTGCGTCCGACTGATGGACGTGACCAGTGGTTGGTTGTAACCAGGTGGAAGGACGAGGAGTCCTTCCAGGGGTGGGTTACCTCCCCGGCTTTCGCTCACGGCCACGCTGGTACTGATAGGCCGGCTCCCCACGGCGGGCCCGTGTCGGTGGCATCGGAGTTGTGGTCGTACGAAGTAGCGGGAGGTACGGACGTTTAGCACTGCGCGGGAAAGCGTTCCCGTATCGCAGCGCCTCTAAAGATTGTAGGCGAGCTCAAGGCCTGGCACCGGCCACTGGGTGGAGTACAGGCGTCCACGCCCGGAAGAGGTGATGTAGGCGGTTCGCAGGTCGTGACCGCCGAAGCAGATGTTGGTTATAAAAGGGTCATGCTCGGCGGGCCTGATCTGCTCAACGAGCTTTGCGTCGGGACTTATCACGCTTATCGCCCCGGTTATGAGCGTCGCCACGCAGACGTTGCCATCCGAATCGACTGCGAGAGAGTCAAGCATCTGATAGCCATCAAACCCCCACAGCAGTTGCGCGCCTCCCGGTCCGTTGCCGCTGCGAGCTAGCCGTCCGGGCGATTCGATGTTCCAGGTCCAGACCCGTCCCGGTCCGGTCTCGGCCACGTAAATCTGGTTCCCGTCCGGGGAGAGACCGACGCCGTTGGGCTGAGTCAGAGGGTGTACAACCTCGCGAATATTGGATCCGTCAGCCGTGGCGTAGTACAACCCCCCTAAGTCGCCATCTCGTTTTCTGGTCTTTCCCAGGTCCGTGAACCAAAACCCGCCGGCCGTGTCGAACACTAAGTCGTTGGGTCCTCGGAGCGGGTAGGAGCCGGCAGCCGCGTATAGATCTGTGACCACTCCGCTAGCGGGATCGACGATTTGGATCCTTCCGCCGCTGTAGTCTTCTGGTTGGCGTCCAGGAGCTATCAGGCCATTTGAGTGGTGCCACTCGAAGCCGCCATTGTTGCAGACGTAGAGCATCGCATTCGGCCCTACTGCGACTCCGTTGGGTCCGCCGCCACACACGGCGAGGCGCTCCAGTTCACCGTTAGTCGTGTCGACGGCAGTCAACTGTCCGCTGTAGATCTCGGCGAGGATCACCTTTCCCGAGGACGTCGCCACGGGCCCCTCGGGGAAAAGCAGACCTTCGGATATCAGATCCATGTTCGCCATCGCGATGACCTCCCGAATACGCACTCGCTGTCGGAGTCGACAATAGACCGCTGCGACGGCCCGAGTGCCTTTCCCCGATGATTAGCTCAGCGTCGCCAAGACGGACCAGCCCCCGAGCGGCCTTCCCCTTAGTAGCCAGTCGGTGGAGTCGCTGCTTCACCTGTAGCGGTGGACCCGGCCGACCACCATCGGCCCGCCGGTCACGACGCATCCGGAGCGAATCAACTCGTCAACCTCGTGTGGGGAGAACCCGGCTTGGGCGAGGACTTCAACGGTGTGCTCCCCGAGACCCGGGGCCTGCATAGCTGCGAGGGGCCTGGGAGGTTCCCAACGGACCCACCGCCCGGGTGTAAGGACGCTCGAACCGCCGGCGACGGGATGCTCTGAGAAGAGGTCGCTAGCCCTGAGGTCCATATCCGAGGCGAGGTCGGTGAGGCCTCTAGCTTCGGCGGCCTTGACTCCTAAGCTTGTCAGTAGGCGGACGACCTCGGTTCCGGCGCGCCCGGCCAGGTTGGCGGCGATGGCTAGGGGGTCCTTATGGTTACGTTCGGTCAGGCCAGCGTCAATCAGGCCAGCGTCAATCAGGCCAGCGTCAATCAGGCTGGGCAGGTCATCCGGAGTCGCCCGCAGCCGCACCCATCCGTCTCTGACGCGATAGAAGCGGTCGAGTGCTGTCGGACCGGGAAAGTCACGCCCTCCGCGCGTAGCCGGTGGCCGTCCGGGGAATCTGACGAGCTCACCTGACTGCATGAAGGCTGATACTGCGGCGAGGGACGTGGCGGTCTTGAGTCCGCGACCAGTTCGCGTGCGATAGTAAAGTGACAAACAAGATGACAGAGCTCCAGCGACGGCGGCAGCCACGTCGTTGACTGCCACTGTCAAGAAGACGGGCTCGTCGTCGCCGCCCTGTGCGGCCATCATTCCGCTCATAGCCTGGAGAAGGGGATCAAAGGCGGCTTTGGTAGCTAACGGTCCTGTCTCGCCGAAACCCGTAAGCGAGAAGCATCCAAGTGCAGGGTTCAAAGCTGACAGTGTGGGATGATCGACGCCGAGGCGTTGTGCGACTCCGTGCCGGTAGTTGTCGATGACTATGTCAGCTTGCCGGGTGAGCCTGTGGAAAGCTTCGAGTCCGCCACGGGTACGAAGGTCGATGGAAAGGCTTCGCATACCCCGGTTGTACGAAAATCCAGGCTCTCGGAATGCGTCGCCTTCTGGGGGTTCGACTTTCACCACGTCAGCTCCCAGCGCTGTGAGCAGCGACCCGGCCAGTGGACCAGCGAGGATAGTTCCCAGGTTGAGCACTTTTACACCGTTGAGCGGGCCCACGGCATCGTAGGTAGCTGCGCTGGCGGCGTGAGAGTCAGGTTGTGTTGAGGCGGGTGGCGCGGGGCGTTGCCACTCCGGCCGGCCCACTGGTTCGGCGCTACGTCGCCGCCACTCTGACCGAACGCTTGACACGTCGAGGTCCCCAAGAAGCGGTGCGGCGGAAGCGATCTTGCCGGGAGCGTCGGGTATGTCGATCAGCAATCCCGGCATCACGACCGGTCCTCGTTCGGGATCGTCGATTTCTACGCGCTGACCGCAGGCTCGCAGCTGAGGGTGGTCCAGCCATTCATCCCGATCCAGGACGGGCCCGGCTGGGCATCCGGCCTCTTCCAGCACGGTTAGCCAATGCTCCCGGCTGTCGGTGAAGAAGCGCTCCTGCATAGCTGTTCGAACCCAAAGACGGTTCTCGGGTAAGAGGATTCGGCTCAGATCCCCGGCGATCCTCGGATCGTCGGGAATCTCATCGATCCCCAGGGTCTCGAAGACGGTCATCTGGAATCGGGGCAGTAGGGCGCCGAGGAAGAGCCACTCTCCATCAGAGCATCGGTAGCGCGTATAACACGGGCTGGCACCCCCTGGCCCGACAGGAGTGACGCTCGTATCGTCCGACGGGTCAAAGACGAACCCGGCGGCACCGGCTATGAGCGCAGCCGACAGGCCGTCGACGTTGAGGATCTGTCCCTTGCCTGTCGTGGTCCGCTCCACGAGGGCTGCCACGGCGCATGTGGCCGTCCACAAGCCTTGGATGTACAACGTGTGGGGATATACCAGGTCGACAGGCACGTCTTCAAAGGAGGACTGCCTCATGGACAAACCGCTCAGAGCGTCCAGCAGGGAGGAGTCTTCGCCGCCACCGGCCCAGGGCGTCGGGCCGCGGTAGGGGGGCACGGCGGCGACTACCAGTTGGGGGTTCAAGGTTGCGAGCGCGGAGGGGTCCGGGTTCCCGATGCAACCGGTGACGCAGACGTCCGCGTCGGAGATCAGGCTCTCGAAACGGGCGCACTGCCGGTCGTCAAACGCTGAGGCCAGACTGGCTTTGCTCCGGTTCCAGACGGCGAACCCGGGATTGAGACGCTCTCTTAGCCCGGCTTCGGGGTCCTCAACTTTGATGACACGAGCACCGTAGTCGGCGAGGATCATCCCTGCGATGCTTCCAGCTACCGACGTGTCCAACTCGACGACGACAAGACCGCCCAGAACGGAGCCTGAGTCGGGAGGGAGGTGTTGGCCACTAACACGTTTGTCGGGGTCATCGCCGGGCGTCGATCCGATTGTCTCCACGGTTTGAGCGACCCTAGCGGAGAGACATTCCACCGTCGACGCAGAGAACCTGTCCCGTCACGAAGGTGGAGGTGACCAACGCAGCTACCGCTTCGGCAACCTCGTGCGGTGTCGCCGAGCGCTTGAGAGGGGCCTGTTCGCGTACGGCCGCTCGCACGGCGTCCCAGTCCGCGGTCCAGGGCGTGTCCACCAGGCCAGGAGCGACTGCGTTGACTCTTACTTCAGGGCCGAGCGCATTCGCAAGGAGGATCGTCATATGGTTGAGAGCAGCTTTAGACGCAGCGTAAGGGATCGAACTGCCGACCGGGCGGACCCCGGCGATCGAGCTGACGTTGACGACTACGCCCGCTCCGCTGGCACGCAGGGCTGGCAGGGACGCTCGGGTCATGTGCCACGCTCCGAGTACGTTGACGTCGAAGATCCTTCTCCATATCAGGTCAGTCGCTGCGTCTAGGTTGCCGTGGGGGATCACCTTTGTGGTTCCAGCGTTGTTCACGAGAATGTCAATCCGCCCGAAGCGCTTCAGGACCTCATCGACGACGGCGCGGCACTCTTCGTCGTCGGCTACGTCTGCCTGCACGTAGAGTCCCTCCGGTAGGGAGTCAGCTACCGCCCGGCCGGCCTCAACCGAAGACGACGAGTTGACCGCCACCGCCGCTCCCGCTTGAGCGAATGTCCGAGCGACGGCCTCTCCTATCCCGCTGGACGCCCCGGTCACTATCGCAACTTTTCCTTCAAGGTCCATCGTCATCATCTCCTGTCGGCGCAGGCAATGCTAGGCGCATATGTGCGACGGGCGCAGCTTGAGAGCACCTTCGTGCCGTACGACCATCGGCGCCTGGGACTTCGGCGTGCTAGGAAGTTGACGTGCTTTTGCGTATCTTCACCGAACCCCAGCAGGGAGCGACCTACGAGCAGCTCCTGCGTTTCGCGCTCGCATCGGAGGACGCCGGCTTCGACGCCTTCTTTCGGTCCGACCATTATCTTCGCATGGGAGGTGGCGACCCTGGGCCGGGCCCAACCGATGCGTGGACGACCCTGGCGGGCCTCGCTCGCGACACCAGGTCAATCCGCCTCGGAACGCTGTTGTCGAGCGCCACCTTCCGGCTGCCCGGCCCCTTGGCCGTCACTGTCGCCCAGGTCGATGCAATGAGCGGCGGTCGGGTCGAACTCGGTCTCGGCGCTGGCTGGTTCGAGGCGGAGCACAAGGCCTTTTCCATCCCGTTCCCGCCTCTAGCCGAGCGGTTCGACCGGTTGGCCGAGCAGCTGGAGATCCTCAGAGGAATCTGGTCCGCAACTGCCGAACGCCCCTTCGATTTCGAAGGGCGTTTCTACGAGGTGACCGCCAACGTAGGCCTGCCCAAACCGACTCAGGAGCCTCACCCGCCGTTGATCGTGGGAGGGGCTGGGCCGAGGAGAACCCCTGCCCTGGCGGCTACATTCGCAGACGAGTACAACCTGCCGTTTGTTCCGCTCGACGTGTTCTCCCAGCGACAGGCCGACGTCGAAGCGGCTTGCGTGACGTTGGGAAGGGACCCGGGAACACTGCGGCGATCGGTCGCTTTGGTGGTGTGCTGTGCGAAAGACCGGGCCGGGTTTGAGCGTCGCGCTGCTGCGATCGGACGAGAACCGAGCGAGTTGATGAGCAGCGGCGCGGCGGGCGACCCGGAGCAGGTGATCTCCAAGCTGTCTGCCTACCGGGACGCTGGAGCCCAGGTGGCTTACCTGCAGATGCTTGACATCTCAGACCTGGATCACCTGTCGCTGGTCGCCGACGCAGTGCTAGGAGAGATGGCTTGACCTGCGATTGGGCTCAGTGATGCTTGACCTTGGTCGCCCATTCCAAGAAGCGCTGTATCTGCGGATGGGACGGTATCTCCTGGTGCCGGTTCGGAGGAGTTCCATCGTGGTTACGTGGCTCTAGTTGAGCGACACGATTGAAGTCGCGGCGCACGCCGTCAGCCTTACGTCTGCCTGACCCCGGGGGGACGATGCCCCCGTGCTGGCTGTGGCGACGCGCCCATGCTACAGCGGCGTTAACGGCTGTAGCTGGCTTGATGCCCAGACGGTCCAGTTCGTCGATACCTGCTTCTGGCGGTACCAGGTTCTGGGCCACCGGTGGTGATAGCACCGCAGCGATAAGCCGCTCGGGCTCTGCAAGTGCGCTTCTGTGGTAGAAGTAGTCGGCTTTCGCTTCGCGCATCCTGCGGCGCAGAGCGTCGTCGAAGAAGTGGCCGGTGATAACGACAATCGAGACGCTTCCCGGCGGGCTTTGTTCGCGTATCGCTAGAACCACAGCGACACCGGGGAACTGGTCCCCCGGTAGCTGGTCATCGGCGGCATCGACCACAGCGACGTCCACACCTGTCCAGGAACGCTCCGGTCGCAGGCTCTCGTCGTGGTCGTACACGCCCACGACTTCCAGTCTCGGATCGGACGACAAAACGGCGGTCATGCCCAAGCGCCCGATGGCCTCGTTGTCGACGATCACAACCCTGAGCCTCTTTAGCTCGCTGACTGAGTCGAACATTTATGACAGTCCCAATGATGTTGAACTATCTCAATATGCTAGGCGGTCGACTAGCGACGCCTGCTGGGCTCTGTTGCGACCATTCATCTTCGGATTTGACAAGCGGGCCACCGTATCACGCATCTACTGCGAGAAGTGCTGACAGATGGGTATCTGCAAGGTAGCGTCTTTTTACTAAAACGCGTAGGCTGATCTCGCATGATGAGGGCTCGTTAGTGCAAAAAGCTCTACGAGTGTATGCTTTTAAAGCAGGATGTTGCTTATGGATCATCTCAGGTTGCTGATCGTTTCACCCTTAGCCGGCTATCTCGCACCGCACCTCGCAGCCGCGTTCGAGGGCTGCTACCTGAATCTTGTGACGGCTCCAGACCAACTGGACCTAGCTGTCCGCGGCAGGCCGCGCTACGATGCTGTTCTTTTAGACCTCACCTGGAACGATCCTGTACACGAGTGGTCTTTCGACGGGCTCGACGCATTGGAAAGGTTCCGAGAGGTCGACCGGGTAACCACAGTTGTAGTTGCCGCCCAAGGACATAGTTTTGAGGAGGATCATCTACGTGAGTCCAGTGATCCCGAGCGTTTCCCAGAAGTAAAGGCGACTATCTACAAGTCTGCGGGGCTTCCAGCGGTCACCACGGCTGTCGAAGCCGTCGTAACCGGTCGGCCCCCTCCTACGGCTCCTGCTCTAAAGCCCAAGCCACCTCTCCACAGGTACTTCAGCAAGGGACGCGGTCTGACGGCGTCCAGGCTCGCAGCAGCCGTCGCTTCGGGCCGGGCAGCTAACTACGACGCTCTCGCCAGCGTCGCCAGCGTAGCTCCCGACACTGCGAACAAGTTGGTCAGCTACTTGGCGCCGATCATCCTCGCTCGTGAAGAGGCGCCAGCAAGCGAACCAGTCACGCAGGCTGCAGTGTACCGTTGGTGCGGCGAGCACGCCCGCTACCTCCTGAGCTGGGAGCGTAGGAATAACCCAGCCGGACACTCCGTGATTTCCCGATGGATGCCATGAGTTCGTGCTACAACCGCTCGCCTTCGTGAGCATAGGGCATCCTGCCTGGACTAGACCGTGAGGGATGAGCCTGTCCGAGTCACATCTTTGCGTCTCTCACCGTAGGGGCACCAAAGCCGTCATGGTCGAGGTACTGCGCCTTGCGGAGATCATTTACATGCGAGCGATTAGCCCTACCGGAACGCGCACCAAAAAGTCTCTTGGGTCGCCGCCGCCGGCCTATATTTGGGGGAGATTTGAAAAGGACGGATTCACAGGTCCCTTTTCATGGTCAGCTGTGTCTGTCATCGACTGGAGGCAGGATGACAGACACAGCTTTCGGGGGCAATTTCTAGCGTTTTGTTAAGGGTAGGATGCGTGCGTGCGTGCACGAACACCGTGGCTCTAGGGAAACAGGGCAGATAACGTCTGACATTAAGGCCATTGGGACTTGGACATGAGTTCGCTTGACGGGGTGTCCTTGCTTAAGAACCTTGCCCTGAGCGCTGGGGTGATAGCGGTCTTGATGACGGCCACGAGCGCATTAGCGTTTCGTAAATCACGGCACTCGATCGTTGACGTCGCTTGGGGGGTCGGGTTCGTTCTGGTAGCTATTGTGAGCGCAGCCCTGTCGGTGGGACAAGGCAACCTAGAGCGCAAGGCCGTCGTGCTCACCGTTGTCGCAGTCTGGGGACTGCGCCTGGCAACTCACTTGTACTGGCGAGCGAAAGACAGGGGAGAGGACCAGAGGTACGTGACTCTGCTCAGTAGAGCAGAACGAAGCAAGACGATCTTCGCTCTGACGCATATATACCTTCCCCAAGGGCTGATGATGTGGCTGGTCTCGATGCCAATTCAGGTTTGCATGTATGAGCCATCGACTCTCGGAATACTGGGATGGGTTTCAACGGGTGTTGCCGTCGCCGGGTTACTCCTCGAAGCGGTTGCGGACGCTCAGCTCCAGGCCTTCCGGTCCGACCCGGCCAACGCCGGTCAGGTCCTGAGCGAGGGACTGTGGGCTTGGAGTCGACACCCCAACTACTTCGGCGACACCTGCCTTTGGTGGGGGGTGTGGGGGCTTGCGGGCGCAACGTGGATCGGCGTCGCTTCCGTTTTCTCCCCTATTGTTATGACCTTCATGATCGTTGCGAAAACAGGTAAGTCGCTTCTCGAAAAGAACCTGCTCGCCGCCAAGGGCGAAGGCTACGCCCGCTACGTGCAAAGCACGAGCGGTTTCTTTCCTCGTCGTCCGCGCAGACCGTGAGGACCTGCGCTGCAAGTAGGCCAATAGTAATGCGACCGCTCTCAGGCGGTAGCTTCCACGATATGAGCTGATTTTGCCGGCTGGACGCGCCTTACCATGGTCGAAGCTGCTTCGGCGTCGCGCACCGTGAGCAGCGCCGTCACCGATCCAGCCACGGCGGCGGCTGCCGCGGCTAGGAAGGCTCCTTGGTAGGCGGCCACATGGGCGACGGTCTGAACTCCGATCTGGCGGGTTGGCCCGATTGCCGCAAGGACCGTACTCAGCAACGCAACTCCGACGGCGCCGCCGAGCTGACGGTTGGCGTTGAAGAGTGTAGAAGCCCGTCCGGTCGACGCAGGGGAGATCGTCGCAAAAGCAGCGGCCTGCATACTCATCATCACGAAGGGAATGCAGAAGCCTAGGGAGAACATCAGCACCCGCATGTACCAGAGGCTGGTGGAGGGCCCGGTCGCGGCCGCCATCGACACAGTAACCGCTGCTATCCCGGCCAAGCCGGCCGCCATCAGACGTCTTGGCCCGATACGCGGATACAGGTACCGGCTGACGACCTGAGCGGCGATCAGAACGCCGATAGCTTCGGGGAAGGTGCTCAGCCCGGAGTCAAGGGCTGTTAGCCCTCTGGCATCTTGGTAATAGAGGGGGACCAGATAAAGCACCCCGAAGAACCCGGTCATGGTTATGACCACCAAAACGTTGGTCGCTCGGAACAGGCGGTCGCTGAACAGTCGAAGGTTGATCATCGGCTGGTCCACCGATAGTTCTACACGAACCATCGCAGCCAGGAGCGCTACTCCGACCACCATCATGGCGATCACCGTGGTCGAACCCCAACCCTGGGCGGGACCCTCCGAGACACCGTACATCACGGCTCCGAGCCCGGCCCCGGCGAGAGCGAAGCCTGACAGGTCGAAATTGCCCGGTCTCGACTCGCGCTGCTCCGAAACGAATAGAGCGCCGAAGATCAGCGCAGCCAACCCGATGGGCAAGTTCACGAAGAAGACCCAGCGCCAAGTCAGGTCAGTGACTAACAGGCCTCCGATGACGGGCCCTAGAGCGGGGGCAAGGGCGGTGGGGACCATCAGGATGCCAGCCAACCGGACGCGTTCGGAGGGAGGGAATGTTCGGTAAAGCATCGCCATTCCTACCGGTGTTAGCATGCCCCCTCCAACCCCTTGGATCACCCGGAACACGACCAGTTCGCCGAGGCTGGTGGCGAGGCCGCACATTGCAGAAGCTACAGTGAACACCGCTACAGCCACGAGGAGAGTTCGTTTGCCGCCGAAGCGGTCACCGATCCATCCCGAAGCCGGGATGAACACCGCCAAGCTAACCAGGAAACCGATAACCACTACATCTACTGAAGCTGCAGAGGTGTGGAAGTCACGCCCTATAGTGGGGATTGCCACGTTGACGATCGTCACGTCGAGGATGCTCAGGAACAGGGCCGCCACGTAAACCGCGCTAACTGCGAAGCGTTGGTCCATGCGGGGAGAGCGGATATTCGTAGGAGCAGAAACAGTCACACCTGACATCGCAACGATCAAGGTACCGGCACGCGCAACTTTACGATAAGCCCATCTCGCCTTCGGGCGGCGGACCGGTCTTGTCGTGGTCGGGAAGGCGGGATTCGAACCCGCGGCCTCAGCGTCCCGAACGCTGCGCGCTAACCAAGCTGCGCTACTTCCCGTTGTCTACGAGCTTAGTGGACCGCAACAGCCACGGGTGTAGGAAGGTAGCTGTCGTCGTGCCAGGTGCCCCCTTCCAAGAGTGCTGCGGTCGCCCGCCGCAGGCGGATCGGGTCGAAGGGTCTTACCAGCCAGCCGCGGACCCCGCTTCGGCGGGCCATGAACACGTCGGCCCTGCGATCGAGGAGAAGCAGTATCGGCTGCGGCTCCAGCCTTCCGGCATCGGCTTCGAGGGCGAGGTCCAAAGCGACAGCGATACCACCCATGGTCCCAATCTGCATGTCGGCGATCACCAGGTCAGCTGGCCCGTAGTTGATCGCCTCGCGCACTGCCTCCCCTCGTCGTACCCAGCGAAGCGCCGTGGAGTCATCCGCGAGGACAGACCGCACCTCGTCGAACACGCTTGGGTCGTCGGCTGCTACGAGGATCTCCGTCACGACTATGAGGTTAGCGTGGCGCTCGTAGGGGTACGATTGGTTAAGGTCCCGAAGAGGCCGAGGAGGTTTTGTGCTCACGATAGGAACCGAGGAAACCGGTGACGGTTTTAGCATCTGCCGTCCGGCAGGTGAGTTGGACGCGTTCACCGTTGCACAGTTCCGTCAGGTCTTGGCTGACGTGGCATCCGCCAAGAAGCTGGTTATAGACCTTTCCGGCGTACCTTTCATCGACAGCGCGGGTCTTGGCGCGTTGATCGGGGGGATCCGCCGGACCCGGGAGTTGGGGGGTGACGTCGCAGTCGCATGCGACCGGCCGACACTCGTACGCCTGCTCAAGACAACGGGCTTTGATCGCATAGTAAGCGTCACTGACAATGTTGAGCAGGCAAAGTCGTCTCTACGAACCGCGGTGGACCCCCAGGATGCCTCCGGGGTGCTTGGCTCCTAGGTAGCGTCAGCGCCCAGCCTTCTAGCTCACAGCGAACAGCAACTTCTGTACCTCGTCGAGCCCGCCCATATCGTGGACGTCTGCGGCCAGGAAAGGAACTCTTATGATCGCTGTTCCTGGTAGACGCTTAGCGAGCTCGGATATGTGACTCTCCTCCTTTGAGGAGATCTGCTCGAAGTCAGTGAGGATCCTTGCAGTTGCCTCGACGTCGCTGCGAGCGAGGTTCGAAGCTGTCCGATCCCCGTCAGGAACGTCGAGTTGTCCGGGGACGTCGGTCAGCGCAGCGGTCATGACAGCTGGCAAGGAGCCGAACGACGGGAACATACGGTTTGCTACGAGCGCGTCAACTCGGTCCGACGACCCTGCCAGGCGGTCGGCGAAGAAGATCGCTTCGTTCACGGCTTCTCGGCGGGGTGTTGTGACGACCACAAAGCCAGTGCGCGGGTCGCTGAGGAGGGCAGAGACATTGGCTGCTCGGTCACGGAAACCCTGTTCCATCCCTTCGAAGGCGGTGAAGAACGCAACGGCATCGTTAACTACTGCCCCTCCGACGACCTTCGATACCGCACGAAGGAGGAGGTTGGTGGCTGCCCCAATGGCCCTCAGACCGACCCTGGTGGGCGACATCAGAAGACGGAATACTCTGTTGTCCAAGAAGCGCATCAACCTGCCGGGCGCGTCTACGAAGTCGAGGGCGTGACGGGTCGGCGGTGTGTCGACGACGATGAGGTCGTATAGCCCGGAACTGTGAAGCGCGTACAGCTTCTCCATCGCCATGTACTCCTGGGTGCCCCCGAGAACCCCTGATATGTTGCGGTATAGGCGGTTGGAAAGGATCGCTTGGGCTTGCTCTGGCGAAGCGGAATACCGGGTGACCACCTCGTCGAACGTGGACTTCGTGTCCAGCATCAGCGCCCACAGGCCACCACCGGGTGGAGCCGGAGGGTCGATGTCCACGCGGTGCGCCTCGTTAGTCAGCGAGGCTACCCCCAGGGCATCGCCGAGACGCTTCGCCGGGTCTATGGTTACCACGCAGGATCTGAGGCCTAGTCGGGCTCCGTGAAGGGCTATCGCTGCAGCGCAGGTCGTCTTGCCGACGCCGCCGGGTCCGGCGCAGATCACTACTTCGCGCCGCGACAGCAGGCCGTCCAGAGTTGAGCGCTCCGTCACGGCTGTGGTCTTTCGAGCTGCCGTCCGAGCTCTAGAGCGAGCGTCCGGGTAGCTTCGATGTCCAAGTCCACGTTGAACAGGTATGGAAGCTGCACTTGCTCCAGCGGTAGTAGTGAGGCCAGGCGGGACAGCTGTTCAGCCTGGAGATCCTGCCGAGCGAGGCGAAACTCGACAGCGGCCTCGATTCTGGCCGCTTCCTCCGGGCTGAGTCCATACCGCTCGCGCTCAAGCCGGCCCGGAAGGGTGACGCGGGGCCACACGCCGTTGACCACGATCGGGGTCAATTTGACCGAAGCCCGGTCCTCTAGGTGAAACGCGGTGTCGGCGGCCTCGTTGACGGGGGTCTCCTCGGGCAGCGTTACTACCATAACCTGACAGCGTTCAGGGTCGGAAAGCATCTCGGAGACTTCCAATGCCTGGGAGCGGATGGGTCCGACTGCTGCGGCCTCGATCAGGCCGTACGCACTCGACAGGAAGGTAACAGCGTGCCCGGCGGCGGGAGCGTCGACGACTATCAGGCCAGGAGAGCCGGAGGCGGCGGCCGCTACCTCCAGTTGCTTCACCTTCCCGAGCACCAAGATGTCCTTGATTCCTGGCACTGCAGTGGCGATCACGTCCAAGGTTCCTGTCGTTCGGAGTCGCCGACTTATCTTGCCTAGTCCCCGGCCGTCCAGGTACTCGACGAGCGCATCGTCTGGGGTCAAGGTGCGCGCCCTCACGGCACCTGATCCGGGGCCTGCTTCACCTGCTTCGAGGAGCACTGCCTCCTCGTAGGCGAGGCTGTCATCACGGCCGAAAAGCTCGGGGAGTCCGCTCTTGCCTTCGACTTCTACAATGAGAACGTCGAGGCCCGAAGCGGCGCCCAGATAGGCGACCGCAGCTGAGACGGTGGTCTTGCCTACGCCTCCCTTCCCGGCCACAATCAGCACTCTGGAGGGAGCGCTAAAGCGCGGCGGAACCCCCGGAGAGTCTCTCGGAGACAAAGTGCTGCTCAAAGTGGTCAAAATTCTACGGGTCCCTCTTGTCGTAGGTGTGGATGAGGCGCTACCGTTCTGCGGAGGCAATGGGGGATAGTTATGAGCGTTCTACATGCTGAAGAGATGTGGCAGGCGAAAGCGGCTTGTCGCGGCCCTAACACGGCGTTGTTCTTCCCGCCTTCGCATTTCGAGCGAAAAGACGACAGGGAGAATCGCGAGTCCAAGGCTAAGGCGATCTGTTCTGGCTGCGACGTCCGCAAGCCCTGCCTTGAGTACGCTATCCGCTCCAAGGAGCAGCATGGCATCTGGGGTGGGCTCAACGAACTGGAGCGCCGTCCGCTCGAGCCCGGATGACGGTTCCCTGCTAGGGGACCGACGGCTGAGGGCTGGATAGTGGAATGGCTTCGTGCCTGCCGGGTGCAGGATATACCGGCCGGCCGTGGATGGCCAGTGCGCTTCGGTGAGCTCTACTTGGCCGTGTTCGACACCCCGGTCGGGTTCAGGGCCCTGGAGAATAGGTGCCTGCACGTTGGAAACCCTATCGATGACGGTTCGGTTTCCGGGACCGTGCTCATCTGCCCATGGCACGGATGGTGCTACGACGTCGAAACCGGAGACCGTCTCACCACTGCCGGGCGCAGGGCCGGTCTGAGGACCTTCCCAGTCAGAGTCGACGGGGACTGGGTATACGTCGACGTGCACTGAGGCTTGCGGCTCCGCTCGGAGAGCCAAGTTCCGGTAGTAGCGGTAGGAGGAGTCGCCCCGAGCGAACCTCTTACCTGCGCCGCCTGCTCGCATGCATAGCCCCGGCCCTCACTAATACACGGGTCGTTCCCGCTCCGTCCCCGCTGGCGGTCACTTCGATACGGATGTCGCTCGGCGGCATCGAAGTAATGTCCAACCCGCGAGATGCCAGCAAGGCAGCAGCAACGAGCTTCGCCTCGGCAAGAACCTCCGGCGAGGACCCAGCGGCGGATTCGACAACGACCCAGTCGGTGTTAGCCACGGGCCCTTGACCGGAGGGATGCCATTCGGAGCGGTTGCGGGCCTCGCGGCGGTTCCAACCGACGGTGGCTGAGCGAAGTGGCTTGCGAGCAGCGGAGCGCGCTTTAGATCGGGACGTCTCGCTAAAGACCCCCCATAACAGCAGGGTGGCAACCACCAGCCAGCAGGCTGCGAAGACCACTATTTCGGCGACACTCATCGGGCGTACTCCCTCCTCCCAACAACGTAGCGGCCAGCGCCGGCGAACCTGTAGTTGGGGCCAGACGGTACGAGCTGGCCGGCCCGGTCCCGCTGTCCTAAAGTGCGGATGTGACCGACATGCCGCTCTGGCCGGACGATCTGCTGCCGGGGGTGGCCACGGTGGTGGCGGATGGTGTGACGCGTGTCGTGGCGCCCAATCCGGGAGTTATGACCGGACCGGGTACGAACACGTACGCGATCGGGACGTCGTCGGTGGTTCTAATAGACCCAGGCCCCGACGACGACCGCCACCTCAACAGGCTTCTCGATCTCTACGGTGACCGCCTCCGGGCCGTGCTAGTGACGCACTCGCATCTCGATCATTCGCCACTGGCCCGTCGTATGTCTGCGGCAACCGGAGCGACCGTGATCGGCTTCGGCCCAGCCCCACGAGCAAGAGGCCAGGGTGCTGGGGGCCACCATTTCGACGGTCACGACCAGGGTTTCATGCCTGACCGCCGGATGTCGGACGGGGAGCGCTTCGACGTCGGCGATTTCGCAGTGGATGCCGTGTGGACCCCTGGCCACACGTCTAACCACCTCTGCTTCGAGCTTGCGGGCACGGGACTGCTCTTCTCGGGTGACCACGTGATGTCCGGTTCAACTGTGGTGATAGCCCCTCCGGACGGCGATATGTCAGCGTACTTCGAGTCCCTGGAGAAGGTGCGCCGTCGGACTCCCCGAAAGATTGGACCTGGACATGGGGCGATGATCGACGATCCAGCCGCAGTGCTGGACGACTACCTCCGCCATCGCCGGCAGCGTGAGGCCCAGGTGGTCGCCTGCCTTACCGGAGCAGGACCTGACGGCGTGAGCGTCGACGACCTGGTAGAGCAGATCTATACCGACGTCCCGTCAGCCCTTCACCCGGTCGCCCGCTTCTCGGTGTGGGCGCACCTGCGTAAGCTGGCAGCGGACGGTCTTGCTAAGAGCTGCGAACCTGACGACATCGAAGCCGTGTGGTCGCCGGGGGAGAAGTAGCCGGCCTCGATAGCCCGAACCCAGCGGGGTGTGCCAAGGGAGATGCCTCCATTCAGGCTTTTGCGGCCAAAGCATTCCGGACAGTATCGAGGATCCGTGCCGAGCAGCTTGACATCTCAGTTACGGGCTCGAGGGCCAAGACAGCCTCCACCAAGACTTCGAAGGCATCAGAGGCGGTCCCTGCAAGAAGTGCCGCGGGTTTGCCGCTGTCGCCCCCAGCGGACACTGCGGGCTCGATAGGTATCCGGGCGAGCAGGTGAGATCCTATCTCGGCGGCGAGCCGCTCACCGCCGCCCGAGCCGAACAGTTCGTAGAGATCACCGTGAGAGCAGACGAAACCGCTCATGTTCTCCACTACGCCCGCCACGCGGAGATAGCCCTTCCTGGCCATGTCAGCTGCTCGGGCTGCAACCTTTTGAGCGGCGAGAGCGGGCGTAGTTACGATCACCATTTCCGCGCGTGGAAGCATCCGAGCTAAGCCCATCTGAATATCGCCGGTTCCCGGGGGCATGTCTACCAACAGGTAGTCGAGGTCTCCCCAGTCGACCTCCTCCAAAAAGTGTTGCACCGCTCTGTTGAGCATGAGCCCGCGCCACATGACCGACTCGTCCTCGGGGGAAAGGAAACCCATGGAGACAACTCTCAGTTCACCTGTGCCTACTGCCTTTGTCAGCGGTTGGATCAAGATCTTCCCGTCTGATTCGGAACGTCGAGCAGCGAGCTCGCCTTGCATGCCCAACATCCGAGGGACGGAGAATCCGGCGATGTCAGCGTCGAGCAGGCCGACGGTCAGCCCTCGTGCGGCAAGGCCGGCGGCGAGGTTCACGGTGACGGAGGACTTGCCAACGCCCCCCTTCCCAGAGGAGATGGCGAGGACCCGTGTGCGATCAGGGATATGCGTGTGCGTTGGGTTGGCGGCAGCGCGGGCCCTGGCGCGGTTCATCAGCCGGCGTTTTTCCTCCGGGCTCATCTCGGTGGTCTTCACCTGCACGCGTCCGATGCCGGGCAGACCTCCGAGGCGTTCAGTGACGTCGCGGCTGATCTGCGATCGCAACGGGCAGGCGGCGGTAGTCAAAGCCACCTCCACCACCAAGACGTCGCTGTCGAAGCTGAAGCCCCGGTACATACCCAACTCCACGATGTCCGCGCCCAACTCAGGGTCGACAACGCTGCGTAGTGCGGACGTTACGGCTGCTTCAGAAACGACCGGGGAAGATCCATATTCTTCGGACTTGGAAATCGACTCTGTCAACTCAAGGTACCCACCAGTTCAGGTTATCCAGCGGTCCAGATTATCCAGCGGTCCAGGTGATCCACTGGCCCCGGGGTGTCTTGCGGCGAGATCGTAAGTAACCGGCCGGCACTACCGGTGTCGAGGCGGGTAGAGTGTGACCTCGAAAGCTCTAAGCGCCCGCTGGCCGGCCCCGGTCGGCCCAGCCGTACTTGAGGAGGAACCGGTGACCAGCACCGAAACACAGACCAAGCCCCCGATATCACTCACGGATCCCGCAGTAGCTAAGGTCGCCGAGCTCATCGAGGCCGAAGGTAACCCTGATCTTGCGTTGAGGGTCGCGGTTCGACCCGGAGGCTGCTCGGGCTTCAGCTACGAAATGTTCTTCGACTCGGACGTGGCGCCCGACGACGTTTCCTACGGGTACGGTTCTGTGCGAGTAGTCGTGGACCCGGCGAGCGCTGACCTCCTGGTAGGAGCGACCTTGGACTTCAAAGACGGCCTCACGGGCGCCGGGTTTTCCATCAACAATCCCAACGCCACTCGCACCTGCGGTTGCGGAAACTCTTTCAGCTGATTTGAACTCTTCTGCGTCCTCGCGGCCGATCGGAAAGTCTTCATGAGCGCGCCCGCAGCGCCAGTTGGTCCTTACAGTCCGGCTGTGCGGGTTGGCGATTGGCTGGTGTGTAGCGGACAAATCCCCCTGCTCGATGGGCAACTGGTCGACGGGGATGCGGCATCCCAGACCAGGCAGTGCCTGACCAACCTTGAAGCGCTGCTTTCAGCCAACGGGGCGTCCATGTCTCATGTCGCGAAGACGACCGTGTTCATGGTGGACATGGCTGACTTCGCGGCTATGAACGCGGTGTACGCCGAGGTATTCGGTGGCCACCGCCCAGCCCGGTCGGCGGTGGCCGTGGCAGGACTGCCCCTCGGAGCCCGAATCGAGATCGAGGCTTGGGCGTACCTGGGGTCCTGATCCGGGGCCTTTTACGAGTCCCAGTTACGATTCCCAGCGCGTCTGTCCGAAGCGATACCCGACTGAGCGAACCGTTGAAATCAGGTGTGCCTGCTCCTCCCCGAGCTTGGCTCGCAATCTTCTTATGTGAACGTCGACTGTGCGCGCGCCTCCGTAGTACTCGTAGCCCCATACTCGCGAGAGGAGAGTTTCTCTTGTGAAGACCCTCCCGGGGTGTGTCGCCAGGAACTTTAGAAGTTCGTATTCCATATAAGTGAGATCCAGCGGCCGACCCGAGAGGCTCGCCTGGTAGGTTTCAAGGTTGAGCACGAGTCCTCCGTGCTCAACCAACTCGGGTCGACTGCCACGACCGGTCCTCCAGAAGAGGTGGTCGAGGCGTGCGCACAGCTCCTTGACGTTTGATGAATTAGCACAGAAATCATCGAATAGGTCCTCGCGAAGCTCAAGTTCGCGTAACTGCGCCTCTGCTACGACCAACAAGAGGGGCGAAAGAGGTTCATCCCGCTTTCTCACGGCTCTGCATAAGGCGAAGGCCGTTTCGGAGTCTGCGTCGGCGCAGATCAAAGCCCCGGACCAGCCGTCCTCGGGTTCCATGCGCTCGGCATGACGCAGCGAACCCACCGGTCGCCACTTGTAGCCCCCCGCTTCGAGAGCGCTGACGACTCCTGAAGGCGGAGGGTCGGGATATACGAGGAGCTCCTCCAAGATCGCCGGAACCTCCTAAAGCGCCGTAAGGTATCGGCGCCACTCGAACTCGCTCACCTCGGCCTTGTAGTCGGACCACTCGGACCGCTTGTTCCGGACGAACCACTCGAAGACGTGGTCGCCCAGTACGTCTGCGATGATCTCAGAGCCCTCCATTGCGTCAAGGGCCTCGGACAAGGATCCTGGTAGAGCCCGAATCCCCAGAGCAGCTCGCTGTTGGGCGGACAGCTCGTAGAGGTTCGAACCCGCCTCTTCGGGCAGTTCGTAGCCGCACTCGATGCCTGCGAGGCCAGCAGCGAGGAGCACGGCGAAGGCGAGGTAGGGGTTGGCGGCAGGGTCCGGCGCCCGGTACTCGATCCGAGTGGACTCGGTCTTGCCTGCCTTGGTGGGAGGCACTCTCACCAAGGCAGACCGGTTGTTCTGCGCCCAGGAGATGTACACGGGTGCTTCGTAGCCGACGATCAGGCGCTTGTAGGAGTTGACCCACTGGTTTGTCACCGCGGTCATCTCCCTGGCGTGCACGAGCAGGCCGGCGATGAAGCGGCGAGCCGTCACCGAGAGGTGGTATTCGTCGTCGACGTCGTAGAAGGCATTCTCTCCTCCCCTGAAAAGTGACAGGTGCGTGTGCATGCCAGAACCCTGGACGCCGGTCAGCGGTTTGGGCATGAAGGTGGCCGCTATCCCATGGCGAGCGGCGACCTCCTTGACCACCATGCGCACGGTCATCACCGTGTCCGCCATGGTCATGGCGTCGGTGTAGCGCAGGTCGATCTCGTGCTGGCTCGGAGCATCTTCGTGCTGGCTGTACTCGACCGGTATGCCCATCTCCTCAAGCGTGAGAACCGTTTCTCGACGTACCTCGCTCGGGACGTCATGGGTCGATAGGTCGAAGTACGACCCTCGGTCGAGCGGTTCGGGAGGTACAGGCATCGCTGCGCTAGTGTCACCGCCCCTGCGGAAGTAGAAGTACTCAAGCTCGGGAGCTACGTAGAAGCTGTAGCCGAGGTCCCGCGCTCTGTCCATCACCCTGCGCAACACGTGTCGAGGGTCACCCTCGAAAGGCGTCCCGTCCAAATTAACGACGTCGCAGACCATCCGCGCCACCGGGCAACCTTCGCCGGGATGGGGCAACAGTTGGAACGTCTTGGCGTCTGGAATAGCAAGGACGTCGCTTTCTTGGACACGGCTGAAGCCGTCGATGGCCGAACCGTCGAAAGTCATGCCCTCTTCCAAGGCGTTCTCCAGCTCCGCCGCAGTGATCTGGAACGACTTTGCCGTTCCAAGCACATCAGAGAACCACAGCTGCACGAAACGCACGCTGCGCTCCTCGACGGTGCGCATGACATAGTCGGCTTGTTGTTCCACGCCAGAGAAGCTAACCGCGTGGCGGTCCTCGTGCTGGCGGCAGGCGATCTACGGCGGTGATGTCACACAGCATTAACACAGCTTTGACCCGACGGGCTCGGCGGTGATGGCACAATGTGAACGCTTGACGGTCGGAGCAAACAATGTTTCCGGCCCTCCCAACCATCTAGACCACACCCAAGGAGTGCCAGGAGTGACCATAAAAGCCGAGTACCTCTGGATCGACGGAACGGAGCCGACGCCACTTCTCCGCTCGAAGACCAAGATTGTCCCTTCGGGCACCACGGAGATGCCCATCTGGGGTTTCGATGGTTCCAGTACCAACCAGGCTCCCGGCAAGGCGTCAGACTGCGTCCTAAAGCCGGTTTTCACCTGCCCCGACCCGATACGTGGCGGCGAGAACCTGATAGTGCTTTGCGAGGTCCTGCTGACAGACTTCACCCCGCACAAGACCAACACCAGAGCCCAGTTGGTTCCCGCCGCGGAGAAGTACGCCTCGCAGGAGCCCCTGTTTGGCATCGAGCAGGAGTACACGCTCTTCAAGGGGAGCCGTCCACTCGGCTTCCCCGAGCACAACGGCTACCCGGCTCCCCAAGGGCCTTACTATTGTGGTGTCGGCGCTGACGACATCTACGGGCGTCCGCTCGTCGAGGCCCACCTCGACGCTTGCCTCAAGGCCGGACTTGCGATCTCGGGCATCAACGCAGAGGTAATGCCAGGTCAGTGGGAGTTCCAAGTCGGCCCTCTGGGACCGTTGGAAGTATCCGACCAGCTCTGGGTGGCGCGCTGGCTGCTTCACCGTATCGGCGAGGACCTCGGAATCTCGGTCACGTTGGACCCCAAACCCGTTCGCGGAGACTGGAACGGTGCCGGATGCCACACCAACTTCTCCACCAACGCCATGCGCGACTCCTACGAAGCTGTCATCACGGCGGCGGAAGCCCTCGGCGAGAACGCCGAGGAGCACGTCGCTGCTTACGGGCACGGCATCGAGGACCGTCTCACCGGGCATCACGAGACTGCCCATTACAGCGAGTTCAGCTACGGGGTCTCCGACCGGGGAGCGTCGGTGCGGATCCCCTGGCAGGTTGAGCGGGAGCAGAAGGGCTATCTGGAAGATCGCCGACCGAATGCCAACATGGACCCCTACGTGGTGACCAAGCTGATAGTCAACACGTGCTGCTCCGCACTGGCCTAATCTCCTATCAACTGGTGGCGCGCCGGTGAGACTGGCCAAGGCGGTGGGAGCCGGGGTCTCCCCGATTCCCACCGCCGGGCGGCCCGCGTTGTCCTCTGTGACCACTGGCGGTACCTTGGGAACTAATGTTTTCTGCTGCCGAATCAGCACCTGACCTGTCGAAGCCTGACCTGTCTGGGTCTCGCCAGTTAGGTGACGGCAGCGGTTTCGGCAGGGCAGACCGGGCCGTAGCTGCTCTTTTGAAGGTGCCTCTCGGTCGGCCGACAGCCACGGAATCCCAAGCTCAGAGCCTCTTTAGAACGTCGATAGCCGTTTCGGCGGTCCGATGCCTGATCAGCTACCTGGCTGTTCCTATCGCCTTGCCCTTCCTCGGCACGCTCAGCAATGTCGGCCCGGTAGTCGAGATAATTTTGAGCGTCGTGGCCCTCTTCTTCGACGTGAAGGCGCTTCGGAGGTTCTGGCTGGCGTGGCACGCCTGGCGATGGGGCATGACTTTCGTCTATGCAGTGGTCATGGTCCTGGTGGGGGTTCTGCTGGTGTCGAACGTCGCTTCGATCGCTTGAGTTCGGCTTTCGCTAGTCTGGCTGAAGCGGGCCTCAAAAGCGACCCCTGGACGGCGACCGAAGCGACGGCGACTACTACCACGATCCCGTACAAACGAGGCCCTTGGCTGGAGTTCAGTCCAAGGAGATAAGTTCCGAGCAGGATCGGCACCGCTCCTTTCAGCCCTGCAAAAGCCACGAACGCCTTCTCGGGATTCGACATTCCCGATCCGGCTAGGCACCCGAGCGTCGCCAGCGGCCTGGCGACGAAGGCTATGACTGCTCCCAGGGCCAGACCTGGCGCCCAGGTGGACATCTGCGCCAAGACACGGAGGTCCAAGGTTAGACCCAGGCTGATGAACGCAGCGATCTCTCCTAGCGATGCCAGGGACGAGTGGAACCGCTCGACTTGGACCTTGTGAGGGAAAGCCTCGTCGCCCAGAGAGATCCCTGCGATGAACACCGCTAGGAATCCCGATCCGTCTGCGGCTGCCGCAACTCCGTAGATGGCCACAGCTGCCGCCGCCGAGGCGATCGGTTGTTGCCCTGCACCGCCTAGGGATGGGCGTCGGATCAGCCAGAGCAGCGCCTGACCGCCTGCGACGCCGGCGACCGCTCCCACGCAAATCTGCAGGATGAAAGTGCCGCCGGCGTGGGCCAAGCCTGAAACGGTGATAGCTCCCGCTCCTAAGAGCGCGGTCATGAGCGATATCCCGACCGGGTCGTTGGCGCCCGACTCCCCTTCGAGCACGGTCGCTACCCGCCCGGCGACCGGGTTCTGGCCGAGGAGGCTGAACACGATAGTCGGATCGGTCGGGGCCACGGCCGTGGCGACCAGAAGAGCTGAATACCAGGCAAATCCCAGGGCGAAATGGGCGAACAAAGCCCCCAGCGCGGCGGTCCCCAAAGTCCCGGCCCCTCCCAGGGTCAGTACTTCCCGGGCCGAGCGGGTGACGCGCCGCCGGCCTAGGTGCATCCCGCCGGAGAACAGCACAGCGATCAACGCGACCGTGACGATACGTGAGACGGCGATCTCGCTAAGGGGAGCCAACCGGGCGGCCCTTGCGCTGAGCGCTGTTGCGCCTAAGACGACCAGCGGCAGAGGTACTCCCGACCTTTGCGACAGCCTCCCTCCGGCCAGGATTCCGAGGACCGCTAGGGCAAGCACGGCTACAACAACGGCGAAAGGAACGGGGTTAGGCAAGTTCACTCCCAGGTCAGCACGGCCGGTCTACTTGAACACCTTCAATGCCGACCAGACTTCCCGGCTCGCCAACGCGACCCTATCACGAACAACCATGGAAAGCAGTGAAGCCAATCGTGGGCTACCTGCGATGTTCGTCGGGGCTAAGGTTACCCCATGGCTTCTGGCTTCGGCCGTTGTCGGAGGGTCTTTTAGTGAGCCTCCGTGAGGTCTCCCAGCCTGACGGGCGGATGCTCGGGCGTCGTGCCGCCTCTCCGCTCGGACTGGGAGGAACACTTTTCGCGTTCGGAACTGTCGTGGCCGTCCTGGGTGGCCTTCTGTGGTCTGTGCTGGGCACCTCGCCTCTTGCTGCTCGAAGTCTGAGTGTCTTCGGCGGTTCGTTAGTCCTGAGCGACGTGAGGCCTCTGTCGGTCATCGACGTCACGACAGCGACCGTCGAGGTGCGCCTTGAAGGGGTTGATACCTTAGTCGGAGCGTCAGACTACGCAGCGGTGCAGCCGGTAGGCGTGCAGGGTGGGACGGTGCTCTTGAACAAGCTGACAGGAAGCTTCAACTTCTTGGGTGCCGACGACTATGTGACGGACCCGCACGCCCCCGGAGTCGGTCTAGGCCCTCTTAGCCAGGTGACGGGGGCCGCTGGTATCGCCGCTGGATCTGACGCATACATAATCCGTTCCGCTCCTACCAGCACAGTGTCGCTAGTCGGGAATAAGACGGTCGCAGCCGCTGCAGCAGCCGCCTCGAAGGTGGCTACCCCGGACGCACGCGTCAGCCCGGTCGGGTTCGCCACCCTTTCCGGACGGGCGGTGCTGTCTTCGTCGGCGAGAGCGGTTCAGGGCGCAGACTTGTGGCAACTGGTCGCTTCCGGTGCTAGATGCCAGGTGTATGAGATGCTTCCTGATAGCGCGGCGCCCGAAGGGATAACGGTGCGTCTCAGAGCGACGTTTCACGACGAGGGCTGCAGGGGCATGTCCGTCGAGTCGGCTGCGAACTTCGTTGGCGTTGCCAGCCCCGGATGGGTGGCAGTCTTGGCCCCAGATCCCCAACCCGTTCTCGACGTGCCTGCACCCGGCCAGTCGGGACTTGGGGGGCCGGTGCGGGATATCCCGGCGTTCGGAGCGCAACCGCCAGCGTCGGGGCAAGCGTCAAGGATCATACGGACCTCTTTCACTGACACGGCGGCAAGGACGGTTGCTGTGACCGGAGCCCTCGACGAGGTGTGGTTCTTGGCTGGGGACGGCTCCGGGTGGGCCATGTACGGAATTTCTCGGTCCGGAGCGCTCGACGGTCCGAATCCTCTAAGTGGCCTTCACGTCGGGGCCGACCCAGCTGTCCCGGTCCTATCAGCCGGTTACATCTATACGCTGGACCGTAACCAGATCGGCCGTCCGACGCTGTGGCAGATCGACACCGCCGATGCTGGGATGCAGCCGGTAACGGGAACCAACGGGTATCCCCTCTACAGCAAAGCCGAAGCCAAGAACACTTTTGCCGACGCCGAGGTGGTCGGCGACGGGCCCAGGGTCGTTTTCAACAATCCCCAGAACCTGGAAGCTGTCGTGGTCTTTACCGATGGCTCACGGCAACCAGTTGAAGTTGACAAAGCTGAGGCGGTAAGTGTGAGTGCTCAGGGCCCAGCTGTTCTCGCCGGTACCCCCCGCCCGGATGGGCCGGCCACTAAATCAAATAGCGGTACCCACAGTGGAAGCGTGAACGCGACCAGGAACCCGGGCGGCTCGAAGACAACGTCCGCTACGACCGTGCCCAGATCCAGCAAGGCCCCGCTGCCGCTGCCAGTTGTGAATCAGCTCAGCAGGCAAGTCGTCTGCGCCACCACCCTACAGCAGCCACACGAACCCGAAATAACCACGGTGTCACCCTCGTCGCAAGACGTACTCGTCGCGTGGAGTTATCAGCTTCTCCAAGAGACGGACTGCGAACCTCAGACCTGGACGGTCCAAGTCCAAGCACTTGGAGGTGCTCCACAACCAAACCCGTCAGTTCAGCGCGTCGCTGGGGAGCAGGAGTATCTTTTCGGGGGCCTCAGGCCGGGAACAAGGTACATCATTTCTGTCACGGCTTACATCAATTCGCTTTCGACGACTTCGAATGCACTGGAGTTCCAGACTCTTGATCGCGGGCCCGACGCTCCCCTGAAAGTCTCTACAACATCGGACTCCAACGGAGACTGGGTTGTGTCATGGGTTCCCTGCACTGAGACAGTGAATCCTGACTGTGTAGTTCCAGCCGACCAGTGGACCGTCCTCGGCGCTACTTGCGGTGGAACTGTAGTTACATCTCCTCCACAAGCGCAGGTGTCGGGCAATGTGTACTCAGTAACTATTTCAGCTGAGAAGCTCGGACTGCTGGGCGACGCTTTTTCGTTCAGCGTCGAGGGAAGTCTCAGCAGCGGCCTGGTCGGCCGCCCAACCACAGACGGTACCTGCACACGCTCATGGGCTGACCCAATAGCCGCTGACATATCTCTAACTGGCGCAGGCGAGGCGCAGGGCTCGTCGCTTAGCGCTCAGCTCCAGGTGGACGTGACGGGGAATCCGGCTGTTGCCTTCGGTACGGCGGTCTCCCAGGCAGATTTTATCTACAAGGTGGCTAACGACACGATCGGTCCCACGAACGCAACGTCTGTGACGGTCCCAGGTCTGGCACCCGGAATGCCATATGTTGCCAGCGTCACGGTGTATCCGAGCGGACACCCCGAATCGTCTGTCACGGTTAGCGGAACCGCTTTCCAGATCAATGTACCTTGGCCGTCCGATCTGCAGACCAACCTCAACGTAAAAGCAGTTGTCGACCCCAACCCCAATACGGGTACGGTGACAGTCAGCTTCCCGGCCGATCTGCCGGCGGTTCCTCTGAGCGCTGTGGCAGGCGTGTTGGACTGTTCAGATGCGTCGCTCGACGAACCACCCACCCCGCTTGTCGAGGATCAGGTGAAGTTCTCAGTCGATCTGATCGACTTGGGGGGAATATGTAGGATTTCGTTCGAACTGCAGGATACATCAACTCCTGATCCATACGGGATCCCTTCTCCGCTGTTGACCGCGAGTTTCGAGATTGGTTCTCAGCCTTCTTACGCCTTTGACGTCACAGCAGTGGAGGAATGCGGAACCTCAGGCCAGTGCGGCCAACTTCCCGGGCCGGCGTGGCAACTAGTCGTAGCGAGTAACGGACCGAATCCCGGCGCCGGTGGGGCGTGGGCGGTCTCGACATCTAGCGGAGGTGTGTCGCCCAACTTACCGCCGCCGCCGGGCTCTGCTGGCAAAGGAGGTCAATCTCCTCCTGCGGCGAAAGACCCTTGTGCCACGTCGCAAACGCTACGAGCGCCGACTTTTCCGGTGACTGTCCTTTTACCACAATCCTGCCCAAATGGAAATAACGTGGCGGTTACAGTCAGCTACCAATATTTAGGTCAGGAGGTGCAAGTAGAAGCGGGACGGCCAGCAAGTCCTCCGGCCGCAGGACCGACGTCCACTTCGACTACGACTGGGGGGTCTTCGACGACGACTGGGGGGTCTTCGACTACGACTGGGGGGTCTACGACTACGACTGGGGGGTCTTCGACTACGACTGGGGGGTCTACGACTACGACTGGGGGGTCTTCGACGACGGGACCGACGTCCACTTCTTCGACGACGTCTCGACCGGCCCTCGCTCCCGCATCCCGGGCCTCGGCTCTGCGAAGGCTCCATGTAGTCACAGGCCAGTCGGAGGAACTTTGAGGGGGAAACTTTGAGCTTCAACCCGGGAATGCGCGCATTCGTTCAGCGTTTTGACCGTCTCGTAGCTAACGTCTGCCAGGTTATGCGGGGTAAAGACGAAGTGGTCCGACAGGCGGTCGGCTGTGTTCTCGCCGAGGGCCATCTTTTGATCGAAGACGTGCCTGGCGTGGGCAAGACGTCACTAGCGCGCTCGATAGCGGCGTCGGTCGCTCTTACATGGAATCGGATCCAGTTCACCCCCGACCTTCTTCCCAGCGACGTCACCGGAATCTCGGTGTTCGATCAGGCGACCTCGACTTTCAGCTTTCGGCCCGGCCCTGTGTTCGCGAACATCGTTCTAGGAGACGAAATAAACCGTGCGTCCCCCAAGACGCAGTCAGCGCTTCTCGAGGTGATGCAAGAGCGAACCGTCACGACTGACGCCACCGTCTACAGGGTCCCGCGTCCGTTCGTAGTAGTCGCCACCCAGAACCCGATCGACCTGGAGGGTACCTACGCTCTGCCGGAGGCCCAACTCGACCGATTTCTCATGAGGATTGATATCGGCTACCCAAGCCCGGAAGAGGAAGCTCTGGTCTTAAGAGCTGAGAAGGACGAACCGGTTGTGGCGAGCCTTGCGCCTGTCATGACTGGGGACGAACTGTTGGACCTGGTGGAGGTGGTGAAGTGCAATGTCGAGGTCTCTGCTCCTTTGGAGGATTATATAGTCGCTATCTGCGGCGACACCCGCAACCGGCCTGATGTACGCCTTGGCGTTTCACCTCGTGGGGGGATAGCACTCCTTCGGGCGGCGCGCGTAGTAGCTGCCGCCGAAGGTAGGAGTTACGTGAGTCCCGACGACGTCAAGGTGATGGCACGACCGACCCTCGCTCACCGCATAATCATGAGACCCGAAGCTGAGCTCCGTGGTGTAAGCGCCCGGGACATCGTCGAAAGGGCTCTCGCCGCTGTCCCGGTCCCCCGACGTGTAAAGCCGTGAGGTCTGTCGGGGTAAGCACTTTTGGTGCGTTCACAGCTTTGATAGGTGCGGCCGTCAGTCTCATAGGCATCCTGTGCCGTTGGGAGCCGGTCACGGTTCTAGGAGTTGGCCTGGTCCTCCTCGACGCTGGGTCGCTGTCCTACGTGATGCGCCGCCCCAGAGTTTCTCTGTCGCGCAGTATCGAACCTCACTACGTGGAGAAAGGAGGCCCGGCGGTAGCGCTCATAGAGGCGACAAACCAGTCGCGTCGTGCCGTTGGTGCTTTGGTCGTCGAGCAAAACATCGGCGGGCAACGCCTCGTCTCCTCCCTACCCCGGCTCGCTGCTGGCCAATCGGCCATCCGCGCATATCGGCTTCCGACAGATTCGAGAGGAACTTTCCGGGTTGGTCCGATTGATCTGCCGCGCTCGGATCCTTTCGGCATGTGGCGCAGCGTGCAGATCCTAGGCTCGACAGGCGTCTTTCGAGTGCGTCCTCGGATAGTGAAGTTGGCGCCGCTCGCCGTCGGGGCGTCCAGGATTGTTGAAGGACCCTCCAGCGACGCGGCCCCGCAGGGGAGCATAACATTTCACCGCTTACGTGAATATGTCATAGGTGACGAACTCCGCCTCGTCCACTGGCCGTCGAGTGCTCATCTGGGGCGCCTCGTGGTGCGCCAGAACGTGGACACTGCGCAGGCGCGAACGGTCGTAGTGCTGGATCTCAACCCGTCCAGTTACAGCGTCGACGGCTTCGAGCAAGCCGTCGACGTAGCTGCGTCCGTCGTGGTCTCCATGTCGGTAGGCCTGGGGCCCGTAGAACTGCGCAGCACTTCGGGGGAGATCCGGGGGACCGCCTCGTTCGAGGACGTGCAGGCAATCGACGACTACCTCACCGATGTCACGCCTGAAAGTTCCGGCTCAGTGTTGGAACAGCTTCTGCTTCTCCGCCGTGCCAAGGGAGGAACGAGCTTAGTGGTGGTAGCGGGAGGTATCTCTGGGGAGGTCCTGGCGACCCTATCGGCACTGCGTCGGCGCTTCGACCGGATCGTTGTCGTGTCAATCGTCGAAGAACCGATGAACTACGGAGCCCACCCCGGAGTGACGGTCTTGCAGTGCCGCGATGCTAACGAGCTATCCCGAAGATGGCGCACGGGGGCGGATCTTTGAGAGTTCGGACACCGGGGATTATCGCTCTGGCCGGGTTGGTTGCTCTCTGTTCCGTCGTGGCCGTTAGCCCTCTCCTGGGAGCCTACCGTGTGGCGTGGGCGCCGGCAGTGTTGTGGGGGGCGGCACCAGTGCCAGTCGCTGTAGCATTTATCGCCTCCCGGTACTACAAGGTCAGGTCAGGGGCAAGTTTGGCGGTGAGCGTCGTTGTATTGGTGGCGGCGGCGTTGGCGATCTGCGGAGGTAACGTGGTGACGCTGCGGGATGTGCTCAGCAGCGGACCGCGGAACTTGCTGACCGAGACACTGCCCTTGGTGGGAAGTATCCGGACTCTGGTTCCTCTGCTCGTCGTCGAGTGGGTGTCGGCAGCCCTAACCGCTGAAATAGTTGCGAGGACACTTCCGCTTCCAGACGCGTCGTTTGCAAGGCTAGGAGAGTCGCCTTCGCGCCTGGTTCCTCGGTTCACTTCTCATCGTGGTGTCCTTGCATTGACGATTCCCTTAGCTGCCTACATCGGGTCTATTTCGGCCGCCTCGGCATTGCCTTCCCAAAGTCAGGCGAGTGGCCCGGAACTGCTCGTAGTCATAGCGACAGCAGCAGCCGTAATCCATGGGATAGTCGATTCGGGGGTACGCGTTTCGTCTGGCTCGCTTGGTGGCGACTCCGGCTGGCGAGAGTTGTCTGAGCGCCCCGGCGCCTATCAGGTCGAGCCGGCGTTTTCCGCCGAGAATGCCGGTGCAGGCCTGGCCACACGCTTCGGTCCACTCGCTCGGGCGACGGCGGTCTCCGTGTTAGTGGCGTCAGTATTGGCCCTCGCGGTGCCTGCGAGTCTGAGCGGCTCCGGCAAGCCCGTTGTGTTACATCTCCAAGCTCAGGTCGTGACGCCGGTGATCAACGACCCTGTCGACGAGCTTGCACAACTTCGTGACGACAACGGTGAGCGCCCTGTGTCGCTGGGTTCGGTGACCCTCTCGGGTTCGCAGACGCAGTACCTACAAGCGGCCGTCCTCGACGACTACAACGGTGGACTGTGGTCCTTCAGGGCTACGTTCGTGCCAACCGGCGGTCGCATTCCTGACCTGTCTCCCACCGGAGGTCGAACGCGGGTGATCGGGCAGATTTTCAACCTTGCTGCGTCCTGGCCGATCTCACTTCTGCCGGCGGTCGGACGTCCTTCGCAGATATCGGGAGTTCAAGTAGATGCTGATGGCACTACCGGCATGATCTTGGAGGACGGTGGAGGTCCGGGCGCCCGTTATGTAGTTAGGTCACGGACGTCCCCCCTTACGTTCGCCCAGCTGCCCTCGGGCTCTCAGATAGACCTGCAAGCCGGTGACACTACAGACATCGAACTTCCTGAAGGAGCTCAGTCTTACTTGAGCGCGACGGTCGGGTTCTTGTCCTACCTGACCGGGATGAGGCCGAGCCCGACCGTGGCTTTCTTGGAGGCCGCCCTGCGTGGGCTTCGCGCCGACGACAAGTGGATAGACCCTTCACTGTCGTCCTCACCTCCCCTGGGGGGAACCTCCCTGGCCCAGGTGATAAACGCCGTCACAGTAGACAGAGCAGCTACACCTGAGCAGTTCGCGACTTTCTTCGCTGTCGCAGCGAGACTTCTAGGAGTGCCTTCGAGGGTCGTGACGGGGATGCGCCTAACCGCATCCGAACGCTCGGAAGCTTCGAGCTCAGCCACCTTCAAGTTGAACAGCGCAGAGATTTGGACGTGGGTTGAGATCCCAGTCGTTGGAAGGGGCTGGCTCCTTGCGGACCCGACACCCACGACGGCTACAGCAGCGGGAAGCCCGGCCCCGCAACCAGCTCGGACAGCACCGACGACGGTCGCCTCGCCGGTCGCCGTAGCAGCGCCAGGACCAGCATCCGGCGAGCAGCACGCAGTGGCACCGCCGGCACCGACGTCGTCGATCCCGAAGAGAGGGTCGTCGGGTTGGGCGGTGGCCGCAGTGATATCGCTCCTGTTGGCCGTAGTCGCGGCTGGACTGTTGCCGTCGCTGAAGCGAAGGGCTCGCCGGCGACGACGCGTCTGCGCCGATCCGCCAGGTCAAGTCGTCGGAGCGTGGTGCGAGATCCTGGAGAGAGCCGAAAGGTTCGGCGTGAGACTGCCCGAGGCTTCGACCAACGCGGAGGTAGCCGCCGAACTGGCCGGGGTCTACGGGCCGGCCGTCCTTGAGTCCGCAGGTCGGGTCGCTCTGCTAGCCGAACGGGTCGTGTTCAACCCGTCCGCTCCAGTAGGCCAAGATGACATAGATGAACTTTGGCAGGCGGAGAGCGACGTGCGTGCGGCTATCAGAGTTGACCTGCGCCAGCTAGTCGGCCTTCGCGTCCGCTGGATCCGGTCAATGGCCGCTATGGTTGGCCTCGGGAGGTCGAAGGGCAGTGGTCGTTCGTAGAAGAGCCGGGCGAATATCCGACCCGACAGCCCGGCGGCTTGCGGGGACGGAGGAAAAGGCGGTCACCGCTTTCGAAGAGGACCCAAAGCTAGCGCTCTACGCCCCGCTGGTTGCTCGTGCGCACCCCGGCGCTCGCAACAGCTACGAGGCGCTCGATCCGGTGGCCCGCTGCAGGGTGGAGATCGAGCTGGTTGGTCTCACAGGGGCTACTAGCTCGCAGCGTCGGCATGCATTGAGGCGCGCCCGCCGGCTGATCGAGTTGAGCACGCACCCTCACGTCTGTCCTGTCCGAAGTGTCCTCGAGCTGCCGGCTGGCAACGTGGGCCTCGTCGTTTCCTATCGGTCGCTGAGCCTCGCGGACACTATCGCTCGGGGATGGGAGTTCGCGCCGGCGCAGGTTGTCAATGTCGGTATCAGCGTGGCGAGTGCTCTTGCTGCGGTCCACAGCGCCGGCATGTCACACCTGGCGCTGTGTTCCGAGAACGTTATGCTGGCTCCCGACGGAGATGTCGAGGTCGCTGGGTTCGCCACCCTCGTGTCGGGTGAGGCCCGGCTAGCACCTCTAAGCGAAGGCACGGAGTTGGTGCGTCACGCCGCCCCAGAAGTGCTCGAAGGATTTGCGGCCGGACCGGCCGCCGATGTCTACTCACTTGGATCTCTGCTCTACGAGATGCTGAGTGGACAAGCCCCTTTTGAGGTCCTGCCCGGAGAGTCTGCCGCCGCTTTCGCTCTTCGGGTCCTCGCCGAACCCGCGCCTCCCCTTCGCGGGGGGATACCTGGCGATCTGAGGGAACTGGTCGCTTCGGCGCTTGCTAAGACTCCATCCTCAAGGGTCTCCAACTCGGTGGAATGCTCTGCGGCTCTGGTTGAGATTCGGGAGCGTCACGGCTGGCCATCAGATGGTCTGTCAGTGGCTGGAACCCGGGGTGGTTTATCCTGGGCCGGTCGCGGGGACAGCAACGTTACATTTAGCATAGAAGCCGCCGTCGCGACCGGTGCCGCAAGTTCCGCGGATGCGGACGCGTCGCTGCCAAGCGAGGACCGCAGCGTGGAGGGACCACGCCGGCGGCAGGCGTCTCGGAGGGCTTTGGAACCTCCGCTCGGCGGGGGCCGCAGAATCGAACCTCTCCCGCCGGGTACGAGAGGTCAACCCCAGCTACCCCTCAAGGGGCCCGACGAGCCCCTCGACGCTTTGGAACTCCTGAAGCCTCCGACTCCGGCCTTTCCGGTGATACCCGAAAGCCCGAGTCGGGCCGACGGGGACAGTTCCGGGTCCCGAGGTGTAGCTTTGAGTCACCTCGGGGTTGGTGCTCGGTGGGGTCGGGTATCTCCCGCCCGCAAATCCCTAGCTGGCGCAAGTCCGGCGGGCTTAACTGCACAAGTTCCCGCCCAGGGGCGTCCTGCACCTGCGCCGCCACGAAACCGAACTGCCGTCATGGGTGGCCGTGGTGAAAACTCAGGGCCGGGTCACCTTCCGTTGGCGGCGAAAGCTCTCATCGCCGCTGCCGCAATAGTCATAGCCGTGGCTGCGCTCGTAGCGCTCGGCGTGGTCTGAGTCGAGTAGTATCTGCCCCGCCACGCCGAAGGGCTAGACAAAAAGTCCTGGCATGGCGTAGCTAACCGGGGTAGTACGCGACAGAAAGGACGCAGCACAGTGGCTGACAAGCCCAAAGCAATCTCGGAGTTCAAAGACTTTGTAATGCAGGGTAACGTCATCGACCTCGCCGTCGCTGTCATAATCGCTACGTTCTTCGGCGCCGTCGTAAAGGACGTGGTCGGCCTCGTACTGTCGCTGCTGGCCATACCTGGAAAGTCGTCGCACTCCTTCTCGACGCTTTCTTTCACCATCGGTCATGGAGTGTTCCTCTACGGCCAGCTCATCAACGACGCCATAACCTTCGTCGTCGTAGCGGCGGTGGTGTTCTTCCTGGTCGTTCGCCCCGTCCGGACGCTCCTGGCGCGACGCCAGGCCAACCCGGATCCCGAGAGCACCGACAGGGCGTGCCCCCAGTGCCTAAGCGACATCCCCAAGGCTGCAAGCCGTTGCCGGTTCTGCACCGCTGAGGTCCAGCCGGTCTGAGCTGCGGGGGTCTTTCCCGCGAGCGTTCCGAAGGAGCCGGCAGGAGGCTGTTCGTAGACAAGGCGGAGACGTGACTACGCTCAGACCGTGTCACGACTGCGTCTAGCGCTCGCCCAGATCAATCCCGTCGTAGGTGACCTCGAAGCCAACACTGCCAAGGTAGTCCAGCTTCTGGGGCAGGCCGAGTCGTACGGCGCCGACATAGCGGTTTTCCCCGAGCTTGCTGTCACCGGCTACCCACCCGAAGACCTCCTACTAAAGCCAGGGTTCGTCGCCGACAACATGCGAGCACTGGAGCGAATAGCGAAAGCCGCGAGCGGTTTGGTCGCTGTTGTCGGCTTCGTCGACGAACAGACTGACCTTTACAACGCTGCAGCCGTCTGCGCTGGAGGCGGCGTCCGCGGGGTGTACCACAAACAGGTTCTCCCCAACTACGGTGTCTTCGACGAGCAGCGATACTTCGCGTCGGGGTCTGGAGCTGACCAGCTGTTCGGTGTATGCGGCGTCCGGGTGGGAGTTTCGATCTGCGAGGACGCGTGGACGCCGTCCGGTCCGATCTCCGCGCAGGCTGCCGCCGGAGCGGAGCTCATGATCAACATCAATGCTTCGCCGTACTCCGTCGGGCGTGTGGCCGACCGGGAGCGCATGCTCGCAACCCGGGCAGCCGATTCAAGCTGCGCTCTCGTCTATGTCAATTGCGTCGGCGGTCAGGACGAGCTCGTATTCGACGGGGCGTCTATGGTCTTTGACGAGCGGGGCGACTTAGTCGCTTCTCTACCCCAGTTCGAAGAAGCTCTGTCAATCCTCGACCTTAACGTGCGCCCCGTCTTTCGAAAACGTCTCATCGATCCCCGCGGGAGGACGATCACCAACCCGTTGCCTGTCGTTCCGGTATGGCAGACGACTCGTTCCCGGAACTCTATTAGTTCGAAAGGCCAGACCTATCCCGGCGCCGTCGCAGTTAGTCTAGGAGCGCATCTTCACGAGCGCCTCGCACGTCTCGAGGAGATGTACCAAGCGCTCGTGCTCGGTACCCGGGACTACGTGCGCAAGAACGGCTTCACCGATGTCGTCATCGGCCTCTCCGGGGGCATCGACTCGTCCCTGGTGGCGATGGTAGCGGTCGACGCTGTAGGAGCTGATCACGTGCACGGGGTGGCTATGCCGTCCCGATATTCAAGTCAAGGTTCTGTGGATGACGCCCGCAGCCTCGCGACAAACCTTGGTATAGACCTCCGCGTTATTGGGATCGAGGAGCCCCACCAGGCCTTTCTGGACCTGCTCGCAGGTACGCTGAGCGCAGAGCATCCCGGGCTGGCCGAGGAGAACCTTCAGAGCAGGATTCGCGGTCTTCTGCTCATGGCGCTCTCGAACAAGCAGGGGTGGTTGGTTCTTACCACTGGGAACAAGAGCGAAGCAGCGGTCGGCTATTCAACGCTTTACGGGGACACCGCAGGTGGCTTCGCCGTGATAAAGGACGTCGCAAAGACGATGGTCTATCGCCTGTGCGCATGGAGGGACAGCTCCGGACCGAACCCTCTGCTGCCTCCCGACGTGATGACCAAACCGCCTTCGGCGGAGTTGAGGCCCGACCAGCGCGACGACCAGTCGTTGCCTTCATACGATCTTCTCGATCCACTCCTTGAGGCGTACGTAGAGGAGGATATGACCGCATCGGATCTCGTCGAAGCTGGTTTCGACGAGGCTGTGGTCTCGAAAGTCGTAAGGCTGGTTGACGTGGCGGAGTACAAACGTCGTCAGACCCCGCCGGGAATCCGGATCACAGCCAAGGCTTTCGGTAGGGACCGACGGGTGCCGATAACCAACGGATACAGGTGAGCTACCTTTCCCATTCTGGCAGGACCGGCTCGCGTTTAGCTGACCGGCCGTGCACGGTAGACGGTGTGCGGTCGCCGGTCGCTAGAGTAGGAAGATGAGCAGTCTCGAAGTTGTTGCTGCGCCGAGGCGAGTTCGGTCGCGCCGCGGCGAAGGCGACAAGCTTCGCGAGGACATTCTCGAGGCGGCTGAGAAGATGCTCATCGCAACCAACGACCAGTCCTTGCTTTCCGTAAGGGCGATAGCCAACGCTGTCGGTGTGACCCCACCGTCTATTTATCTCCATTTCTCCGACCGCAACGAGCTGCTCTTCGCTGTTTGCGAACGCCAGAGCGAGCACATCGAGAAGGCGATGGAGGCCGCAGCGGCGGGGATAAGCGACCCCTGGGAAAGATTGCGCCGGCGGGGCCGAGCCTACCTGGAGTGGGGTCTGGCTAACCCCGAGCACTACCGGATCCTTATGATGAGCCATTCCGACGCAACCCCAGACCGTTTCACCGACGAACGTCTCGCAGGGATGGCAGGTCTCCAGGCTGTGGCGTCGGACCTGTCCGTCGGGGTAGAGGTAGGACACTTCGCTCCTGTCGGCGATACTCTGGGCGTGAGTGAACTGCTGTGGATGGTGGTCCACGGCATGGTGTCGCTGCTTATCTGCAAGCCGGAGTTCCCATTCGGCGCCCCCGAGGACGTCTTCGAAGCGATGTTCGAACTTCTCTACGAGGGGATATCAGCGCGAAGCGAACGAAGTGAAGCCGGGTAGCGGAATACGTTCGTGCTGACGCTGGACGAGTCCGGGCGCCGCGCGGCGCGCCACCAGTGGTTCGAGAGCAGGATGTTTGCGCTCGTCGGGTCGTGGATGCCCTCTACTCCCGAGCCAGAGCCCAAGTTGCTCTTCGACCGTCACAGCCTTCACCATTCGTGGAGGGCGACGCAGTGGACTGACAGACTGCCTGTGCTCGCCGACGTGGACAGGGCCGATCTCGTCAACTCCCAGGGCGCTCCGCTAATCCGGGCTTTCGAATTCGCGGGGGAGCTTGATTCGACTCTGGCTCGCCTGACCTGCACCTACAGGGTGTTACTGCCGCGGCTGGCGGTCGCTTACGAACGTCACCGACTTCTTTGCGACGAAGCGTCGGACTCCTCGATACGTCGGACGCTGACGATTGTCGGCCGCGACGTCCGCGCTGACTGGCTCGAAGGGGAGACAGTACTCCAAGCTATGCTGGAGGAAGAAGTGGACTTTGCGCACGGCCAAGCTGCCCAAGCCGCTGATGCTGCGAGATGGCTCGAATCGTTGCTGGTCGGACTCGCTGGCCTGTAGGTCGCAGGCAAAGTAGGGTTTGGCCTGTGGAGCTCGGCCTGAATGTTGATACCAGTAACCCCACCTACGCTGTCATCGTGGTACGAGGTGAGCTCGACGTCTACAGCGCTCCCAAGTTGCGCGAGGCACTCATCGAGCTTGTCAGCGAAGGTCACCGACAACTGATAGCAGATCTCGAAGCAGTGGAGTTCTTGGATTCAACCGGCCTTGGCGTCCTAGTCGGCGGTCTGAAACGGCTTAGAAGCAACGATGGCGACCTTGCCTTGGTCTGCACCCAGCCACGCGTGCTGAAAGTCTTCGACATCACGGGCCTGACAAGCGTGTTCCGGATCAGCTCCACGCTTGAAGATGCCTTGGCGGGCTGACGGGTGGCATCGGTGGCAGCTGGGACCATGTCCATCGAGCTATCGGTGCCAAGCCGCTCAGAGTACGTAGCTGTCGTCCGCCTTGTGGTCGCATCGCTTGCTACGGGCACGCGCAACCTGGCCGCAGATCGAATCGACGATCTCAAACTAGCGGTCTCAGAGGCGTGTACCAACGCGATCGAAGCGAACCGGAAGGCCGGGTTGGACGCGCCGGTGGTCGCAAGCTGTTGGGAGGCGCCCGAACGGCTCGAGGTCTGCATTGCGGACTCCGGCGCGGGGTTTGAGCCGTCAGCGCTGTCGGCGCATCCGGAGGTCACCGATCCAGAACGCCTCAACTTCGAACGTGGACTTGGGATCCCGCTGATCAGGTCGCTGGTGGACGACCTTCGCTTCGAATCGACACCCCAGGGAACCAAGGTGTGGATGACTATGTTCGGGGGTCCTGACTCGGGAGACGAGACCACTGAGATCGTCAGGACCGTCGTTGGAGGGGACTAGCTGAACAAGAGAGCCGGAAACATGACTTAGCTGATAAAGTATTGAAATGAGCAAGTTACTCGGCTTTCCTGAGCAGGTCAACGAAACGTCTGCTCGATTAGTTGCCGGTGGGGTAGCAGCAATGGCTGCCACCGCCGCGGTTGCTGACCAGTCGTGGCTGATGTTCCCTCTCGCATACGGTTTCGCGTCGCGCGTTGCATGTGGACCGCAGCTGAGTCCTCTTGGATTATTAGCCACTCGCGTGGTGACCCCTCGACTAAGTGTCGACCACAGGTTCTCCCCAGGCCCGCCTAAACGTTTCGCCCAGGCTATCGGGCTTGCGGTGTCCCTCACCGCTTTAGTTCTGCACTACCTCAGGCGCAAGCCGGTGCAGGCGAAGCTTGCTTTGGGAGTTCTCGGCGTTGCCGCCGGTTTGGAGGCTGGACTCGGGCTCTGCATGGGATGCAAGTTGTTCGCCCTAGGTGTGAAGATCGGCCTGGTTCCCGCGGATTTGTGCGAGGAGTGCTCCAACATCTGGCTCCGCGAGTCGCCGCTGGAAGTGTCCCCGTCGAAGCAGTTGACATTTAACTAACTAAAATCTAATGTTCGGGCTGCGAAATTATGGATGCAGCCCTCACGAAGTCTGAACGCGAGACGCTGAAAGCGATCTGGCGTATCACCTCGCAGCTCCCAGGCGACGTCGCCTCGGAGCCCGCGGGGGCGCGCACGGGGGACCTGGCCTCTTCGCTCAACGTCACTCCTGGGGCTATGACGGCGACCGTCAAGAAACTCGCAGATCGGCAGCTGGTGGTGCACACCCCCTACCACGGGGTGTGCCTCACCGACGACGGAAGGCGCGTCGCGATCGCAGTCGTGCGACGTCACAGGATCGTCGAGCGCTTCCTCGCAGACTTTCTTGGCTACACCTGGGCTGAAGCGGACCGCCTTGCCGTAGCTTTCGAGCACTCGTTACCCCGGGAGGTGGAGGATCGGCTCTTCTTGGCCTTGGACCGTCCCGCAACGTGCCCTCACGGCTTTGCGATACCGGGTAGCGGGACGGATGATCTTCCGACGATGCCTCCCCTCTACGACCTGGGGCCGGGTGATCGTGCCGTAATAGCTCTTCCCGGTTCGACCGACCCGGAAGTAGCTGAGTTCCTTGAGGATCTCGGTGTGCGACCGGGAGTCGAACTTAAGATTCTGGACAAGCAACCCTTTGGTGGTCCTATAGTCGTCTCCGTCGGCGGGCATGAACGGATGCTGGGTGAGAACTTGGCACGCTTGATCCTCGTGCACCGAGTGCAAGAACAGCACGCCGGAGCCAAATCCCTTTCGCAGGGGTCGGTTACGGCCCAATCCAGCGCTGGAGAGGCGAGTTTTATCCAACAAACCGAAACCAAGAGAAAGGACCCGTCTGGAGATGCGATTCGTCGCTGAGGGCGGCTATCAGCCGTTCCACCTTCATAGCACCGAATGGGCGTGGCTTATATTCGCCGCGGCTTGCGGGCTTATAGCGATAGGCACAGGCCTGGTGCTCATGCGAGGGATGCTCGCATCCGACCAGGGCACCCCATCGATGATAGAAATAGCCAAGGCTGTCCAGGAAGGCGCTCAAGCCTACCTCGTCCGGCAGTTCAAGGCGATCGGGATCATCGTCGTCCCGCTGGCAGTCTTGGTCTTCGTCACCGCAAGCCGGGTAACGGAGACTGTTACGGTCAATGGAGTCACCACCAAGCACACCGTGCTGTCCTACGGGCTGTCCGGTCTGTTCAGAGCGGTTGCATTCCTGGTCGGGGCCTCCCTGTCGGGACTTGCCGGGTTCATCGGGATGAGCACCGCCGTTCGAGGAAACGTCCGCACAGCGGCGGCAGCGCGCGACGGGTCCCTGCAGGGTGCTTTGAAAGTAGCGTTCCGGACGGGAGCAGTCACCGGCTTGATGGTGGTAGGGCTTGGTCTTCTGGGCGCGACGGTGATCGTCATGCTTGCCCAGAACACCGCGACGGCCGTTCTCGTCGGCTTCGGCTTTGGGTGCTCACTCCTGGCGCTGTTCATGCGGGTCGGCGGCGGAATCTTCACCAAGGCCGCTGACGTCGGAGCCGACCTTGTAGGCAAGGTAGAGGCAGGCATCCCCGAAGACGACCCTCGTAACGCTGCCACCATCGCAGACAACGTTGGCGACAACGTCGGCGACTGCGCGGGCATGGGTGCCGACCTGTTCGAGTCCTACGTCGTCATCTTGGTTGCCACCCTCATACTTGCCAACGCAGCTTTCCCCGGTCGGGGCCAGGTTGGCCTCGCCTTTTCTCTCATAGTCCCCGCAATCGGCATCCTCGCTTCGGTGATCGGGATCTTCGCTGTTAGGGCGACTTCGAAGGACAAGTCGGCCATGGCGCCCATAAACCGAGGCCTCGTAGTGTCGGCGGTTCTCACCATCCTGGGTACACTTGCAGTCTCAGCCTGGTACGTCCACAGCTACCGGGTGTTCTTCGCAGTGACGACAGGCGTGGTCCTTGGACAGGTCGCCAGCCGGATCACCGAGTACTACACCTCAACCGAGACCACCCCTGTGCGTGACATTGCCGAGTCGACTCGAACAGGCCCGGCGACCGCCGTCTTGTCAGGTATCAGCACCGGCCTTGAGTCAGCAACCCCGGCGATCATCGCGATCGTACTGGCAATCGTGGTTGCCATAGCGCTCGGCAAGGGTGACATCCAATACGAGCTCTACCTGGTGTCGCTGGTGGGTCTCGGACTCCTCTCGAACGCCGGGATCGTCGTGTCGGAGGATACCTTCGGCCCGATATCGGACAACGCTGCTGGCATAGCGGAAATGAGCGGCGAGTTCCACGGGGAGCCGGAGCGGATCATGGTCAGCCTGGACGCGGTCGGAAACACCACCAAGGCGATCACCAAGGGTTTCGCTATCGGATCTGCGGTCATCGCTGCCGTTGCTCTGTTCGCCAGCTATATCCAGACGATCGCCGAGAACGCCAAGGGTGTCCCCCAGCTGACGGGCAAGGCGGCGAACGCTCTGTTCACCTCCGTGTCGCAGTCGATAATCAACGTCGCGAACCCTAAGACGTTCCTCGGATTGCTCATCGGTGGTTCCATCGCCTTCCTTTTCTCGTCCCTGGCAATTCGCGCGGTCGGGCGTTCCGCCGGTACGGTCGTCCAGGAGGTTCGCCGCCAGTTCCGTGAGCACCCGGGCATTATGGACCGCACAGAGCGTCCCGAGTACGGCCGCGTGATCGACATCTGCACCGCGGCCGCTCAGCGCGAGCTCGCAACTCCCGCACTGCTGGCCGTGCTATCGCCGGTGGTGGTCGGGTTCGGTATCGGCTACGAGGCGCTCGGTGCTTTCCTCGCCGGGACGATCCTGACGGGGCAGCTGATGGCCAACTTCTTGAACAACGCAGGCGGCGCCTGGGACAACGCTAAGAAGTACATAGAAGACGGGCACGAAGGCGGTAAGGGTTCCGAGTCTCATAAGGCGGCGGTGATCGGTGACACGGTCGGGGATCCTTTTAAAGACACTGCGGGCCCGGCCATCAACCCGCTCATCAAGGTCATGAACCTGGTGAGCTTGCTCGTCCTGCCGGCGATCATAAGCTTGCAGTCGGACACGGCTCTGCGCACCGTGATCGCAGTCGCAGCGGGAGCGGTCATCCTCGCTGGGGTTCTATTCTCCAAGCGCAAGATGGCATCGCTGGACAGCGAGCCACCTACTGCTTCTTCGGCCCCTCAGGCGGTCAGCCAGGTCTAGGGAGGACCCTGCCAAGCGGGTCTCAGTGCAACTATGACGGCCGGGTCTCCTACGGGTGGCCCGGCCGTCGCCCATTCGGCCTCGCCGTCGCGTTAGCCTGACGGCCTAGGGCGCCAGTAAGAAGAGCGCCGACTCTTCCCAATCTCATTGAAAGTTCTTGGAGGCAGCGAGCGCTCATATGCCTAAACCCCTTGTGATAGTGGAGTCCCCGGCGAAAGCGCGAACGATTTCGCGCTTTCTCGGCCCGGACTACGACGTGGAGTCCTCGATAGGCCACATCAGGGACCTCCCGCGGAGTGCGGCGGACATACCTGCGGCCTATAAGTCTGAGTCTTGGGCGCGTCTGGGCGTCGACGTGGACAACGACTTCAAACCCCTCTACGTCGTGTCACCCGAGCGGCGAGACCAGGTTCGCAAGCTCAAGGCGATGGTCAAGGACGCCAGCGAGCTCTACCTCGCGACCGACGAGGACCGTGAGGGGGAATCGATCGCATGGCACCTACTGGAAGTTCTGGCGCCGACCGTTCCGGTTAAGCGGATGGTGTTCCACGAGATCACCCAGCCTGCCATACAACGTGCCGTTCGCGACTGGAGGGAGCTCGACCGCCGTCTCGTCGACGCCCAAGAGACCCGGCGGATACTCGACCGCCTCTACGGCTACGAAGTCAGTCCGGTCCTGTGGAAGAAGATTATGCCGTCCCTTTCAGCCGGTCGGGTGCAGTCAGTGGCCACCCGCCTGATCGTGGAACGCGAGCGGGCTCGGATGCGGTTCAGCTCAGCGTCCTACTGGGATCTTACCGGCGCCTTTCGCGGCGGGAAGCCGCCCGAGTCTTTTACTGCTTCGCTGTTAGAGCTCGATGGCAAGCGGCTTGCTACAGGTCGGGACTTCGACGAGTCCGGGCGTCTGACACGACCGGAAGTGGTACTGCTCGACTCGGAAGGGGCAGGTGCCCTAGCTGCCAGATTGAGTGACGCGTCTTTCGCCGTCCGGTCGGTGGAGGAGAAGCCGTGGCGGCGAAGCCCGCACGCGCCGTTCATGACGTCCACGCTCCAACAGGAAGCTGGCCGCAAGCTTCGCTTCCCGGCTGCTCGTACGATGCGCGTGGCTCAGGAGCTCTACGAGTCGGGCCACATCACCTACATGCGGACCGACTCCACCACGTTGTCATCCGAGGCTCTTGAGGCGGCTCGATCCCAGGCCAAGGCCCTCTACGGCGACGATTACGTTCCCGGCTCCCCGCGCCGCTATGACAAGAAGGTGAAGAACGCCCAGGAAGCTCACGAGGCAATCCGTCCCGCAGGAGAAACCTTCAAGACTCCGGAGCAGACGGGACTGAGCGGAGACGCCCGCCGCCTCTACGAGCTCATCTGGATGCGGACGGTGGCTTCCCAGATGGCCGATGCAGTAGGACGGAGCGTGTCGGTTCGCCTCGGAGCCACGTCGACAAGTGGCGAAGACGCCGTGTTCGCGACCTCCGGCAGAGTCATCACCTTCCCCGGCTTCCTTCGGGCCTACGTCGAAGGATCTGACGACCCTGACTCCGAACTTGAGGATCGCGAGGTTCGCCTTCCGGCACTTGCCGTCGGTGACCAAGTGGACCTCGAGTCCCTGGGCGACGAGGAGCATCAGACGTCCCCGCCTGCCCGTTACAGTGAGGCGTCCCTGGTCAAGGCC
>JAJZNG010000221.1 GCA_021847945.1 Actinomycetes bacterium | reverse complement strand
TTCGAGGAGCTCTACCCGGTGTCGGCTAGGACCGGGGCGGGGGTAGCAGCCCTCGTCGATGAGATCGCCTCCCGAATGCCTGAAGGGCCGCTGCTGTACCCGTCGGACATGGTGACCGACGTGCCCGAGGCGCTGTGGGTGGCCGACCTGGTGCGAGAGCAACTCCTGTTCGTCACCAGGCAGGAGGTGCCGCACTCGATCGCGTGCAAGGTGACCGAATGGGACTGGCCGCACATCCGCTGCGAGATCATCGTGGAGCGCGACTCGCAGAAGCCGATCGTGATCGGCACGGGAGGAAAGAACCTGAAGCAGGTCGGCAGCCGCGTGAGAGCCCAGCTTGCGCCGGGGGCTTACATCGAGCTCGTGGTAAAGGTTGACCCGAACTGGCAGAGCCGCCCCAAAGCTCTCGAACGCTTGGGCTACTGAGCCGGCTTTCCCGCCGGTTCTGCGACGTTCCGGGTGCCTGCCAGGAATGCCTCGACCTCTCTTAGATGCCGGGTGCGTCTCATGGGTGGCAGCGCCCCGATGAGCGCCCAGCGGTAGCGCGCCCGGGCGAGGCGGGTGTCTAGCACTGCGACTACGCCACGGTCAGAGCGTGACCGGATGAGACGCCCGGTACCCTGAGCGAGCATCGCCGCCGCCCTCGGAAGGTCTATCAGCTCGAAAGCCCCCTTGCCCGCCTTGGCCCGCCGTGCTAGCAGTAGTGGGTCGTCGGGCCGGGAGAAAGGTATACGGTCGATCGTCACGAGCGACAGCGAAGAGCCGGGCACGTCGACTCCCTGCCAGAACCCCATCGTGGCGAACAGGCACGACGTCTCCCGGGATGCGAAACGTGCCACGAGCGCCGGTTTGGGAAGGTCCGACTGTGTCAACACCTCCCACTCGACGCGTCGGGACACCTCGGTAGCCGCCAGGCGCATCGCCCGCCAGGAGGTGAAAAGAGCCAAGGTCCGGCCGCGTGCCGCCTCGATGAGGGCTACCAGTTCGTCGTGCATAGCACCTTCGAAGGCGGGGTCCCTCGGGTCGGGCAGGTGAAGCGGACAGTAAAGCAGCGCCTGCTCGTCGTAGGCGAAGGGACTGCCCACGTCGCGTTGGTCGAACGTCCCCGTCGACAAGCCCACCCGTTCCGCCATTCTGGGTGGGATGGTGGCGCTGGTCAGGATCGCCGTGGGAGCGTCCTGCTTGGACCACATAAGCTCGCTCAGGCGCGCGCCGACGTCGAGTGGTGCTAGACGTGCGAGGGGGCCATGGGGTGTGTCCTCCACCCAGGCCACGTCGTCTACTGAAGCGCCGAGCAGAGCTTCGAAGTCGCTTTGCAGGTGGCCGAGCGCCTGCTCCGCCCTGGAGAAACGGGCACTCGAAGCGGCAGGCGACCCTCCCGAAGCCGTCTGGGGTAGCGCTCCGCCGCCAGCAGTCTCCCCGCTCGGCGAACGCGACGCCCGGCGCAGTTCGGCGCCGAGATGCGCTAGGCGCTCGCGGATCATGGTCATGCGGTCCGCCACCCCAGCTTCGAGGGGCCTCGGGATCGCCTGTCCCGACCAGGCGCCGGTGACATCCGCGAAGATCCCTGCGCACTCCTCCACGGCGAGCGCCGCGGCGGGATCGTCTAAGAGGGCTCTGCACATGCGTCCGACACTTGCGAAACGCCCACCACCCAGCTCAACTCCCAGCGACGCTGTCGCTATGTCCTCCAGCTCATGGGCCTCGTCGAAGACGACCACGTCGTGGTCTGACAAAAGCTCACCTTCCGACACCAGCGAAGTCACATAGAGATGGGTGTTGACCACGACGACGTCCGCCAGCGACGCCGCCTCGCGGGCTCTTTCGGCGAAGCAGTCAGCCCCTGACGGGCAGCGCCCAGCCCCCGGGCAGTCCCGGTAGGTGACGCTGACCTGCGCCCACGCCAAGTCCGACGGCTCGAAGTCGAGCTCAGCCCGGTCCCCTGACGTCGCGGCGTTCTCGGCCCAAGCTGCCAGCCGTTTGACTTCACGGCCGAGAGCTCCGAGGCCTGCGTCGGACCAGGCAGACCCGGCAGCCGGGGCGCCGGGCGCGCCGGCACCGGTAGGGGCGCCGGTGCCGGCGTCGAACAAGGCGGGTTCCAGACTGAGCTGGTCCCCGCCGCTGCGCAGCTCCCTGACCCTCTGGCGGCACGCGTAGTTGGAGCGTCCCTTGAGCACGGCGAACTCGAACGGCACCCCGAGGGACTCGACGAGCGCTGGCAGGTCGCGGGTTGCGAGCTGATCCTGGAGAGCCTTCGTGGCCGTGGACACGACGACTCTGGCTCCCAGCGCAAGAGCGGGGACCATGTAAGCAAGGCTTTTGCCGGTGCCAGTCCCGGCCTGGACTATCAGGTGGTGGCGCTCGGAGATCGCCTCGGCGACCGCTTCGGCCATGTCACGCTGGCTGGGCCGGTCCTCGGCGTCGCGCAACGCCCCCGTTGCTTTGCCAAGCGCGGCTGCTACAGCGTCGATCATCGCAAGAGTCTGACGCAAAACGCCCGGGCAAGCTACCGTGACAGGCGTGCAGCCAGACGGGATCGACTACCGGCGTATACCGCGCCACGTAGCCTGCGTCATGGACGGCAACGGCCGTTGGGCCACCAATAGGGGTCTGGCCCGCACCGAAGGGCACCGGGCGGGCGAAGAAGCCCTTTTCGACGCCGCTTGCGGGGCCTTGGAACTGGGGATCTCCTATTTCACCGTGTACGCCTTCTCCACGGAGAACTGGCGCCGCCCGCACGAGGAGGTCCGTTTCCTCCTCGACGTCATAGCCGACCAGTTGCTGACCCGCCGGCGCGACGACCTGCACCGGATGGGCGTTCGCATCCAGTTCATCGGCCGGAGGGACTGGCGCGTTCCGAGATGGGTGCTCAGACGGATGGACGAGGCGGCCGCGCTGACCGCATCCAACCGGGAGATGACCCTCACAGTGGCGTTCAACTACGGGGGCAGAGCCGAGATCGTCGACGCCGTAAGGGCGATAGTCCAAGAGGGGATACCAGCTCGACGCATCGACGACAAGACGCTGCGCCGTCACCTGTACCAGCCGGAGCTACCCGATCCGGACCTGGTGATACGCACGTCGGGCGAGTTCCGGGTGTCGAACTTCTTGCTGTGGGAGCTCGCCTACAGCGAACTGGTCTTCACCGACGTTCTATGGCCGGATTTCCGTAGGAGCCATCTCGCCGACGCGGTGCGCGAATACCAGTCTCGCGATCGTCGCTACGGTAACGCCGGCAGTGGTCCCGACGACGCCATCCCGTGAGAATCGCCCACAGTTCGGGGACCTAGAAGATGGGTCTATACCGCGACGAGGCCGTCGTGCTGCGCACCTACAAGCTCGGCGAGGCGGACCGCATAATCGTGTTGCTGACCGCCACGCGTGGCAAGGTGCGCGCCGTGGCTAAAGGGGTGAGACGCACCAAGAGCCGTTTCGGTGGACGCCTCGAACCGCCCAGCCGTGTAAGCCTCCTCGGCTACGAGGGTCGCAACCTCGACGGTATAAACCAGGTGGAGACCGTCGACGCGTACGCCCCGCTGCGACGTGACCTGGAGCGGATGACCGACGCCGGCGCCCTGGTCGAAGCAGCCGAACAGGTGGGCAGGGAAGGCGAGTCCGACCCGGGGCTGTTCAAGATGCTCACGGGGGCGCTGCGCACCCTCGCCTACTCGCCTCAAAGGCCGGCGTTGCTGGTCGGAGCTTTCTACTGGAAGCTTCTCGCGGCCGAGGGCGTCGTGCCCGTCGTCGAGCATTGCGTGGCGTGCGGGGAACCCGAAGTGGTCAGCTTCGACGTCGCCTCCGGCGGAACGCTGTGTCGTGCGCACCGCCAGGGTGCCCCCGTGGACGCAGCCACCTTGGCGGTCGTGCGCCAAGTGTTGGGCGGCCGGCTGGTGGACGCGCTGGCGCTTCCGGCCAGCCCCGAGGTGTTCGCCGCTGCGGGCATGGCCACCGCAGCCCTCGAAGCGCACCTGGAGCGCCGGCTCAAGGCGGTCCACCTGTTGGGAGGAGCAAGCTAGCCTTGCCGGCTATGCCGGTCGAGATGGACGAGATAGTCAGGCTGTGCAAACAGCGCGGGTTCGTTTTCCCCTCAGCGGAAATATACGGGGGGTTCCGGTCCACCTACGACTACGGGCCGCTCGGAGTCCTGATGTTGAGGAACGTGAAGAACGCGTGGTGGCGTTCCATGGTGCAGTTACGCCACGACGTTGTCGGCCTCGACGCGGCGATCCTGTCTTCGCCGAAGGTGTGGGAGGCGTCGGGGCACCTCGCGAACTTCACGGACCCGCTCGTGGACTGCCGCAGCTGCAAGGAGCGCTGGAGGGCCGACCATTTGGAGGTCGACCCCGCCGACGGGAAGGTCCACTGCCCCAAGTGCGGGAGCACGGACCTGACCGAGGCGAGAGCGTTCAACTTGATGTTCAAGACTCACGCCGGCCCGGTCGAAGACGAAGGCAGCGTCGCCTACTTGCGTCCCGAGACAGCACAAGGGCATTTCGTGAACTTCTTGAACGTCCTTCAGACGTCGCGTAAGCGACCGCCGTTCGGCATCGCCCAGATCGGCAAGTCGTTCCGCAACGAGATCACCCCGGGTAACTTCGTGTTCCGAACCCGGGAGTTCGAGCAGATGGAGCTCGAATTCTTCGTGCCGCCCGAGGAAGGCCCGAAATGGTTCGAGCATTGGTGCGCCGAGCGTCTCGCCTGGTATGCCGATCTGGGAATTCCTTCAGACATGCTGAGGCTGAGGGCGCACGAGCCCGAGGAGTTGTCGCACTACTCGGCGGGCACATCCGACGTCGAGTTCGCCTTCCCGTGGGGGTGGGGTGAGCTGGAGGGCATAGCCAACAGGACCGACTTCGACCTCAAAGCGCACGCCGCTGCGAGCGGCGTGAAACTAGAGTACTTCGACCAGGCGACCAACACGCGCTACGTGCCTCACGTGATCGAACCGGCCGCAGGGGCTACGCGCACGATGATGGCCTTCCTCCTCGCCGCCTACGACAAAGACGAGGTCGGCGGCGAGGAACGCACCGTGCTGCGCCTCCACCCGCGGATCGCCCCCTACCAGGTCGCCGTCCTGCCACTTTCCAAGAAGGAGACACTCTCGGCTGTCGCAACCGAAGTGCTCGACCTTTTGTCCCCGCAGTACATGTGCGACTTCGACGAGACCCAGTCGATCGGACGCCGGTACCGCCGCCAGGATGAGATCGGCACGCCGCTGGCTGTGACGGTCGACTTCGACACCCTCGAGGACCGGGCGGTCACCATCCGGGACCGTGACAGCACCGAGCAGGTGCGCGTGCCCATCTCCGGCCTTTTGGAGGAGGTTCGCTCCCGCCTGGGAATGTGAGCGCCCGAGCGGACTTAGACTGTGATCATGCCGTTCGTCTACGCCTTCGACCACAAGCACCGCAAGCCTCCGATGGAGATGAAGGACCTTCTCGGGGGTAAAGGCGCCAACCTCGCTGAGATGACCTCGGTGCTGGGCCTGCCGGTCCCGCCCGGCTTTACGATCACCACAGACGCCTGCCGCGCGTACATGACCGGAGGCTGGCCCGAAGGCCTCGACGCGGAGGTCGCCAAGCACGTAGCGCGACTCGAGAAGGCGATGCGCAAGAAGCTGGGGGACGCGGCCGACCCCTTGTTGGTCAGTGTTCGCTCCGGAGCGAAGTTCTCCATGCCGGGAATGATGGACACCGTTTTGAACCTCGGTCTGAACGACGCGTCGGTCAAAGGACTCGCAGAGCAGACATCCGACGAGCGTTTCGCCTACGACTCCTACCGGCGGTTCATCTCCATGTACGCCAGGATCGTCCTCGGCCTCGAAGGGGCACTGTTCGACGGGCCTTTCGAAGCGGCCAAGCGTGACGCTGGCGTCGCCAGCGACGCCGAGCTTCCCGCCAGCGCCCTCGCCGGGCTCTGCGAGACGTTCAAGGCTGTCGTGGAGGCCCAGACCGGCGAGCCGTTCCCCCAAGAGCCTGCCGCCCAGCTTCGCGGGGCGATCGAAGCCGTGTTCCGCTCCTGGAACGGACCCCGAGCGGTCGCCTACCGGGTACGCGAGCGCATACCCCACGACCTTGGCACGGCGGTCAACGTGCAGACGATGGTCTTCGGCAACCGGGACAACACTTCGGGTACCGGTGTCGGTTTCACCAGGGACCCGGCGAGTGGAGTCGCCGGCGAGTACGGCGACTTTTTGGTGAACGCCCAAGGCGAGGACGTCGTGGCCGGCATCCGCAACACGCTGCCCCTCGCCGATCTCGGCCGTATCTTCCCAGGCATCTTCGACGAGCTCAAAGACATCTTCGCCCGTCTTGAAGCTCACTACCGGGACATGTGCGACACGGAGTTCACCATCGAGCAGGGCAAGCTTTGGATGCTTCAGACCCGGGTCGGTAAGCGCACAGGCCGGGCGGCGCTTCGAATGGCGGTCGACATGACCCGCCAGAAGGGCTGGAAGATCACCCGCGAGGAGGCAGTCACCCGCGTCAGCGCCGACCACCTCGACCAGGTGCTGCACCCGCAGTTCGCCGAGGAGCCGGCGGTCGTGCTCGGCAAGGGTCTCGCCGCGTCTCCGGGGGCGGCCGTAGGGCGCGTCGTGTTCGAAGCCGACGAAGCCGCAGCCGCAGCCGCTCGGGGGGAGAGGGTGATCCTCGTGCGAAACGAGACTTCCCCCGAGGACGTGCACGGCATGATCGCAGCCCAGGGTGTGCTCACCACCCGGGGCGGGCTGGTTAGCCACGCGGCGGTTGTCGCCCGAGGTTGGGGCAAGCCTGCGGTGGTCGGAGCCGAAGCAGTGCGGATCGCCGGGGAGTCTTTCACCATCGGATCCCACACGATCGGCGCGGGGGATTTCATCTCCATCGACGGCAGCACCGGGCTCATCGCTCTCGGCGAGGTTCCTCTCAAAGACGCGAGTCCCCCAGAGGAGTTCGACACGATCCTCTCCTGGGCTGATCAGATACGCAAAGGCCACCTCGCCGTCCGCGCGAACGCAGACAACGGTCCCGACGCAGCGAAAGCCCGCGAGTTCGGCGCTCAGGGTATCGGGCTGTGCCGAACCGAGCACATGTTCCTTGCCGAGGACCGCCTTCCGATAGTGCGACGGATGATCCTCGCCGCGGACCCCGAGGAGGAAGCGGCCGCTCTGGAGCAGCTCAGGGTGGCCCAGAAGCAGGACTTCGTCGCCATCCTCGAAGCCATGGACGGCCTTCCGGTCACGGTGCGCCTGCTCGACCCGCCGCTACACGAGTTCCTCCCCTCGACGTCGGAGCTCGAGATCAAAGAGGCGACGGTCGGCTTGGACGACGAGGAACGCCGGATGCTGCAAGCGGCACGTGAATGGCACGAGGCTAACCCGATGCTCGGAACGCGAGGTGTCCGCCTGGGCGTGGTAAAGCCCGGCCTCTACGCCATGCAGGTACGGGCGCTGCTGGAAGCCGCAGCCGAGCGGACCGCTGCGGGAGGAAAGCCGAAAGTCGAGGTGATGATCCCTCTCACCGTCACCCGCCAGGAGCTTGGCCTCGCTCGTTCGTGGGTGGAGGAGGCGATAGCTGCGGCGTCCAAAGGTTTGCGTAAGAAACTCGACGTTGCGATCGGCACCATGATCGAGACGCCGAGAGCGGCGGTGCGAGCCGACGAGATGGCAGAGGAAGCCGACTTCTTCAGCTTCGGCACCAACGACCTGACCCAGATGACTTTCGGTTTCTCCCGTGACGACGTCGAAGGCCGGATGATGGCCACCTACCTGGCCGAGGGCCTGCTAGCCAGGAACCCGTTCGAGACGATAGACCAGACTGGCGTGGGCCAACTGGTGCGCGACGCCGTGCAGCGGGGTCGCGCCACCCGTCCCGACATCAAGCTCGGCGTGTGCGGCGAGCACGGAGGCGATCCCGAGTCGATCGACTTCTTCTACCGTGTCGGGCTGGACTACGTGTCTTGCTCGCCGTTCAGGGTGCCGATAGCGCGGCTGGCCGCGGCTCAAGCGGTAGTAGCGAACCGCTGAGGCCGCTTCGGGGTCGTAGGCTCTGGCTGTGGGGATAGTCGACGAGGACATCGCCAAGGTCAGGGCCGCCACCGACTTCGTCGCCGTGGTGAGCGAGCACCTGGCCCTGCGCCGGGTCGGTACCCGCTGGGTGGGGCTCTGCCCGTTCCACACGGAGAAGTCCCCGTCGTTCTCGGTGAACGCCGAGATGGGCTTGTACTACTGCTTCGGTTGCGGAGCGAAAGGCGACGTCATCTCTTTCGTCCGTGAGATGGACCACGTCGACTTCGCCGATGCCGTCGAGAAGCTCGCCGGGCGCGCCGGCATAACGCTGCGCTATGACGAGACGGCAGGCGGCCGGGATCGAAACCGGCGTAGCCGGATCCACGAGACCCTCGAAGCTGCGATCGCCTGGTACCACGAACGGCTCATGTCGTCACCCGACGCCGCTCCGGCGCGGGCGTACCTGCGACGCGAACGCGGATACGACTCGGACCTGGTCCGCAAGTACCGTCTCGGATGGGCTCCCCAGGGTCGCAGCGAGCTGATCAGAGCGTTGCCTCTCCCCGCCGCCGCCCTCGTCGACGCCGGGTTGGCAACCCTCGACGAGCAGGGCAGCTACGTCGACTTCTTCAGGGGGAGGATACTGTTCCCCATCTTCGAGCCGGGCGGCAAACCGGTCGGCGCCGGCGGCCGCCTCCTGCCGGGCGGGCGCGGACCCAAGTACAAGAACACCTCGAACACGGCCGTCTACGACAAGAGCCGCACGCTGTACGGTCTGAACTGGGCGAAAAAGGCGATAGTCGAGCACGGCAGAGTGGTGGTCTGCGAAGGCTACACCGACGTTATAGGTCTCCACCGGGCCGGGGTGGAGGAGGCGGTCGCCACGTGCGGGACCGCCCTTGCGGACGGCCACATCAAAGCTTTGACGAACTTTGCCCGGCATGTGGTCCTAGCCTACGACGCGGACGCAGCAGGGCAGGCGGCCGCCGACAAGTTCTACGGGTGGGAGTCGCGCTTCGAAGTGCAGATAGGCGTGGTAGACCTGCCCTCGGGTGCGGATCCAGCCGACATGGCGAGGGAGCACCCTGAGCGTCTCCTGGCGAGCGTTGAGGCCGCCACCCCTTACCTGGGGTTCCGCCTCGAACGTCTCTTCGCTTCGAGTGACCTGTCGCATCCCGAGGGACGGGCTCGGGCCGCCGGGGCGGCGATGTCCATGATCGCAGGGCATCCCGACCCGCTGGTACGAGACCAGTACATAATGGCCGTCGCCGACCGTTGCGGGGTGACCCCGGAACGTCTACGGACGATGAGCGCGCCACGAGAAGATCGGCCGGCAGCCGTGGTGCGCAGACGCCCGGCTACGGTCGCCGGTCCGGAGATGGAAGCCCTGCGACTGCTCGTGCAGAAGCCCACCGAGATATCCGGGCTTCTCGACGCTTCTATGTTCTCCCCGGGCGTCGCTTTGGAGGCTTACAGTGCCCTGCTGGGTTCCCCCGACGTGTACGCCGCCATAGAAACGTCGGTGCCTCAGGTGGCGGAGGTCCTGCAGCGGGCGGGAGTCGACGAGTCCGACGCTGAACCTCTCGACGTCGTCAAGCTTTTGTTGGAACGGGCTGTAGATAGAGAGTTGGGCGCCCTCAAGGCCGAGATGCGCCGGGCGGCGCCGGAGGACCAGGCTGCGTACCCGGCGACCATCGCCTGGCTCAAGCTGGCCTTGGAGACCCTGCGGGCCGACACGGCCGACGATGCCAGCGTCACCTCCGAAGCGGCCGGCGCACTAGTCGGTTGGCTGGTAGCGCGCCGTGAGGCGTCGACCGGTTTGGACCCGAGGAGCGGCGAAGACCAACAGTCCCCACTGGAAACGGCTCCTCCCAATAGCCATCAGCCTTCCGACGGAGCGCAGCCGTCCGACGGACCGCAGGTGTTAGGCGAGCCTCGAGGGGAGTTGGTGCCGTGAGCACCGCCGGAATCGCCGGGCCCGAAGGCGCCGGGCGGGAAGGTGCCGGGCGGGAAGGTCCGCCGTCCCCGCCTAACGCCGGGGAGTTCCCTGAAAGCGAGTTCGTGGCTTTACTGCTCGTCGGTCGGGATCGAGGCTACCTCGACGCCGACGACGTGATCGGCGTCCTACAAGGCGTCGAGCTGACGCCGGAGGTGATCTCCACGGTCATTGCCAGGGTCCGAGCGGCCGGCATCGACTACCGCGGCGAGGACACGCAGACCCCCGACGACGTTCCCGATGAACACGACTCCGACGACCGAACTCCGCTCGACCGGGCTGGTAAGAGCCCGGCAGCCCCTGACTCCAGGGCGGGAGCCTCCCCGCTGAGCTCCCCGCGACCCGACCGCGCAGACGTCGCCCCGACGCGAAAGCGGCCACCCCGGAGCCGCGGCGTAGGAGTGGACGTGGCGTTCGAAACCTCCGGCGGAGAGGATCCGGTCAGGTTGTACCTGAAAGAGATAGGCAAGGTTCCGCTCCTAGGCGCCTCGGACGAGGTGTTCCTCGCCCGGAGGGTCCAGGCGGGCCTAGCCGCCGCCGAGCGTCTCGACGGTCACATCGGGGATGCCGACCCTGAGGCTCACGCTGCGCGACTCGACGATGAAAGGGTACGCCTGGAGGGTCTCGCTGCGAAGCGTCTCCTTATAGAGGCCAACCTTCGCCTAGTGGTGTCTATAGCGAAACGTTACCGGAACCGTGGCATGGCCTTCTTGGACCTGATACAGGAAGGCAATGTGGGCTTGATGAGAGCCGTCGACAAGTTCGACTACTCCAAAGGCTTCAAGTTCTCGACATACGCCACTTGGTGGATAAGGCAGGCCATAAGCAGGGCGATAGCAGACCAGGCCCGGACCATCCGTATACCGATCCACATGATCGACACGATCAACTCGGTTATGAGAGCGCAGCGCCAACTGTTACAGGACCTCGGACGTGACCCGACGGTCGACGAGGTCGCAGCCCGCGTCGGTATGACCCCCGGAAAGGTCAGAGACATCCTCCTCGCCAGCCAGGAGACCATCTCCTTGGAGCAGCCGATGGGCGACGACGACTTCAGCCTGTAGATC
>JAJZNG010000210.1 GCA_021847945.1 Actinomycetes bacterium | reverse complement strand
GGGAAGGGCACTCTTTTGTGACCAGGAGATGATGGCTATGACCGCCAGTGGCTCGGAGCTCACCCGGAGACTTCCCGAGCGGGACTCCGTCACCCAGGAACCGCTCGACTGGTCCTGGCTAATGGGGGCAAAGGCTGAGTGGGGTGTCCGTGCCAAACCGGGGCCTCGGGGTTTGACTCTGGCTGATATCTCCGTGGGATCCTACGGAGATGTTCCCGAGCGGGCCCCGCTTCGGACCATGGCGCCAAGAGGAGCCGAAGTAGAAGACGGCGTCCCCGACATGGGCTACATCCTCAACTCCAAGTCCGACGTGTGGTCGGACAACGTCACCGAGCTCTACGAGGAAGCAGTCGCCCGGCAGTGGTCGGCTACCAGGGACATACCCTGGGGTGAAGTAGCGGAACTGCCCTCAGACTTGGAGCACGCCGTCTGCCAGGTGTGCACCTTGCTGGCGGAAGTGGAGATGATAGCGGCTGACCTTCCGGCGAAGTGGATGTGGCGGATGAACCACGACTTCGTGGAGGCCAAGATGTTCCTGGCCACACAGGTGATGGATGAGGCACGCCACACGGAGGTGTTCCGTAAACGAGCTCTTGCCAACGGGGGTGGACTGCTCAAGGCGAAGCGCAACACCGAGGAGCAGCTGAGGGTGATACTTCAAGCCAAGACCTACACCCAGGCCTCCGCTCTCATGCACCTTCTGGCAGAGGGATTTGTGCTCGACCTGTTCCGCCAAGGTGAGTTGATCTCGCCGTCGCCGCTTGAGAAACGCATGTTCCGCCTTACCATGCAAGACGAGGCGAGGCACGTGAGTTATGGGACGCTGCACATCCGCTATGCGGTGGAACACGACCCTGACGTGGCGGAGGAGATCCACGAAGCCCTCGACGTCGGCGAGAAGATGCTCATGGAACTGACGAATCCTTCGATGAACACCGCCCTTGCGGTACTGCTCGCCGGAGGCGTCGACGAGGTAGAGTCCAAGGGGTTCCCGCTTCTGGCTCAGCTCAACGCCAAGCAGATCACCTCCTACCTTGCCCGCTGCGAGCGCGCCGGGCTTGCACGTCTTGAGCGGACCCTGTTCCCGGTGGAGATGCTCGGAATCGACCGTTCCGCTCCTGCGGCCGCTGCGCTGGGTGTGTCGTGATCGCCGCCGGGCTTGACTGTCAGGTTAGGAGCTGACCGGCTATGGCAGCGAAAACCGCTGTGGCGGTCGACTCCAAGGAGTTCTTCGACGCACTTGGGACAGTGATGAACGCCCACCCGGAGCGCTTCGACCCTCTCGGCTGGTTCGATTTGGATCTAGGGGTGGTGATCCGCAGGGAGTCCGCTGAGCCCCTCGTCCTCGCCTTGAGGTTCCGGGGGTCGCGCTGCGAGGACGTCCGCGAAAGCTTCCCCGACGACAACGTCGACTGTGTCGTCGAAGGTCCTCTGGCAGCGTGGGCGGAGATGGTGGACGATATCGTCGCCAACGGCCACGCAACCGGTCGTCAGACGTTGAGCTCCTTGGTGCTCCTCGGCGAGACGATGAGGCTCCGCGGATCCGATCCGCTCGGCGTTGACCGCTTCTTCAGGGTCGCCGAGAGCGTCCAGGTCTTCTTCGACGGTGCCGGCGAAGCCCTCGGAGCCGGCACCGTCCCTGGGATGGAATCTTTGACAGAGGAGGTGGCATAGGTCCATGCCCGACGCCGACAGCGATGCCACCAGGGTGACGCCACCGGCGTGCCCGCACTGCGGAGAGAACCTAGAAGCAGTCCTTGACCTCCCCTACGGCTACTGGGAGTGGGACGGCTTCGAGTACAAGCACCGTGCGACCGCAACCGGCGTAGACGTCCCCGAGTTCGCGTGCGCTAACTGTCTTGGGGGTCTCGTCGGGTTCCACCCGGCTGGCATTCCGAGTCCCTTCGACACGTCCTTCGGCGCGCCAGCCCGGAGCCCTGGTAGGTAGCAGCGGTGACCTACCGTGTGGTCGACGACGAATGCATCGGATGCGGGGCGTGCGACTACGCCTGTCCGACCGGTGCTCTGACCAAGACTGACACCTTCCTCGGTACTTTCGCGATCGATCCGTATACCTGCGACGACTGCGCGCGCTGCGTGGGGCGCTGCCCTGTCGGCTGCATAATCGTAGACGAGGCTTGGCCGAAGTGCTACGGGCACGGCTGTCCTCTCAGCTCTAAGCGTCTGGCCGGCTTCGAATGTGCAGTATGGCAGCGAAACTGCCATACCTGCGGTGCTCCAATGTGGAGGCAGCGAGGGGACAGGAGTTGGATTTGCCCTCGCTGCGACCTGGGAACCAATCTGCACTGCCCCAAGGAGCGCCACGTCAAGCTCGCCAGCACCGGCAGCTAGCTTTGCTGGCACTGGCGGGTTCGCCCGCGGGCCGGCCCTTACAAGCCATGACCGATACGACAGGGTCTTAATCGACCTCGGCCAGGCCGGTGACGACAAGCTCCCGGTCCGACTTCTCGGCACCGGTGCGGGGAGCCCCACAAGGTGGCGGCGTGAGCAGCCTTCCCTGTGTCACCTGTGCCTCCCACGCCCGGACAGGGCCCGACGGAGGGGCCGCCTCAAAACGCACCTTCCCGTCAGCGAGCCTGGCGCCCCTCCGGGGCCAGCTGAGCAACTCCCAGCCGACCTTTTCGAGTAGGGCTCTCTCCAGCGCCTGAACCTCCGGGCTTTCGAGGCCGGTGGAACCGCGGTAGCAGCCTGCGACGTCGGATGGCGACCCGGACTTGTCCAAGATCGCGATCAGGATGTCAACGTCGAGGTACCCCCAGCAGGTTCCCTCAGGTAGTACCACGGCTGTCGGGGCGAAACGGTGACCGCCGGTGTGGCTGGTCCTCCTCACCCGGTAACGCCCGTCGAGGCACCCGCTAGCCTTGATCTCCACTTCCAGGGCCGTTCCGAGCGAACCGCAGCAGCGGTCGCGCCGACCGTGGCCGCATACGAGCACGTCGGTAACTTCGATCGGTGTAGTCCCGGGAGGAGTAACCCCTTCGAGGAACATCCTGGCCACCGCGGCGCTGTCACCCCCCGCCGGTGCTTCCAAGCCGGTGTAGGCGCCTTTGGACGGCTCCCACCGGTAGAAGGCGACACCGAGCGGCCGCTCAGGCTGGGGCAGGACAGCCTGCAGGCGCACCGACGACTCCCGGGAAATGCCGGCGATATCGGCGAGCTGTTCTATTTCCGAGACGTCGCGCGGCCATGGCAGCGGCCAGTCGACGAGCAGAAAGCCGGCGTAGCTTCCGGCGGTGCCCGCCGGGTCCACTTGCTCCATGCGGGACCAATCCGAACAGCGCATAACCGCAAGCTAGTCGATCCGAGCGCGCTCTCTTCTGAGGTCTGCTGCAGGTCGCACTGGTGCTGGCGATCCGGTTACTTCTAAGGCGATCCGGTTAGCTCTAAAGGGCTGAGACGACGAAATCGACGCAGCTGGTGAGAGCTTCGACGTCGTCGGGCTCAACAGCAGGGAACATTCCGATCCTCAGCTGGTTTCGGCCTAGCTTTCTGTAAGAGTCGGTGTCGACGATCCCGTTCGCGCGCAGCACCTTGTTGACCGTGTCAGCGTCGACTTCCTCGTCGAGGTCGATGGTCGCGACAACGTTGCTGCGCTGCGCAGGGTCCGAAACGAAGGGCGACGCGAAGCCGCACCCCTCCGCCCATGCGTACATAGTTCGGGCCGAGCGTTCGCAGCGGCTTGCCGCGAAGTCGAGGCCGCCGTTGGCGAGCATCCATTCGAGTTGCTCTACGAACAAGATGATCGTCGCAACAGCCGGCGTGTTGTACGTCTGGTCAAGCCGGCTCTGGGTGATCGCTATGCGCAGGTCGAGGAACGCCGGCACCCACCGGCCGGACCGGCCTATGCGCTCCGCCCGCTCCAGGGCTGCGGGGGAAAGAAGAGCTACCCACAGACCCCCGTCGGCTGCGAAAGACTTCTGCGGCGCGAAGTAGTAAACGTCCACCTCCGCGGGGTCGAAGCGCAGCCCACCGGCTCCGGACGTGGCGTCGACAGCGACGATCGCCTCAGCGGGGAACTCGGGACGGCGCAAGGGCATCATCACACCGGTGGACGTCTCGTTGTGGGTGAACGCGTAAAGGTCCACCTCCTCGCTTGGGGCGGGTTGGGGATGCGTACCGGCGGGGGAGCTGACCACCTGTGGCGTGCCGATGTGCGGGGCGGCGGCCGCAGCCTCGGCGAACTTGGAGGAGAACTCCCCGAACACGAGGTGCTGGCTGGTGGACTCGATCAACCCGAACGTTGCGAGATCCCAGAAAGCTGTGGAACCGCCGTTGCCGAGCACCACCTCGTATCCCGGTGGCGCTGCGAAAAGTTCGCCCAGGCCGCTACGCAGGCGTCCGACGAGGGAACGCACCGGCGCCTGGCGGTGGCTCGTGCCGAGCACACTGGCCGAAAGCGAGCGCAGCACGTCCGCCGCTTCAGTCCTGACCTTCGACGGGCCGCACCCGAAACGTCCGTCTGAGGGCAGGAGATTCGCGGGAATTCGTATATCTGTCACAACTGCAGCGGCCATTGTGAAAGCATTGCATGTCATGGGCCGTATCTCACAACGCATAGCCGCAGTCACCGAGTCCGCTACCCTCGCCATCGACGCGAAGGCCAAAGCGCTGAAAGCGTCTGGGGAGGACGTGATCGGCTTCGGCGCCGGTGAGCCGGACTTTCCGACGCCGGGTCACATCGTCGACGCAGCGGTGGCTGCCTGCTTGGACCCTAAGAACCATAAGTACACTCCCGCAGGCGGCCTTCCCGAGCTCAAGGCAGCGGTCGCAGCTAAGACCAAGCGAGACTCGGGATTCGAGGTCTCCGCGTCGCAGGTGCTAATCACCAACGGGGGCAAGCAGGCCGTGGAGGAGGCGTTCGCCGCCTTGCTCGACCCGGGCGACGAGGTGCTCATGCCCGCCCCTTACTGGACCACCTACCCGGAGTCGATCAGGCTGGCCGGTGGTGTTCCTGTCGAAGTTCCCACCTCGTGGCAGTCAGGTTTCAAGGTGACGGTAGAGCAGCTGGAGTCAGCGAGGACGGCTAGGACCAAGGTGTTGCTGTTCGTCTCGCCGTCGAACCCGACCGGCGCCGTGTACAGCCCGGAGGAGGTGGAGCGGATCGGGCGCTGGGCACTCGACAGCGGTGTGTGGGTCCTGACCGACGAGATCTACGAACACCTAGTCTACGGCGACTCTGTGTTCGCGTCGATGCCCGTCGCTGTGCCCGGGCTCGCTGACACGTGCGTGGTGGTCAACGGCGTCGCGAAGACGTACGCGATGACCGGCTGGCGGGTCGGCTGGATCGTCGGGCCGCCGGACGTGGTGGCCGCCGCCACCAACCTGCAGTCGCACGCCACGTCAAACGTGTGCAACATCGCCCAGCGGGCGGCCTTGGCTGCGGTAAGCGGCGACCTGAGCGCTGTGGAGGAGATGAGGGCGGTATACGATCGCCGCCGGCGCACGATCACGGCGATGCTCAACGAGATACCCGGTGTTACCTGCCCCGAACCTGAGGGTGCCTTCTACGCCTTCCCGAGCGTCGAAGGCCTGCTGGGCATGCCGATCGCAGGCAGGATTGCTTCCAGCTCGCTCGAACTGGCGGCCCTTGTCCTTGACGAGGCGAAAGTGGCGTTCGTTCCCGGCGAGGCTTTTGGGGCGCCGGGCTACGCCCGTTTCTCCTATGCTCTGGCCGACTCAGCGCTAGAGGAGGGGATTAGCCGGATAGCCAAACTCGTGGCCGGTTGATCTCAACCCAGCCGGGGTGCCGTGGCAGCTTTCCGGCTCCTGCTAGGTCAGGCGAGGCTTCCTGGTCTGGGTCAGGCGGGTGTTACCGCCGGCATCCAGGCTGGTCTTGAGGCCTCGTGGGCTTGTATCTCCTGTTCGTGCACCATGGTGAGGCCGATGTCGTCGAGGCCTTCGAGAAGGCGGTGCTGGGTGTGGGGGTCGAGAGGGAAGGAGCCTTCGATCCCCACCGCGGGAGCTGACACGGTGAGGCGCTCCACGTCGACTGTTATTTCCAGGGCGGGGTCGGCCTTGACGGCTTCGAGCAGGGCACGGCCCACCTCGGGGTCGACTTTGACTGGTATCAAACCGGCTTTGGTGCAGTTGTTAGCGAAGATGTCGCCGAAGCGAGGCGATATGACCGCCTCGAAGCCGTAGTCCGTCAGCGCCCACACAGCGTGCTCGCGGGAGGATCCCGTGCCGAAGTTTGCGCCGGCGACGAGGATCGTCGCACCGGCGTACTCGGGCTTGTTGAGCACGAAGTCCCGGTCGTCTCGCCACTCGGCGAAAAGGCCCTGGCCGAAGCCGGTGCGCTCCACCTTCTTGAGCCAGTCGCTCGGGATGATCTGGTCGGTGTCGACGTCCGAGCGATCTAGAGGGACGGCGGTCCCTGAAACGGCCTTGACTGGTTTCATTGAACCTTCGACTCCTGTCGCTTTGGTATCAGACTGATAGCGGGCCCGCAGCCGGTCGTGCGGGGGTGCTCCGGCGTCACCGGCGTCATGCCAGGTCCGCTGGGGAAGCGAAACGGCCGGCTACGGCGGTCGCAGCAGCCACCGCGGGTGACACAAGATGGGTGCGCCCACCCCGTCCCTGCCGGCCCTCGAAGTTGCGGTTGGACGTCGACGCGGACCTTTGCCCAGGTTCGAGCTTGTCGGGGTTCATCGCGAGACACATCGAGCAGCCGGGGTTGCGCCATTCGAAGCCCGAGGCCACGAAGATACTGTCGAGGCCCTCGCGCTCGGCTTGCGCCTTCACCGATCCTGAGCCTGGCACCGCCAGCGCCCGCACGCCTGGAGAGACCCGGCGTCCTTGTAGGACGGCGGCAGCGGCGCGTAGATCTTCGATTCGCCCGTTGGTGCACGACCCTATGAAGACGGTGTCCACGGCCACGTCACGCATACGAGTCCCCGGTGTCAGGCCCATGTAGGTCAAAGCACGCGACGCCGCCTCGCGTGCGGAGGGCACGTCGAAGTCGTCGGGGTCCGGTATGCGAGCGTTGATAGGAATCACCTGGCTGGGATTGGTTCCCCACGACACGTACGGGCTCAAGCTAGAGGCGTCGATGCTGACAGAACGGTCGAAGCTGGCGCCGGGATCGGTGGAGAGGCTTCTCCAGTCGTCGAGCGCCTGCTCCCACAAAGCGCCACGGGGCGCGTACGGTCTGCCGTCCAAGTAGGCGAAAGTCGTGTCGTCCGGGGCGATCATCCCGGCCCGGGCGCCACCTTCGATGGACATGTTGCAGACGGTCATCCGCCCCTCCATCGACAGGTTACGGATCGCCTCACCCCGGTACTCGATGACGTGGCCCATCCCACCGCCGGTGCCGATCGTGCCGATTATGGCGAGGACTAAGTCCTTGGGGCTGACGCCTTCCGGGAGGGCTCCGTCGATGTCGACCGACATCGTCTTGGGCCTCGCCTGCGGCAGCGTCTGGGTGGCCAGCACGTGCTCGACCTCGCTTGTGCCGATGCCGAAAGCGAGGGCCCCGAAAGCGCCGTGAGTGGAAGTGTGGCTGTCGCCGCACACGATCGTCATGCCGGGCTGGGTGAGGCCGAGCTCCGGGCCGATTATGTGAACTATCCCCTGCTTGGGATTCCCCATCTCGAACAGGTTTATCCCGAACTCCTCGCAGTTGGCGGCGAGCACTTCCATCTGTCGTGCCGAGATCGGATCCTCGACGGGACCGTCGAGAGCCGTGGTAGGCACGTTATGGTCCATCGTCGCTATGGTGCGGTCAGGGCGGCGGACCGTCCTCGCCGCCATGCGCAGGCCGTCGAACGCCTGGGGCGAGGTTACCTCGTGAACGAGGTGCAGATCGATGTAAAGCAGGTCCGGCTCTCCGTCGCCGCTGCGCACGACGTGACGGTCCCAGACCTTCTCGGCCATTGTCAGTGGGTTATTGCTCACGGCTTCGAACCTTCCAGGGCGCTGTCGGCATTGTCAGAGGTCAGTTTAAGGCGAACCCTGCTCGGCTCCCTAACCGTCTCACAAGCTTCGATCAAAGCCGGGACAAAAAGCTGAGGTTCGTCGACGCACGCCCGGTGGTCGGAGTCGACAGGTACCACCACCGACTCCGGTATCAGATCGGCGAGTCTGCGCTGACGTGCGGGCGGGACCGTCGTGTCGCGCTGCGTCAACACGACGGCGGTTGGCACGTCGACCTGCCCGATCCACGACGAGGCGTCGTAGCTGGTCAGGGCGACACCGGCCTGTAGGACAGCAGCGGGGTCGTGACGCTGCCACTCGCTGGTGGCCCACTCGCTTGCCGAGTGACTTCTTCGCCACCGGCTCGCCGCACATCCCATGGCCAGGTCTCTAAGCAGGGGAGGGGTGGCGGAGAGAGCTACGGTTGCTGCCAGCCAAGAGGTCGTCAGCGCTTTCGGGCGCTGGCCCACTGCGAACGAGCACGAAGTGGCGCACAGGACCAGCTCGCGGACCACCTCGGGATGCCTTAGCCAGAGGAGTTGGGCTATGGGGCCTCCCATCGAATAGCCGACTACGGTGCAAGGGCCGCATCCGAGCTGGCGGATTAGGGCTGCGGCGTCGTCGGCGCAATCCTCGAGACGGAAAAGCTTGCGGCTGCGTATCCCCCGGCCGTGCCCTCGATGGTCCAGGGCGATCACCCGGTAGCGGTCGCTCAGCGCCGGGAAGCAGCGGTACCAGTTGAGCGCAGCAGTCGAAGTCCAGCCGTGCAGGAGCAAAAGCGGGGCGGGATTGTCCAGCCGGTAAGTAGCGGAAGGTGGCCCGGTGTCGAACATCCACGTTCGCCCTCGCCCGGCGAGTTCGAACGCTTGGCCTCGCGGCAGGTCAGGAGGTGTGTCCACCTGCCCAGGGTAGGGCAGGGAGGGGCCTTAGCGCCGCTCACGGGCCGCCGGCGGGAGCGGGGCAGGGCCGCCCGGGCCCCTCAGCGGGACCCGGCGGCCGTGGGTTCGACGGCCGCTTCGGTAAGCGACCCGGTTCGCGCCTGGGCGAAGCCCGACGCAGCTTCGAGGGCTTGGCGGTGACGCTGGAAGGCCCACGCGACCGACTCGTTCGCAATGGCAGGGTGGTAGCGCCAGCGCATCAACTGGCGTTCCACCTCTTCGGGGTCTTCGCCCAGCTCCAGCAGGCTGAGAGCCAGCTGACGGCTGCGCCGGCGGGACGATTCTCCGGGTGTCAACTGCCCTTGTGACGTCATCCAGGCCTCGTGGTCCCGCTGCAGTTCGGCGCTGAGGTGGCCGAGCTGGCGGCGGCTCAGGGGTGGCAGACGTCTCAGCACTTCAAGGCACGCCGGTCCAGCCGGCCGGGCCACGTCGAACACGACCATGCGGCTGAGGGTTCGAACGAAAGCCGAATGCTTGCCCGCTCGGTCTCCAAGCCCTAAGGACCGCGCGGTCTCCGCTAGTGGCATGGGGAAGCCTCCGGGTGACGCGTCCAGTCCGGCGGCAATTCTACGAAGGAGCCAGGTGGTGCTCGGGCCGATCAGTGCAAGCCAGAACCTCTCGACGTATGCGCTGCGGGGGTCGAAGCCCCCTTGGACGGTGCGCTCGTCCTCCCAGGGACGGATGTCGAGGGTGTCGCTGTCGATGGCTAAAAGACTCATGGAACCTCCCAGTCACTAAAGTATAGTTTCAGTATATTTCATGATAAAACAAATTGCAAGAGGACGCCGGCGGAGAACTGGGAGGGCAGGACCGTTGCGAGGTGTGTGAGAATCACTTCGTGGCGCAGCGGATTCAAGTCGGTGACGCGGAGTCCATTCCCGGGGGCCCAATGAGTGTCGCCCGGAGCCTCCTCGGGCATGCCCGGAGGGTCACCGTGCTCACAGGGGCTGGTATATCCACAGACAGCGGCATTCCCGATTTCAGGGGGCCCGACGGTGTTTGGACTCGCAACCCGTCGGCGGAGAGGACGTCTAACATCAGCCAATACTTGGCCGACCCTGAGATACGCCGCCTCTCTTGGCGCCAGCGGCTCGACTCGCCCGCTTGGGCAGCGTTACCGAACCCTGGGCATCGGTCGCTGGTCGACCTCGAACGCCAAGGACGCCTCGTCGCTGTGCTCACCCAGAACGTAGATGGACTTCATCATCTTGCCGGCCATGATCCCTCGATGGTGGTCGAACTGCACGGGACTATCAAGAGGTTCCGCTGCTGGGACTGCGGGGACGAAGGTCCTATGCAAGCGGCCCTCGCACGTGTCAGGTCAGGAGACCCCGACCCGGCATGCGAGGCTTGCGGCGGGATCTTGAAGTCCGCGACGATCAGTTTCGGCCAGTCCTTGGACCCAGCCGTCGTAGCCGCCGCGGAGAGAGCTGCAACTTCGTGTGACGTGATGCTGGCCGTGGGGACGACGCTAGGCGTGTACCCGGCGGCAGGACTGGTGCCCTTAGCGCGACGCTGCGGGGCAAAGGTGGTGATAATCAACGCGCAGGAGACTCCGTTTGACTCGATAGCTTCTGCGGTGATCAGGGTTCCGATCAGCCGGGCACTGGTGGAGCTAGTTGGCAGCCCCGTGTCCTGAGCTATTTCCGCCAGGCTCCTCTCATCACCACTTCGTCGACCGGCCGCAGCGCTCGGGGAGGCCGCTCCCGCCGTGCGGTGCCTGCAGGGTACCCAAGGGCAAGGGCGCCTATCGCGCTCCACTCGCCTGGGACGCCGAAGTCGCGCCGAAGCGCCTCCTCGGCGCCGGGTCTCAGCCTGAAGAACAATGCTCCCAACCCGCACGCTTGCGCTCCCAGCAGTATGTGCATCGTCGCGAACGAAACGTCGACGATCCAGTAGGGGACGCTCCATGCCAGAGCAGAGGCTGCCTTGTCCGGCTCGGCGTACCTTCGTTCGTAGGCCTGACGACTCGCCCACGCCACGATGATCACAGGGGCCCGGAGGAGCCCCGGAAGCGTAGGCGACGCCAGCCATTCCGGGGATGCGTCCGCCTCCCAGAATCGCCTTGTCAGCTCGGCCCCTTCGAGCACCAAGAAAGCCCATCCCTGCGTGTGCCCGGCCGAAGGAGCCCTGCGAGCCAACTCCATGAGACGGTCCACTGTGGTCCGCTCGACGGGGTCTGCGGAGAAATCGCGGCACATCCTGC
>JAJZNG010000066.1 GCA_021847945.1 Actinomycetes bacterium | reverse complement strand
CGGTCGCTGCGGCCGGCGCAGACGAGCACTCCGGGGTGTCGCGTGTGCCAGCCGCTTCGCTACAGCCGTGAACCCTCAGCACCCCGAGAACCAGTAGCCTAGAAGGGTGCCTGATTTGACATCCCTAAAAGTCTCTCCTGAGGTGCGTGACCGCTTCGCCGCAGCCGCCAAGGCCCGCGGGCTGACCGTACGGGCGTTGCTCGATCAACTTTCACGGCAGGTAGCCGACTCAGCGCTGATGGACCAGGCCGCCAGGCAGATGTCCCGGCTGTTAGAAGCCGACCCCGAAGCCTGGGACGATTACCTCGCCGAAGGCGCCCAGTGGGAACAAACAACTACCGAGCCTCTCGATGCCTGAACGCGGCGACGTGTGGCTCGCTGCGCTCGACCCTGTAAGCCCGGGCGAGCAGGGAGGCACCCGACCGGTGCTCGTGGTCTCGACCAACGCGTTCAACTCCTGGCCCGTGCTTCTAGCGATCGTCGTGCCGATCACCACACGCGACCGAGGGTTCCCCCACCATGTCACGGTCGGCGAAGGCGGGCTCGACCGGCCCTCCTTCGCCATGCCCGAATACGTCAGGTCCGTCGCACAACGACGACTTCGACGCCGCCTTGGCTCTACCGACCAAGCGACCCTCACCGCAGTCGACGACTGGCTCCGACGCTTCACCGGCCTGTAAGAACCCCTGGCATGTCCACACAGCCGGACAGCCAAACGGGCCACAGGCCCGCAGCCACCGCCGCTACCTGGACAACGAAACCATTGATCGCCACCTTCGGCGGATCTGCTGTCGGAACCTAGCGACTTGCGACCTAGGCGGCCGGGCCGGGACTACTTCGCCGCGGAGCCCGTGGGAATGCGCTTCTCCTTGATCTTGGCGGCCTTGCCGGTACGGTCGCGCAGGTAGTACAGCTTGGCGCGACGAACGTCACCGTTGGTGACCACCTCGATCTTCGCGAGGACTGGGGAGTGCAGCGGGAAGGTTCTTTCCACGCCGACCCCGAAGCTGAGCTTACGAACCGTGAAAGTCTCCCTGATACCAGACCCTTGACGGCGGATGACCGCCCCCTGGAAGATCTGGACCCGCTCGCGGGTGCCCTCCACGACTCTAACGTGCACCTTGAGAGTGTCGCCGGGGGAAAACTCCGGCACGTCATCGCGGATGGCGTCACGGTCTATAAGGTCAGTCGGGTTCATTGGGGGTATCGCTCCTGGAGGAAACAGCGTCGAATGGACCAGGGGTCCGAACCTGCAAGGTTAGCGGCTCCAAGCCGAACTCGGCGAGCAGGAGTCTCTCCTGCTCGCTCAGCCCCCCTCGAGCCTCGATGATATCGGGTCTGAGCTGGGCGGTTCTCGCTAGCGACTGCGCCAGGCGCCAACGCGCGACCAGCGCGTGGTCCCCGCTGGCCAGAACTCCGGGGACCTGCCACCCTCGAAAGACTGCTGGTCTCGTGTAGTGGGGGTATTCGAGCAGGCCAGCGCTGAAGCTCTCCTCTTGCGCCGAGGTTTCGTTTCCCATCACCCCGGGGATCAGACGCGTGACCGCCTCGATGACAGCCAACGCTGCCACCTCGCCTCCGGCGAGCACGAAGTCCCCTAGTGACAGTTCCCCGTCGCAGAGGTGGTCACTCACGCGCTGGTCGACACCTTCGTAACGGCCGCAGAGGAGGCTGAAACCACCCAGGGCTGCCATGCTTAGCGCGGCCTCCTGGTCGAAGCGTCTGCCGCTGGGCGCCAGGAGCAGCAAAGGTCGCGGGGGCTCCTCGCGCTCGACGACGCTGAACACCGGCTCCGGGCGAAGGACCATACCAGCACCCCCACCGTAGGGGCTGTCGTCGACGGACCTGCGAGGATCAGACGACCCTGAACGCAGGTCGTGAACCCGGATCTCGACGAGACCGCCACGTCTGGCCCTGCCGATCAGGCTCTCGTCCAGCCACCGCGAGACCATGTCGGGGAATATCGTTATGACATCGATTCTCAACGTAAGGTCAAAGTTCGAGCAGGCCAGCCGGAGGGTCCACCACGAACTTTCCGTCGGAGACCTTCGAAACGAACGTAAGTGGCACCAAGCGGCCGTCGCCGAGAACGAGAAGGTCGCTAGCCGGGTTGGCCTGGACGGCCGCTATCTCGCCTACGACGGCCCCGTCGACGTCGTAGAGGGCCGATCCGACCAGCTCGTGGACCCATAGGGCATCTTCTAGCTGCAGCGGCTCGGCGAGAAGGGTCGCCCCGCGCATCGACTCGACGGTTTGGACGTCGTCGACCCCGACGAAGCAGACAAGCCAACGGGACCCGGCCGGCCGGCCCGGCAGCAAGGAGGAGCTTCTTACTTCCATCCGCCGTCCCCTGCAGGTGAGGACGGCGCCGGCTTCTAAGCGCTCGGCGTGGTTGGAGAAAAGCTCTACAATGGCGTTACCTTTAAGCCCATGCGGCTTGAGGACCCGCCCGACCTCCAACAGGGACGTGTCAGGCAGCGAAGAGCCCGACACGTCACCGGGAAGTTGCGCAGCCGTCAATCGGCTATGTCTACCTGGACGTCCCGGCCGTCGCGAACCGCCGCGGCCCGCACGACTATGCGAAGCGCCTGAGCGACCCGACCCCGGCGTCCGATCACGCGTCCCACGTCTCCCGGAGCGACGTTGAGGGTGAGAAGAGTCCTGTTGCGGGCCTCTGAGGCTGCCACACTTACCTGCTCAGGGTCCTCGACCAAGCTCTTAGCGACGTAGGCAAGCACTGCACCGGCCCGACCGACGTGCAGGTGGTCGTCGGGACCCCAATCGTCAGAGGCGTCGTCGGGTTCGGGTGAGGTCATGAAACCTCGGACGCCGGTTCCTCGCGGGCCAAAAGCCGCGCGACAGTCTCTGTCGGCTGAGCGCCGTTGCCGATCCAACGAGCAACTTTGTCCCTGTCGACGCTGAACCGGCTGGGCTCGGCCCGTGGCTCGTAAGTACCGAGGATCTCTATGAAGCGGCCGTCACGAGGCGAGCGGCTGTCCGCCGCAACGACCCTGTAGAAGGGCTGCTTCTTCTTTCCCATCCGCATCAAGCGGAGCTTCACTGCCATGTAGTTGCCTAGCCTCTCATGCGCTTAGCGGCGCTTTTTCTTTTTGTTGTTGATCCTCTTGGGGCCTGTCGTCGCCCGGCGTGCGGCCCGGCCCATAACTCCTGGCATGGACGCCATCTGGCGCATGTAGGTTTGCATCTGCTTGAACCTGTCCAAGAGGTTATTCACCTCCTGCACAGTCGTGCCACTTCCGCGAGCTATCCGCGCGCGTCGCGACCCATTTATTATAGAAGGATTCCGGCGTTCCTCCGGGGTCATGGACCTTATCACGGCCTCGATCGGTCCCATCATCGAATCGTCGATGTCTGCGCTTCTAACCTCTTTTGGCAACCCCGGGATCATCCCGATCAGACCCGACAGCGGTCCCATCTTCTTCACCTGCTGCATCTGATCCAAGAAGTCGTCGAGAGTGAACTGTCCCTGCTGCAACCTGCTCAGAGCCTGCTCAGCCTGCTCTTTGTCCAGGGTGGCCTCAGCCTTTTCGATCAACGTCAAGACGTCGCCCATGCCGAGGATTCGATCCGCCATCCGATCCGGGTGGAACTGCTCGAAGTCGCCGAGCTTCTCCCCGGTCGACGCGAAGACGATCGGCCGGCCGACGACCTCCTTGACAGAAAGCGCCGCCCCTCCCCTGGCATCGCCGTCGATCTTGGTGAGGATCACCCCGTCAAGTTCTAGGGTCTTGTGGAACGCCTCCGCTGTTGCCACCGCGTCCTGGCCGATCATGGCGTCGATCACGAGGAACGTGTAATGGGGAGAGGTCGCCTCGGATATCAACCGGACTTCTTCCATCAACTCTGCGTCGATGGCCAACCGTCCGGCGGTGTCCACGATCAGCACGTCCCTGCCGACCCGAACCGCCTCTTCAAGACCTTTCTTGGCCACAGTCACAGGATCAGAAGCCTCGCTGAACACTGGTACGCCGACCTGCTTGGCGAGGACTTTGAGCTGTTCGACCGCAGCCGGCCTCTGCAGGTCGGCAGCCACCAGAAGCGGGTTACGACCCTGGCTACGCTTGTACCACGAGGCGAGTTTCGCTGCCGTAGTCGTCTTGCCGGCACCTTGCAGGCCCGCTAGGAGAACCACCGTCGGCGGCTTGGGAGCGTAGGTAATCTTGAGGGTGTCGCCACCGAGGATCCGCTTCATCTCCTCGTGGACTACCTTGACCACCTGCTGGCCGGGAGTGAGGCTTTGAGAGAGGTCCACCCCGATGAGCTGCTCGCGGACCCGACCGACGAAGTCCCTCACCACCCGAAGGTTGACGTCAGCTTGGAGCAGTGCGAGGCGGATCTCTCTCATCGCCTCGTCGACGTCGGCCTCGCTTAGCCTTCCTCTGCCCCGAAGCTTTGTGAAGATAGTGTCGAAACGGTCGGTCAGCGACTCGAACATGAGACCGTAAGTCTAAGCCAACACGCTAGCCGGCCGGTCGCTGCTCTTGGCGTTCCCCTCAGCCCACGGACAGCGACACGAGTGAGGCGCTCGCCGGCCGGCACGCAGAGCCCCACAGGCGGCTCAGGATTCGGACAGCAAAGCGTCCACGAACTCCTCAGGGCTGAACTCGACCAGGTCGGCGACTCCCTCGCCGAGTCCGACCAGTTTTATGGGGATTCCAAGCTCTTCGGCTATCGCTACGACGATTCCCCCTTTGGCGGTACCGTCGAGCTTGGTCAGGACTACGCCGGTCACTCCCACAGCCCCGGCGAACTGGCGGGCCTGGGTGAGACCGTTCTGGCCGGTGGTGGCGTCTATCACCAGCAGAGTCTCGGTGACCACTCCGGGGGGTCTCTCGGCGACTCGTCGGACCTTCTTGAGCTCCTCCATCAGGTTCGTCTTCGTGTGAAGGCGTCCTGCCGTGTCGGCAAGTACCAGGTCGCAGGCTTTGGCGGCTGCATGCTGGACAGCGTCGAAGACGACTGCCCCGGGGTCTCCGCCCTCGTTACCTCTGATGACGGTCGCGCCGGCGCGTTGCGCCCACGTCTCTAGCTGATCGGCGGCCGCGGCGCGGAAGGTGTCTCCTGCTGCCATCACGACACGATGGCCGTTCGACGCTTCGCGAAGGCCCACCTTACCGATCGTGGTGGTCTTGCCGACACCGTTGACCCCGACGAAAAGCCATACCGTGGTTCCCTCGTCAGACATGTGCAGCACCCTGTCCCCCGCAAGGAGGTCGACCAGGTCGCCACGAAGGGCTGATATGAGCGACGCGGGGTCCGCGATTTCCCCGCTTTTGACTCGGAGACGCAGGTCGTCGATCAGCCTCGCTGTTGCGAGCACGCCGACATCGGCGAGGATGAGCGCCTCCTCGAGATCCTCCCATGTGGCCTCGTCGATCTTTCCCTTTTGCCTTACAGCGCTGAGGTACCCGCCGAGCAGGGTCCTGGCCCTGACCATCCGGTCTCTGAACCGAGCCGGCCTTTCCGGTGCGGCCGGTGATTCCGGTGAGAGCGGTGAGACCGGTACGGTCGCCTCTGCCGGTGCGGCTGTGGTCGCCTCTGCGGGTGCGGCTGTGGTGTCGAGGGCCGGCCCGGCGATATCAGCCGGCGCGGCCGATGGGATCTCTTCGCTTGGGGCCTGCTCTGTTTGTGGGGCGGCGCGCGCTGGAGGTGAAGCCGCTTCGGGGGCTTGCGGCGTAGAAGTCGGGGCTGGTAACGCTCCGCCACCATTGTCGGGCAGGCCCCTCGCTGGGGAGCGGCGCCTCGAAGCGACCACGAAGGCCGTCGCTGCGAGCGTTGCCAGTGCGAGCGCGACTACGACGATTGTGATTATGAGCATTGAGCCCGAGCCTACCTGCGTAGACGCGGACCGTTGTCAGTAGCGTTACGAAGGTTCTGCCGGGGCTTCTTCGCGCCTGGGGGCCCTCTCGCTGACAACACGCGAAGCCCCTCCTGGTGCCATCGTCACCCCGTAGAGGCAGTCGGCTGCTTCCATCGTACGCTTCTGGTGGCTGACGACGAGCAGCTGAGCCTCGGAGCGAAACTCGTCGATGAGGTCCAAGAATCGGCGCAGGTTGAGATCGTCCAAGGCGGCCTCGACTTCGTCCATCATGTAGAAAGGTGACGGCCGGGACCGAAACACGGCGAACAGAAACGCCATCGCCACTAGGCTCCGCTCCCCTCCCGACAGCAGGGACAGCCTCCTGAGGTTCTTACCGGACGGCCTGGCCGCAACCTCGATGCCCGTTTCGAGCAGGTTCTGGGGGTCTGTCAGCTCGAGACGACCTTCCCCGCCGGGGAAGAGCCTGGCGAACAGCTTCTCGAAGTTCACGGCGACGTCTGCGTAGGCCTCGGCGAACACCCCGGTTATCTCAGCGTCGATGGCTTGTATGACCTTGGTCAGCTCCCGCCGCGCGGAACGCACGTCGTCGAGCTGCGATTCGACGAAGCGGCTCCGCTCAACCAGGGCGGTGTGTTCCTCCAGCGCCAGCGGGTTGACCGGACCGATGTTGCGAAGTTCCCGCTCTAACTGATCCCGGCGCTGACCGGGCGTGACACCGTCAGGCACAGCCGGAGGGTCGAGCTCTGCGATCTCGTCAGGTTCGACGCCCAGGTCCCTCCTCGCGGAATCGGCGAGTGCCTCCAAACGGGTCCTGGTCTCAGCCTCGGTCACCTCTAAGGAATTGACCTTCTGAAGCGTCGAGGCCAGCTTCTCGGATAACAAAGCCCGTTCGCGACGCAAGGCCTCCAGGCGACGGAGACGGGCCCGGCGCGCTTCGTCCTGCGCCCGCCGGGCTGCGCTCACCCTCCGAGCGACGTCGGAAACACTTCGCAGACGCTCCGCGAGGAGGCCTTCTAGCGCGACGACGACGCCGATCGAAGCTTCGGCCCGTTCACGTCTTTCTACGAGAGCCTGCCGCTCGGCGCTTTGGCGCGCCAAGGCGACCTCGACCTCGCCGAGCCTACGCAGGGTCAGCTTCCTGCGCTCGTCCAATCCGGCGGCCCGAACCTCGAGCTCGCGCCTCGAACGCGCTATGACAGCCGCCCTGGCCGCCAGGTCCCGTCTGCGCTCCGCGGCTTCCTCGCGAAGTTGCGCCTCGCGGTTCGCCTTGGCTTCCAAAGTTGGCAGCACGGCTTCCAACTCGAGGATGCGCTTCTCCTCACGCGCGACGTTCTGTGACAGCTCGGACTGACGGGATGCTATGTCTTCGAGCTCGCGCGAACGTTCGGCGAGCTCGGCTTCCAGCCGTGAGAGCTTTTCCTCGGCCGAGCGTAAAGCCGACGCGTTGGCCGTCGCCCTTCGCGACGCATCCTCTCGCTCTTTTCGCGCCGAGACCAGCTCCTGGCTTGCCCGCTCGAAGTCCGCCTTCGCTCCAGCAGCCTCCGACACGGCGATCGTCGCCTTGGCTCGGGCCTCTTCGAGGGCCGCGCCTGTAGCCCCCGACCCAGACGCGCCGGCCCTCCACAACCCACCGGAGAAGCGATCCCCGTCCGCTGTGACCACCGTAAGGTCGGGACGCTCAAGCGCCAAATCCAGGGCGGGTTGCCATCCGCCCGTGACCACGACGGACGTGGCCAGAACGGCGTCCAGTAGCGCGTCGACTTCGCTGTGGGTTCCCCTCACATGCTCCCGCAACCTTGCGCATCCAGGCGGGAGACGGGAGCTCCGCCCGAGCTCAGCGTCTAGGGTTGGCGCTCCTCCCAGAGCAACGACCGCCCCGGCCACGGACAGCCGCCGCAGCTCGGCGAGCCCGTCGCGTGCCGACTCGACGCTGTCTACGACCACCGCCGCGAGGATCTCGCCCGCCGCCGCCTCGAATGCCGCGGCAAATCCGTCGTCGACCTCGACCAGCTCGAGGAGCGTGCCGACGACCCCGCACGTCCCGGCGAGGCGAGCGACGCCCGCCCTCGCCCGGGCCTCGTCGAGAGCTTGGGCGAGGGCCTCCTCGCGTGCCGTCCAACGGCTCACCTCGGCGCTAGCGGAACGCCAACGTTCCTCGCAACGTGCCCGCTCTTCCTCGCAAGCGTCCACGAGGCCGGCGGTCTCAGCCTCCCGAGCGCGAAGGTGCTCGCTTAGTGAGGCTGCCTCCGACATGCCCGCTGCCGAGCCTTCCTTGTCAGCTTCGAGCCTGGTAAGCCTATCGGCGACTGACACCGCTCGGGCAGTGGCCGAAGCAAGCTCCGCCCTGGAGCGTTGCACCGAGACTTTGAGAGCTGCCAGCTCGCCGCGCACCTCAGCGGCCGGGTCCGCAGGAGCGTTGTCGGCGTCGCCCTCGTCGGCTTCGACGATCCGGCGCTGCGCTTCGAGCTCCTGCTCCGCTTCGGCAAGCTCGTCGGCGGCCGGTATCAGTTCGAGCGCTTCCCGCTCCGCCTCGTCGAGGCGCTTGGACAGAGCGGCCGACTCGGCCTCCAGTTCGGCGATGATATCGGCGTCGCCCGTGTAGGCAAGTTCCCTTTCGAGGGAGCGTCGCCGTTCGCTGATCACCGCCGCAAGGCCAGCCGCCTTGCCTTGGAGCGCACCCGCCCGGGCGTCGAGGTCGGCGAGGCGGATCTCGGGACGGTCCGAGGGTTCATCCGTCTCGAGCTCGGCCGTGCTTAGAGCGGCCTCGGTTTCGTCGAGCGCTTGACGGGTCCGCCCCAGCTCGTCCTGGAGCCTCCTCTTGTCGTCGCGCTGTTCGCCTAGTCGTTCGCCCGCTCGCTTGAGCTCGGTGACGACAAGGTAACGACGAAGGTCGGTCAACTCGGACACGATGCTCTCGTAACGGCGGGCGGCGTCGGCCTGCTTCTCGAGGGGTCGTAGCTGCCGGCGAAGTTCGCGCTGAAGATCCTGCAAGCGCACGAGGCTGGCTTCCGTGGACTCCAGGCGGCGTTCGGCTCTCTCCCTTCGGCGACGAAACTTCAGTATCCCGGCTGCTTCTTCGACGACCAGCCGTCGTTCTTCCGGCCGGGCGTTCAGGATCGCGTCGAGGTTGCCCTGGGACACGATCACGTGCTGTTGACGGCCTATGCCGCTGTCGGAAAGCAACTCTTGGACGTCGAGGAGCCGGCATGGCACACGGTTGATCGCATACTCGGATTCCCCACCACGGAACAGGGTCCTGCTGATGGTCACCTCGGAGAACTCGATCGGCAGGAGGCCGGCCGAGTTGTCGATTGTCAGCGACACCTCAGCTCTTCCCAACGCGGCGCGCTTGGGGCTGCCAGCGAAGATGACGTCCTCCATCTTCGACGAGCGAATGGTGCGCGCTCCTTGAGCGCCTAGCACCCAGGCGACGGCGTCGACCACGTTCGACTTGCCGCTCCCGTTCGGCCCGACGACGACGGTCACTCCGGGCTCGAACTCGAGCGTCGTGGCGTCGGCGAAAGACTTGAAGCCTTTTATGGTCAGCGACTTTAGGAACACGGCCCGACGAAACTACAGCCTAGAAAGCCCGGTCGGTGTCACTACGCCCTCGACGGGCCTGCGCCGCCCGGGGGGGCTGACCGAAAGCTCTGTCTGGCGGCACGCCCGGGGGCAAGACCCTTCATCGTTGGCATCCGGGGCAGTAGAAGTTGCTCCGCCCGTTGCTCCTCGAACGGGCGACCAACCCGCCGCAACGGGTGCACGGCTTGCCCTCCCGGCCGTAAACCCGGTGAAGCTCCTGGTAGGTGCCGGCGGCTCCGTAGAGGTCCTTGTACTGGCGGTCGGCAAGGGTCGAACCCCGCCTGGCAACTGCTTCACCAAGAACCTCGCGTATTGCTACTGACAGGCTGGCTACTTCCGTTGGGCTGAGGTCTCGTCCCTGCCTTTCCGGTCGCAGCCGCGCTGCGTGGAGTATCTCGTCGGCGTACATGTTCCCTATGCCGGAGATGGTCGACTGGTCCATGAGTATCACCTTCAGCTTCGTCGTCCGCGAGGACAGAAGTCCTGCTAGACCTGCTTGGTCGACGTCGAAGGGGTCCGGTCCCAGGTGCGCCAGTTCGGGCAGTTCGGCGTCCGACACGAACATCTGACCGAAAGTCCTCGGATCGACGAAGTGCAGTTCGGACGCACCGCAGAAACTGAAACGGACGTGGGTGTGGCGCGACCCGACCGATCCCGCTTCGACCCGCCGGAGTTGACCGCTCATGCCCATGTGCGCCACGAGGACGTCGGTGCTGTCAAGGGCGACGAGGAGGAACTTTCCTTTACGAGCCACGCCGCGGATCTGACGTCCGACCAGGCGCCGGGTGAACGAGGCTGGATCGACGTGACGGCGCACCGACCGCGTGCCGCTCACCTCGACGCGGTCGATCACATGTCCCGCGAACTCCGCTGCCAGGTCAGAGCGAAGCGTCTCGATCTCGGCGAGCTCCGGCATCAGCTCGCCCGCCGGCATCCCCGGCGGCCGGGCCCGCCCGCCGGCCGCGCAGCGAAGGACTCCCACGGGCCGGCGACGCCGGCTACTGTCCAAGAGGTAGGTTTCACGGGGCGCCGTCGGCTCCGAGAAGCGACCGCCAAGCGTCGCGGGCCGCCTCCTGCTCGGCGTGCTTCTTCGAGCGGCCCCGACCGGATCCCGATGGCCGTCCTTGTATGTGGACTACCGCCTCGAACTCTTTAGCGTGATCGGGTCCCTGGTCGGAAACCGCGTAGCGGGGCAACTCGTCGAACTCCTTGGCACAGTACTCTTGAAGCCTAGTCTTGAAGTCACCCCCGCCAGGCCCTTCGGCTGCGGCGGTGATCCTCTCCGCCATCAAGGCCATGACGATCCTCTCCGCTCCGTCCACCCCCCGCTCGACGGAGGCGGCTCCAATTAGAGCCTCGGCTGCGTCTGCGAGAATCGACGGCTTGGAGCGTCCCCCGGTCAGCTCCTCTCCCCTGCCCAGCATCAGCGCGGGCCCAACCCCGAGCTCGGCGGCCACCTCGGCCAGAGATGCCGAGCTGACTACCGCAGCCCGGACCTTGGTGAGCTCCCCTTCGGGGATGTCTGGGTAGGTTCGGAAAAGATGTCCCGTGACGACGAGGCCCAGCACTGAGTCCCCGAGGAACTCCAGCCTCTCGTTGGATTCACTTCCTGCATGCTCGGCGCACCAGGATCGGTGACGCAGCGCCTGTTCGAAGGCGTTACCGGGCACGCCAGCCCACCCAAGGCGCGTCGCAAGAGCCTCCTTGTGGCCGGTGGGCTCCCCGCCGGTGGGCTCCCCGCCGGGGGTCGCTCGGCTGGAG
>JAJZNG010000043.1 GCA_021847945.1 Actinomycetes bacterium | reverse complement strand
GAACGTCTGGGACTCTTCTACGGTGCTGAACCAGTAAATGCCGACCTTGCTGATCGCCTCCGAGATGAGATCACCGATCTCTGTGTCGGCAGCGGAGATGGAAGCCACCTGGGAGATCTGCTCGCGGGTTTCCGTCTCGCGCGAGATGGCCTTCAGGGAAGCGGTAGCGGCCTCGACAGCAGCCTCGATGCCCTTCTTGAGCGACATCGGGTTGGCACCGGCTGCAACGTTGCGCAGGCCTTCACGCACAAGCGCCCAGGCGAGAACGGTAGCGGTCGTCGTGCCGTCACCGGCGACGTCGTCGGTCTTCTTGGCGACCTCCTTGACCAGTTCCGCCCCTATCTTCTCGTAGGGGTCCTCGAGCTCGATCTCCTTGGCGATCGAGACGCCGTCGTTGGTGATGGTGGGAGCACCCCACTTCTTCTCCAAGACGACGTTACGTCCCTTAGGTCCTAGGGTAACCCGCACCGCGTCGGCGAGCTGGTTCATCCCACTCTCTAGTGCACGTCGTGCATTTTCGTCAAAAGCAATCAGTTTGGGCATCGGTGTCTTGATCCCTCCGTTGGGTCAACCTGGTCTAGTACTTGTTAGCACTCTCATGTGTCGAGTGCTAACAGTTAACCGCCTCTGGCGGGCTAATGCAACACAGGATGCCGAACTTGGGGAAAAATTCGCCCCGGGCTATCCGCCGGCCACTGCAGGAATGATCGAAAGGGTCGATTTGTCCGCAACTGGGGTGTCGAGGCCCTCAAGGAACCGGATGTCCTCGTCAGCCACGAACACGTTCACGAAACGGCGCAACTCCCCGTTGTCGTCGAAGATCCGTTCGGAGAATCCGGGGTGCGCAGCTTCGAGATCGGCGAGGGCCGAGCCGACGGTGCCCGCTTCGACCTGAACCGTTGCGTTGCCGCCGGCTAGGGGACGAAGCTGGGTGGGGATGCGAATGGTTACAGCCATGTTCAGGCCTCCGTGGGTATGTCTACGGCCGCAGCGAATGCGTCCAGTGTCGGGGCGATGGTGGCGGTCGGCCCGCAGTACGGGGCGACCGCGTCGATAGTCTTCAGCCCGTTGCCCGTGACCAGCGCCACCACCCGCTCGCCGGAGCCGACCACGCCGGCGTTGGCGAGCTGGATCAAAGACGCTATCGTCACTCCTCCAGCGGTCTCGGCGAAGATGCCCTCCGTGCGGGCGAGGAGACGGATAGCGTCGACGATCTCCTCGTCGGTGACCGATCCGAAGCCACCTCCGGAGCTCCGCACGGCGTCGATCGCGTAGGAGCCGTCGGCTGGGTTGCCGATGGCAAGCGACTTCGCGATCGTGTCCGGTTTAACCGGTTTCACGACGTTTCGCCCTGCGGCGAACGCTGACGCCACCGGGGAGCATCCGGTCGCTTGGGCGCCTGACACCTTGACGTGGGGCTCCTCGTCGAGCAGGCCGACCTGCCAGAGCTCCTTGAAGCCTTTCGCTACTTTGGTTAGCTGACTTCCCGAGGCGACGGGGACGACCACGTGGTCGGGTGCCTGCCAGCCGAGTTGCTCTGCGATCTCGAACGCGAGGGTCTTGGAGCCCTCTGCGTAGTAGGTACGAACATTGACGTTCACGAAGGCCCACGAGGGGTGCTCGCCTGCCAGTTCGGCGCAGAGCCTGTTGACGTCGTCGTAGTTACCGTCGACTGCTATGAGCCGGCCTCCGAATACCGCCGTCGTTACAACCTTCCCCGCTTCGAGGTTCGAGGGGATGAAAACGACCGATTCCATCCCCGCGTGGGCAGCGTGAGCGGCCACCGAGTTGGCGAGGTTACCCGTCGACGCGCACGCCGCCACTTTGAAGCCGAGCTCCTGGGCTTTGGTGAGGGCTACCGAGACGACCCTGTCCTTGAACGAACCCGTCGGGTTGAGCGTGTCGTTCTTTATCCACAGCTCCCCCAAGCCGAGCTCTGCTCCGAGACGGTCCGCCCGGACGAGTGGGGTGAAACCCGCTCCCAAGCTGACCGCCCCCTCGGCGGAGGCCGGCAGCAGGTCGGCGTAACGCCAGATCGAAAGGGGTCCGGCGGCTATCTTCTCCCGGCTGATAGAGGCGGCTACCGCCTCGTAGTCGTATACGACTTCGAGCGGGCCGAAGCACCACTCGCACACGTGCAAGGCTGCGGCCGGGTACTCGCGATGGCATTCCCGGCATCGCAGACCGTTTACGTAAGGCACTTCTTCTTCCTCCTGGTGCGGCGTCATCGAACCGGGCATTGGCACCTAGCCCCCACGAGGGAGAGCTGGTTGCCGCGGCTTCACAGGGCCCGTCCCTCTGCCGCTCTGGATGATGTTGAACAAGATTATAGCTCACCCGGACCGCCTTCTACCACCCTGTCGTGGCAGCCGGCGGTTCGTGGAGCGACCCGGAGGATGGCAGGATGTTCGAGGTGCGCCGCAGCTACACATCGTCGGATTTTCCCGTTGAACGGGTCCGCAGCGCGAAGCGTGGACGGACGGTGTCGGTGGCCTTACCGGCCCACAACGAGGCTGACAGCGTCGCCTCCATAGTCACCGTGATCGTCGAGGACCTCATGGAAGCTGCGGGTATCGTCGACGAACTTTTCGTCTTGGACGACTGTTCGACCGACGACACAGCGGCGGTCGCTGCCGCCGCCGGAGCCACGGTGATGCGCTCGTCCGAACTTCTCCCCGACGTCGAAGGCCCCGGCAAAGGCCAGGCCATGTGGAAGGCTTTGCAGGCAACCAGTGGCGACCTGGTCGTCTACTGCGACGCCGACGTGGTCAACTTCGACTCCGGATTCGTGCTCGGGCTGGTGGGCCCGCTTTTAGCGCGCGACGACGTGGCTTTCGTAAAAGGTTTCTACGACAGGCCGCTGGAGGGAGCCTCGACTGGAGGTGGGAGGGTCACCGAGCTGATGGCACGCCCGCTCATCACGGTCCTCTACCCGCACCTAAGCGACCTCGCCCAGCCTCTCTCCGGCGAGTGCGCGGCCAGGCGCGACGTCTTGGAGGCGATCCCTTTCGCCGGGGGCTACGCCGTCGACCTGGGACTTCTCATCGACGTTACGGCCCGTTTCGGCAACACGAGCCTCGTGCAGTGCGACCTCGGCAGCCGCGTGCACCGCAACCGTCCCCTGTCCCAGCTCGGCCCGCAAGCCCTGGCGATACTGCAACTGGCCCTGGCCCGCTGCGGGTCCACCAGCAGCCCCGACATCGAACGGGACTACTCCCACGTGCTCAACATGCCCGGCGTCGAACCGGCGCTCGTGGAACTGCTAGAGCTCCCGGCGGTGTCGGAACTGCCGGCGTCACGCCTGACGGCGTGAGACGGAACGCTTCTGGGTCCGGGCTGCGATGAGCGGGTTGGCGGTCGCTATGGACCTGACACCGCTGCTCAGCTTCAGGACGGGGATAGGCCTGTCCGTGGCGGGAATGTGGGAGGGCCTGCAATCCATGGCGGACGGACCGCAGATGAGCGGTTACGCTCTCGGGCTTCGCAACGGCTCGACCTCCGAGGGTCTGCCTGCCACGCTCCGGCGCGTCAGGTTGCCCGCCAGGGTGGCTGTTGAAGCTTGGAGCCGCTTCGAGTATCCGCGGATCGACCGTTGGCTGGGTGACGTCGCCGTGGTGCACACCACGAACTATGTGACACCGCCGAGCCGGCACCCTACCGTCGTCACTGTCAACGACCTGAGCTTCGTGTACGACCCCCCCGGCGACCCGGTGGTCGCTACGTTCCACTCGATGCTGCGTCGCGCTGTAGACCGGGGCGCTCACATTCACGTCACGACCCGGCAGGTGGCCGCGGAGGTGGAGGACGTTCTCGGACCAGGCTTGGCCGAATCAGGGCGAATCAGCATCGTGGCCTTCGGCATACCCCCCGCCGCCTCCGCGCAGGAGGCCACCACGCAGCCCACCGCGGCACAGCCCGCCGCCGCGACACAGGCCGCCGGCCCTGCTCAGGCCCCCGGCCCCGCTCAGGCCCCCGGCCGCCGCTTAGACGACTTGGTGGGCGCCAGACCGTACGTGCTGTTCATCGGCACCGACGAGCCTCGTAAGAACATTCCGGCGCTGGTGGAAGCCTTCGGGGAGGTCTCAGGCGAAGCGCCCGACCTTCTACTCGTCATCGCCGGCCGCCAGACCGGCCACACCGAACGCACAGAAGCGGCGATCAGCGTTCTGGCACCCGAGGTCGCCTCGAAGGTTGTGAGGCTCGGTCCTGTCGACGAAGCGACCCGCTCCCGGCTCCTGGCGGACGCCTGGGTAATGGCCTACCCGTCGCGCTACGAAGGGTTCGGCTTCCCGGTCCTAGAGGCGATGCGCGCGGGTGTGCCGGTCGTCGCAGCCGACGTCGCGGTGTTACGGGAGGTTGCCGGCGAAGCCGCCTTGTTCGCCGATCCCGGCGACGTTTCTTCCCTGGCGGCGGCGCTGCGCTCAGCAGCGACGGACGGCCACCGGCGCGAGAAGCTGATCTCGTCGGGCAAGGCTAGAGCGGCCTGCTTCACGTGGCAGGCTACGGCAGGCGGACTCGCCGCGCTCTACGAACGGGCAGCCGGGTCGACCGGTCCCAGACAAGGCGGGACGCCGCTTTGAAAGTCGACGTGGTCCACTTCTCGAGGCGTCCCCAGGCCGGCCAGCACAGCATCGAGAAAGTCTTCGAGCTGATCCGGGGGGAGCTGCCGGAACGCTTCAGGGTGGTGACCGTCACGTCGGGCTATTACAGCAAAGGGATACGCCAGCGGGCCGCGACGGTACTTGAGGCCCGCCGGCTCGCCACGCCGTTGGTCCACATCTTAGGTGACGTCACCTACGCTGCCTTGGCAAGGCCCTCCGAGTCGACCGTCGTCACCATCCACGACGCGGAGTTCCTGCGGCGCGGGTCGCCAGCGAAGAACTTCGTCTATTCGTGGCTGTGGCTACGCCTTCCTGCGCGACACGCCGCCGTGGTGACTGTGCCCAGCGCTGCGACCCTGCGAGAACTGGAGGCGCTCGGCGCTAGCGAAGCGTCAAGCTTGCGGCTGATCCCTCACCCGGTGAGCGACGCCTTCTTCGCTTCCCAGCAGCAGCCGCGGCGCTCCGACGCCGCAGCACCCCCGAGGGTGCTGGTAGTGGGGACCGCTCCCAACAAGAACCTACCGGCCATAGCGAAGGCTCTCGAAGGTAGCGGAGCCGAGGTGGTCGTCGCCGGCCGGCTGGACTCCGCGCAGCGAGGTGCGTTCGCCAAGGCCAGGGTTGCAGTGATCGAGAGAGGAACGCTCCCCGACGAGGCTATGCCCGCGCTTTACAAGGACGCCGACGTGCTCGCTTTCGTGTCGACCACGGAAGGTTTCGGAGTTCCCATTCTCGAAGCGCAGGCGTCAGGACTGGCGGTGGTCACCTCGGACCTCGAACCGCACCGGGACGTCGCTGGGGGGGCGGCACAGCTCGTCAACCCGCGCGACCCGGCTTCTATAAGGGCAGGCCTCGACATCGTCCTCGCCGACGACAGCCACCGGAGGAACCTTGTGGAGGCCGGCCTTCGCAATGCGAGAGGGTTTTCTGCAGCCCGGATAGCCTCAATGTACGCGGACGTCTACGACGAAGTGGCTGAGCTAAGACCGCCCCACGCGAGCCACCGGTAGCGAGCGGCGCGTAGCACCCCGCTACGACATAGTCTGTTGCCATAAGTCGACATAAAGAAACAAGGGAGGGCGTTGCAATGCCGAGCGGTTCAATCCTGGGTAACCGTGTGGTCCGTCTAGAGGACCCCACGTTGCTCACCGGTGCAGGCAAGTACGTGGACGACCTCGTCGCCAGCGGAGCCAGCCACATCGCTTTCGTTCGTTCGTCGGTCGCCCACGGGACGATCCGCTCGGTGGATGTCGAGGAAGCCAGGTCGATGCCCGGCGTCGTCGCCGTCTACCACGCCGGCGGTGACGACCTGGGCCTCGCGCCTTTCCAGGGTTTCCCGATGCTGCCCGACACGTTCAACCGTCCGGTCTTTGCGCGGGACACGGTCCGCTTCGTCGGGGACGTAATAGCGGCGGTGGTCGCCGAGACCGCAGCACAGGCTGAGGACGCGGCCGGGGCTGTAGTCGTGGACATCGACACTCTGCCGGCGATAGTGAAGGCCTCCGACGGCCTCGCCCCGGACTCCCCCCAGCTGTTCCCCGACGCTGGCAGCAACGTGTGCTTCGTGACAAGTCAAGGCACCGACGAGGACCCGCTGGCCGACGCCGACGTGGTGGCCGAGGTGCAGATGGTCAGCCAGCGCCTCGCTGGCGTGCCTATGGAACCGAACGGCTGCCTGGCGGTCCCCGGGGAGCCTGACGGGGGCATCACCTGCTGGATATCACACCAAGCCCCGCATTCGGTCCACCCGGCGGTCGCCGCAGCGGTCGGCTTGGACCCTGCTTTGGTCCGCGTCGTGTGCCCGTGGGTGGGGGGAGGCTTCGGGCCTAAAGCGGCGATGTACGTCGAGTACCTGGTCACCGCGGTTGCCGCCATGCGCCTCGGACGCCCTGTCAAGTGGGTCGAGACCCGCTCGGAGGACATGATCACCCTTGTGCACGGCCGTGACTACGAGATGAACGCGAAGCTCGGCCTCACCTCCGACGGGAGGATCGTCGGCCTCGACGCGAGTGTCGTCGCCAACGCCGGCGCGTACCCTGCGATCGGCGCGGTCCTCCCGATGCTCACCCAGATGATGATCGTCGGCGTCTACGACATACCCAAGGTTCGCTTCCAGGGCACTACGGTTGTCACCAACACAACGCCGGTAGGCGCCTACCGGGGGGCCGGCCGGCCTGAGGCGACCCAGCTCATCGAGCGCGTGATGGACGTCGCGGCTGACCGGCTCGGCATCGACCCGGCAGAGCTGCGACGGCGGAACTTCCTGGACCCCGCGGCTTTCCCGCTGACCACCACCAGCGGCGGGGCCTACGACTCGGGCGAGTACGCCAAAGCTCTCGACGCCGCCCTGCAGGCGTCCGGTTACAGCGAACTGCGCGAGGAGCAGGCCCGCAGGCGCAAATCGGGGGACCGGGTGCAGATCGGGATCGGAGTGTCGGCTTACGTGGAGGTGACCGCCCCTCTCGGGCTTCACGTCGAGTACGGAGCGGTGGAAGTCCACGAGGACGGTTCGGCGTCGATGGCTGTCGGCACGAGCGTGCACGGGCAGGGCCATCACACGGCGTTCGCGATGGTCGCCAGCGACGTGCTCGGGATCCCCATGGAACGCATCCGCCTGGTCAACTCCGACACGGCCGCCGTGCCACGCGGCTCCGGCACGATGGGATCCAGGTCTCTGCAGACCGCCGGGAACGCAGTCCGGGCAGCGTCGATCGAGGTTCTCGGACGTGCCCGCCAGATCGCGGCGCACCTGCTGGAAGCCAGCCCTGACGATATCGTCGTCGGGGTCGAAGGCCTTCACGTCGCTGGCGTACCCAACACCGCCGTCGGCTGGTCGGATCTCGCCGCGGCATCCAAGGACGCTTCGAGACTTCCCGAAGGCTTAGAGGCGGGCCCGCTACGCCACGAAGGCGACTTCGACGGGGGGAACTCCACCTTCCCCTTCGGAGCGCACGTGTCGGTCGTCGAGGTCGACACCGAGACGGGCGGGGTCCGGATCCGCCGGCATATCGCCGTGGACGACTGCGGGAGGATCCTCAACCCGCTTCTGGTAAACGGTCAGCAGCACGGCGGCATAGCCCAAGGTGCCGCTCAAGCTCTGTTCGAGTGGTTCCAGTACGACGAGGACGGGAACCCGCTGACGGCGACACTGATGGACTATCTGGTCCCAGCTGCCACCGAGCTTCCGAGCTTCGAGGTGTCCAACACCGAGACGGACAGTCCCCGCAACCCCCTGGGAGCTAAAGGCATCGGCGAGTCCGGCACGATCGGATCTACCCCGGCTATCCACAACGCAGTCGTCGACGCCGTCTCCCACCTGGGGATCGACCATCTCGACATGCCGTGCACCCCCGAGAGGGTGTGGCGGGCCGTCCAGGCTTCTACCGGCGCCGCTTCCTGACCCGAGGTCCGCTGCTCTCCTCAGCCGGCGTTGCCGGCAGAGGAGAGCAGGCGGCGGGAAACCTCTCTCAAGGCTCCCAGCGTGTCGTTGAAAGCTCGTTCCTCTCCCACGGCGTCGACCAGCGAGTAGGAGTCGCTGTCGAAGCCGGCGTCTCTTAGGCTGGCCCCGACGTCCCCGGCGATCACCGCGCAGCGCACTCCGAGGTCTTTCGCTAGTCCCAGTACGCCACCGACGGTTTTGCCGTCGAAGGAGGCTTCGTCGACGAAGCCCTCCCCGGTGATGACCATGTCGGCGCCTTCCACCCGGCAGGCCAGGTCCACTCGCTCTGCTACAAGCTCGAAGCCGCTGGTGAGGGTCGCTCCTATGGCAGCCAGTCCTCCCGCCAGGCCTCCCGCCGCTCCGGCACCTTGGAGCGCTGACACGTCGACGCCGTAGCGTTCCGCGTAGATCTGCACCAGTCTCTCAAGCCTGCGGGTGAGGAGTCGAACTTGCGCAGGGCTCGCCCCCTTTTGGGGGGCGAAAACGCTGGCAGCGTCCACGAAGCGGGTACGGACATCGCAGGCGACCTCGATGCTTATCCCTGCGAGCCTTCCGATCGGTTCGAGGGCTTCGATAGCCCCCAGGCCACCGTCGGTGGAGGCCGAACCGCCCATCCCCACCAGCACCCGGCGAACCCCCGTGCTGGCAGCCGCAGCGATCACCTCCCCGACGCCGACCGTGGAAGCGCTCACCGGATCGTTGTGGTCGGGACCACCGACCAGGGACAAGCCGGCCACCATGGCCATCTCGACCGCAGCCGTCGCTCCTTGGTCGAGCTCATACCAGGCAGCGTCGACGGTCGCCCCGAGCGGCCCGTGCACCGATACCGGCCGGGGGCGCCCACCCAGCACCGAGCAGAACCCTTCCCCTCCGTCGGACATGGGGGCAAGGTCTGTATCCCATCCCAGGTCCCAGGCCGCCGAAGCTATAGCCTCGGCGGCCTCGGCGGCCGTGGCGCTACCCCTGAACTTGTCGGGCGCTATCACGACTCGGGGCATCCCCCATGGTGCCCGATTCTCGTCGCTCGCGCCGGACGGTCGCGGCGGCTCGGGTAGGGTCGAAGCGATGGATGAAAGCGCCGACGCGCTCCTCGTGGTCTCCAACCGAGGGCCTGTGCACTTCGAGTGGGACGCCGCCTCCGGCGTGCTCCAAGCCAAGAGAGCGGCCGGCGGGCTGGTCAACACGCTCGGGCCCGGCGCACACCGCCACGGAGCGCGCTGGCTGGCGGCGTCGACCAGCGAGGACGACATGCGCCCCGAAGCCGCCCGACTGCTCGCGAACGACAGGATCGGATTCTGGCCTGTCAGCGTCAACCCCGAGCTGTACAGGGCGTACTACGACATAGTCTCCAATCAGACGTTGTGGTTCTGCCTGCACGGTCTTTGGGATTCACCGCGCCGTCCCCGCTTCGACCGCCACTGGTGGCAGGCATGGGATACCTACAAGCAGGTCAACGAGCTCTTCGCCGCTGAGGTGGACAGGGCAGCTCCGCCCGCAGCGACCGTTTTGGTACAGGACTACCAGCTCGCTTTGACACCGGCCCTTGTCGCCAGGCGGCGCCCTGACCTTAGGATCTGCAGCTTTGTCCACACGCCGTGGTGCTCTCCCGACGAGCTGTCGGCCCTTCCCGACGAGGTGGCGGCGACGGTCCTGGACGGGCTTGTGGGCGGCGGCCCGGTAGGGTTCCACTCCCAGAGGTGGGCAGATGCGTTCCGGGCCTGCGTCGAAGCTGTGCTGGCACGCCCGGCGGACACGTTCGTAGCGACCGCCGCCGTGGACAGCGAAGACCTGGCGGCTGTCGCTGCTTCGGACGCTTGCGAATCGGAGCACCGCAAGCTCCGCGCGGCCGTCGGGGACCGCCGGCTGATCGTCAGGGTCGACCGGCTGGAGCTTTCCAAGAACGTCCTGCGAGGTTTCTGGGCCTACGAGGAGCTACTTGAGGCGAGACCCGACCTTAGAGAACGGGTGGTGTTCGCTGCCCTCGTGTACCCCTCGCGGGTCGGTCTCGCCGAGTACCAGGCGTACGGCCAGGAAGTTCTCTCCCTCGCGTCGCGCATCAACGACCGCTGGGGTACCCCTGATTGGACGCCGATCCTCGTGCACCCGGAGGACAACTATCCCCGCTCAGTCGCTGCGCTCCGCAGCTACGACGTGCTGCTGGTGAACCCTCTGCGGGACGGCCTGAACCTCGTCGCCAAGGAAGGACCGTCGGTCAACGAGCGGGACGGGGTGCTGGTGCTGAGCACGCAGGCCGGCGCTTCGGTGGAGCTCGGCGACTCGGCGATCGGCGTTAACCCTTTCGACGTCTCCGCCACAGCGAAAGCGTTGGCGGAGGCGCTGGACATGCCCGCCGACCAGCGCCGCCTGACCGCCGAGCGTCTGCACAAGGCGGCGTCCAGGCGCACCCCGCAGGACTGGTTCGACGACCTGGTGGACGCGGCTCGAAGCCAGGGAGGTCCCCTCGCTCAGTGAGACCTCGACAGTTCAGCGGAGCGAGTAAGCCAGCCGCCTGAGCATCCCCACCACTTCGCCGGGGTCGTCGAGGACCACGTCGGCACTTCTAAGCAGTTCGACAGGAGCCTCTTCGCTTGTCACCGCCACTTTGAGCGTCACCACTCCGAGACCCCGGAGGCGTTCCATCTCCGCGAAGGCGGGCAGGTCGCCGGTGTCGTCCCCCGCGAAGAGCACGGCGCCGAGCCCCTCGGACAGCTCCGCTACTACGGTCCCCTTGTCGACACCGACGGGCGGGGTTAGCTCTACCGACATCTTGCCTGCGTGGACGGCCAGGCCTGCCTCCTCTGCGAGAGTCCGGGCCATTGAGCTGACCTTCTCTTCTTCGGAGGGTGCAGCTCGATAGTGCAAGGTGACGGTGAGGCCTTTGCGTTCGACCAGCACGCCGGGGACACCTTCCGCCTCGGCCCTGCGCGCAGCGTTCTCGACCAGGCCGCACCAGTCGCGACCTCCGAGCAGGTCCCGGCGGTCAGCTTCCCCAGCGCCCCGGGGCAGGCAGGTTTCAGCCCGGTTGTTCGTCCGGTCCCATCTTTCGAGCCCGTAGAGGCCGATGAGCTCGGTGGCACCGGTGTCCCCGAGCCGGCTTGCAAGGTAGGAAGCCGGCCGCCCGGAGATCACTGCGACCCGACCGAGCCGCTGCGCCAGCGCCGCTAGGACCTCCGCCGTGCCAGCGACTGGCTTGGCGTCGCTCGGATCGTCGACGATTCGAG
>JAJZNG010000200.1:9864-11575 GCA_021847945.1 Actinomycetes bacterium | reverse complement strand
CCGGGTCAGCTTCGTCGCCGCTCTCCGCATCGCGCGCCGCTCGATCTCAGCGGCGCGCGATTTTCCCCCTCAGGCCACTGAGCACACTTGGCGATGCGCCATCACGTTGCTGGCGCGGCGGCTCAATCCGGCCCGCCGCCACCGTAGCAACCCGCGGGTCGTCAAACGCAAGTACGTCAAGTGGCACGTGAAGCGGGAGCACCACAAGACGTGGCCAAAACCGACCGGGCCGCCCCGGGCCAGCATCCTCAGCCCCCGAGCCACTAACTGCAGGGTATTGGGGCTAGGCCAGGGTTTCGACAGACGCCCAGGACCTCACCGTAGAGCGCAACGCCCTTGTTTCTCTTGGAGTGGCGGCCGATCGGATCTACGTCGACCACGGGCTCACAGGCACAAACCGCTCCCGGCCGGGACTGCGAGAGGCCATGGCGGCATGAAGGTCGGGCGACACGCTCGTCGTGGCCAAGCTCGACCGCCTCGCCCTCTCTGTAACCGACGCCCGCGACATCCTCGACGAGCAGGCCCACTGCTCGGCGTCATTGCCGGGGATCGCCGTCAGGTCAGGCTCAACTTCGGCGGGTCGGTCCGCGACCCGACCGACCCGGTAGGCCGACTCCTGTTCAACGTCTTGGCCATGGTCGCAGAGTTCGAGACCGACCTCATCCGGGCCCGCACCCGCGAAGGTATGGCCGCCGCTCGGACCAAGGGTCGCCTGCGCGGCAAGAAACCCGAGCTCACCTCGATCCAAGAGGCCCATCTCGTCGAGCTGTCCGGGCCGGGAAGCACACCACCGTCGAGCTGGCCGAGTTGTTCAACGTCGCCCGCTCGACCGTCTGCCGCGCCGTCCAGCGTGCCAGGGAACACCGAGCCCGCCAAGATAGAAGCCCACGGCTGTCGTCACCGGCCGGGCGTCAACCCACGACGACCAGGCTCGCAGCTACACCGACTACTCGCAGCTATACCGACGAGTGAAGAGGGCCGCCAGCAGTGCAGCGCTCCGATGGTCGTGTCGCGCTTAGGGGTGGTGGAGAACTCGGACGTCTCGAGGATCCTCCCCACCTCGTCGACCAGCGCTGCGACATGAACGTCTTGATGCGTGCCCACCCCGCCAATGACAACTCGATCGAGCTTTGCCATGCTAGTAACCGCCTCCTCTCATCCGATAGGGATCGCACCACCGGCCGGGACGGCGGAGGGACTCTCACGGTGCTGCCAAGGCTCCAATCAGGTACCTTCCGCCCGACCGGTCGGTGCGCGTCCAGGCAGGGAACCGGGCCGACAGATCAGCGGCAAGACACGACGCCAGTCACGCACATAAGTCAGACCCAGTCCCCTCCACGGACCCTCACATTATGAGAGTCACAGCCCCCGCCTACACTGCCCAGAAGGAGGTAGCCGCGTAGCTCAGCCGCCCGGGGCCGTCACCCAAGTTCCACGCCAGGTGGGACACCCTCCGCGGCGAGGAGCGCGCTCAAGGGGCGGCTATCGCTGTGACCGGTTTGTCCAGTGGCCGGCCGCCCATCGACCCGTAAAACGGGGCGTTGAAAGAGAACACACCCCCGTCCGAGCCGGCCAGCCAATAGCCGCCGCTCAGCGGATCAGCCGTGATGCCCACCACCGGGGCGTCCAGCCGCCGGCCGCCCATCGACCCGTAAAACGGGGCGTTGAAAGAGAACACACCCCCGTCCGAGCCGGCCAGCCAATAGCCACC
>JAJZNG010000200.1:0-9854 GCA_021847945.1 Actinomycetes bacterium | reverse complement strand
CACCACTGCGTCACTCGCGCCGCGAAACTCACCACCACCCCCCAAGCAACCAGACACCACAACCACTAGCCTCGATCCTCGAGGCAGCTATCTTGCGAACCCGAACCCCAAGCCCCCGACGACCACGCCGATCCCGGCGACGACGCTGACGCTGGGCGCAGGTCCGCCGAGGATCACCCCTGTGACAGCGGCGGCGACGGGCGCCATGCCGGTGAGAAGACCGGCTCTCGCAGCACCGATCCGCGAGACGCACGAGTACCAAAGTAGGAAGGCCGTCACCGTGGTACCCGCTGCGAGGTAGGCGATCGCAGCCCAGTCCGCGCCACTTTGCATCGTGAAACCCGAAGGGCCTTCGAACACGAGTCCGAGAACCCCGAAACCTACAGCTCCCATCCATGTGGCGTGGACCGACACTCCCCACGCCCGGTGCCGACCGAGGACGGGAACAGCCAGTAGGGTGAACGCTACCTCGCATGCGAAGACGACCACCGCCCAGCCGGCACCTGCGAGGCTTGTGTGCCCGAACCCCACGACGGCTACCGATCCTGCGGTGACCGCTACGGCTGCGATCACGATCCTCGGAGACGGGGCGCGCCTCTCCATCAACGGGCCGGCAAGCGACAGCACCGGAGGAACGCACGCTACCGCTACTCCCAAAGCGGCGGGAGCGGCGCTGGCGGATCCTCGGACCAGTGCGACGTTGAACACGACCAGACCGAGCGCCGCGACCCCGACCAGCCAGAGCCATTCGACACCCCGCGGGAGTCGCAAGCGTTGCCCGGTCGCCGCGCCGAGGCCGGTCAGCACGGCCGAAGCCGCAGCGTAGCGGATGCTTTCACCGGCTAGGTAGGGTCCCCGCAGGAGCGTCGCCGAGGCGGCCACCCCAGCCCCGACGAGAACCTGGGCGAAAGCTCCGCCGCCAAGCACCTTCGCATTGGCTGGACCCAGCAGGCCGGCTAATCGCTTCGCCGTAGCCACTTGGCCTATCTTAAGTCCCGGTGCCCCGCTTCCCGGCCCGGCTAAGGCCCGCCTCGCAGGGCACCTCCGGGGCGACTCTCGCAAGGTACGCCTGGGGCATTGTCGGAGGGCGTTCGCAGCTATGATTCGGTCATGGCACTCACAGGAGAGTACGTCCCGAGTCCGTCCGAATGGGTCCGCGACCAAGTGGAGGCCTACGAGCGCTCCGGCGGCCGGGAGGCCAACACGCTTCGCGACACCGGCTTGCCGGTCATCATCGTCACGACCCGTGGCAACAAGACCGGCAAGATCCGCAAGTTCGCTTTGATGCGCGTCGAGCACGAGGGGCAGTACGCCCTGGTGGCGTCGAAGGGCGGATCGGCGAACCATCCGGAGTGGTATCACAATCTGGTGGCTGACCCCGAGGCGTGCATGATCCAAGACGGCCCCGAGCCTTTCGACGCCGTCGTACGAGAAGTGGAAGGAGACGAGAGGCAGACCTGGTGGGAGCGAGCGGTGGCCGCTTTCCCCCCGTATGCCGAGTATCAGACCAAGACCGAGCGCCGTATCCCGGTTCTCGTGGCTTCCCGGCGGGACTGACCGCCAGCTTAAAATCCCACCCAAACGCCGAGTTAGCACCGAGCTCGCCAACTTCTTCACCCGTCACGACTACGCACTTAGAGGGGTCGTTGTCTGCTATTCACCGATCGGAGAACTAGCGGTGGTGCGGCCGTCCGACACTCGATTGGTATCGGGAGCAATCGTTCCAGTAGCGGAGTCCTCGGGCAGTGGAGCAGCATCATGGCGATCGTCGGAGGTTCGCCAGTCTTCGAATAGAAGGCCACCGAACACCAGAAGGACCACAAAGCCCGATACGATAAGTACTGAGGTCGCTCCATTGCCAGCCTGATCCCATGACACCAGATAGCCAAGTACTGGTACCGTTGCAGTTACTACGTAGACCGGTCGGCCCCCGAGGTTAAGGGTCCAAGGATCAGGGCTTGGTCTGTTGTCTCCTTGGGTGCGAACGATGATTCCGGCTTTGGTATTGGTGATGGAGATCACACGTCGAGCCACCAGTCGTCCAGGGTCTCCGGGCTGCTGGAATACGATCACATCTCGTGCCACCACTCTCGCTGGGACAGTCCTCTCAGCGATAGCAATTCCGCCTACGGTGAACGACGGGCGCATAGCCCCAGTCCGTACTGGGTGCAACTCATAGTTCCCAGCGGCCACCTCGGCTGCCACGAGGGCGAGTAGGGCCGCAAGAATCACAATCACGATAGCCCCGACTAGATAGGAGACTCCCCATTTGGTCAGGCGATACTTTTGTCGAAACCCCCTTTCCACCTGGAAGCACCTTTCTCCTAAGCTAGCTGCTGCCCTAGCGAGCCTTGAGGTCAGTCGGCATGATAGCCCCCGGCACCAGTCCGCACCGCTGCCTGCTTGAAACCACTGCCATGGGCAGCACCGCCAAGTTTACGCTCCGTCTGCACGGCACGCTGATCCCCACGCGCCGACCCTGCGGCAGGCTATCCAGGGGGCGGAACTATTAAGCGGAGTAACCTCTGTTTGATAACGTTATGCTCATACTAAAGATTGAGGTCGCAAAAATCATGCTGGGATTGTCCCTTGCGAGCACCTCGAAGCAGCAGACTTCCTAACCCACACGTTGACTGGGATGGAAGGTCGGTACGGACCCTCGCCGTCGCTTCAGGAATTTGGAGGTTTGTGGCATAAGCGCCCGTTTTTCGTGCTCGACGTGGCAGTTGAAGTGACCACGGCGATCTGTTAGAGTGATTAGTGGGGCAGAAATAGGGGCCCTAGAGCGAAGCTTTGATCTGCTGGGTCGATGTGGTCGCCTGGTCCAGCGGTTAGCCAATGGCGAACCCGGCGCTCTTGTCCAAAATAACACCACTGAGATCAGTTGGCGTTTGACTCAAGACAAGGAGCCTTAATTGCTATCGAAACTAACTCTAGCCGGAGGGGTGTTAGGCGTAGCCTCGCTTGCGTTCGTAGGGGTAGGCGGTTATGCGCTCGATACGAGCAGCATAGCCGTAAATAACAGTTTCAGCAGCGGCACATTCCAGTTACAGGTGGTTCCAGGGACAGCGACCGTTAGCGGTCAACTTATAGGTGACGCCAACTCCGCTGGTCAACCAACCCAAACTGAATCTGCGACCCCGGAGCCGACACTCCTAACCGGCAACACTCTGAACTATTCACTTGCCAACGCTGCACCTGGTGACACCTACAGCTATACCTTTACCGTATACGACGTCGGAACCCTGCAGGGCCAAGTCAACCAGATAACATACGCACCTAGCGCCACCGGAGCCGGTTGGCACCTTCTAAACCATACGACAGTTGAAGTGTCTGTAGAAGAGGGCTCTAATACTTGGGTTCCGCTCACCGACTCTAATAGTGGTGGCAGTGACACAACCGGACCACTTGCAGCTGTCAGCCCTGAAACATTCTTGTCTAATTACCATTCTGGGCCCAACTTCTTACAGCCCAATAGTCTCAAGAATGGAGCTTGGACGTACAACGGCGACGAGAACTCTGTTACCTATCAGGTGACGTTCGCAATAAGCTCAAATGCGGGCAACAACTCCGAAGGTGGCTCGGCTTCAGCTCAGTTTGTCATCGGCGGAGCCAACACTCCTTGATTTCGACGTCAAGGTGATCGCAGCCTCGTATCTCTGCATGAGGAGAAGCTACGAGGTTCTGCGCTTCGCCTAGGATCGCAGTCGTCGTAGGTTTACATATGCGAGAGTCAAGCCCCGTGATGCCGCCGAGAACAGATCGGACCGCCACCCCTCCTGAGACCGAAGTTCTCAGGAGGGGTGTGCGTCGAGAGAAACGTCGTCGGCGCCTTCGATTTGTACTTAGTGCTATCGGTGTCCTTCTCGTGTCATCACTTCTTTTAGTCGGTGGCCTCGTGTTGAGCGGCGGCTGGCAGATACGTCCGATTCTATCTGGCAGCATGAAGCCGGGATTCTCCGTCGGCGGGGTCGCCATCACCCAGCGCGTCCCGATCGGCGAACTCAAACTCAGAGAGGTGGCAGTCTTCCACCCTCCGAGCCAACCGCAAGTTGACTACATCCACCGGATCATCTCGCTGAAGCGATCCGCTACAGGGTTGGTCATCCAGACAGCAGGAGACAACAACACTTCCCCGGACCCTTGGACCCTGTATGCGTCAGGAAAGTACGCATACGTCGTTCGGTTCACGCTTCCCCTGGTCGGCTATGCCGCCATCTGGGTCCACTCTCCCGGCGGTCGCGAAGTAATTCTGATTGGTGCCGGCTTGCTAGCTCTGACCCTTCTCATAAGCGCCTTTTGGGATCGGCGCAAGCTGGACACCACCACTTCCTCGCCTGACCATCTCTGCCCCAAAGATGCCTCTAATGCGAACTCCGAGGTTTTCCAGACGCAGCTCGACGATGCCGACTCGGAACCGGTAACAGCTGGCTTGATCACCGAGGCCACCCCGCCGCAGCAGGGCTGACCGCCGCCAGCGCGGGGCTAGCCCGCAGGCGTTTCAGTGTACGGTGACTGTGCCCTCGGTCCCGTCGACGGTGACTATTGCGCCGTCGACGATGAGCCCGGTCGCATCGGCGACCGACACGACGCAGGGGATGCCCAGCTCCCGGGAGACGATCATGGCGTGACTACCCTGCGCCCCGGTGTTGACGACCACGGCGGCCGCGGGCACCATTAGCGGCACCCAGGCTGGATCGGTCTGGGGGGCTACCAGCACGTCCCCCGGCTCGAGACCGGACGGGTCGGTCGGGTCGAGGACGATCCGCGCTCGGCCGGTGGCCCGCCCACCAGAGCCCGCCGCGCCGCTGAGGACGCTCCCGGCGCCGGCTCGCGCCTGACCCCGCTTTGCACGTGGCTTCATCTCGCTAATCGCAGGCACCCGCCGGTTGACCACGAACACCGGCTCGTAGTCGAACAGCGTCCGGTACTGCGACCAGCGGGAGGCGATCGTCTCTTTCAGCGACCACGGGTCGGCCCTCAGCTCGTCGAGCTCGTCTTCGGTGACCATAAAAAGTTGCTCTACTTCGTCGATCACTCCGCGTTCGACCAGTCGCCTGGCGTACTCGTAGAGGGCCATGCGCGCCTCGTTTATCACCCTCACCACGTTCGTCTTGGCGCGCTCGCGCCCGGCGAGGAACACCTGAGCCGACTTGAGAGCAGCCTCGAAGGTCGCTGACGCATCCGGCGAGCCGGCGAGGCTCGAACGGATCTGCGTCGCGGCCCGGTCCCTCTCTGCGAGCGCAACCCCTGCGCGCAACGCCGGCGCCTGCGAGTCGTCGGTGCGGCGCATCAGATCCAAAGCGGCTAGAGCGGCCTTGGGGTTGGCCTCCCACGACGGTGCGCGTAGGTCGTACTCGTTCGGGCCGCGCGACCCGTGGTCGTGGAGGAACGACGCGAACCGCTCTAGAAAGTCCCTGGCGTCCCGGTCGTTGGAGGCGCCGAGGATTTCGAGCGCACGGCCCGGGTCGGCGTCGAAGGCGGCGGTAAGTTCGGGTGAGCGGCGGATCAGCCGGCCGAGCGACCACAAGGCGTGCGCCGGTGCTGCCGAGTCGACCTCGATGCCGGCCAGGAGGCGGATGGCCAGCGTGGGATCTCCGATCTCGTCGCTGATAGCACCGAGAGCGCCCGTGCCCAGCGACGCCAGGGCCGAAACGATCATCGCGTTCTCGAAGGTCTGTGCGACGTAGGGCATCATCGCCCGGGCCCGGGCGTGCAACGCCGAGTCGGTCAAGGCCCCCAGGTCGGGCCGGGTGTCCCGCAGGGTTCGGGCCAGTTCCCTGTCGGCGTCCAGGTCGGGGAGGGACGTGGTGGACATGGCCCACTGCATCGACGCTGCCAGCTTGTCCGCGTGTCTCGGGGAGTCATGCCAATCCTGGTGCTCGTAGGGTGGTACCTCGTCGCGTTCGTCGAAGAAGGCGCGGTCGATCAGCTCGGGGGACGCTCCTGGCATTCGCGCTCCGAGGATCCGGGTCATCGACAGCGGGTTGTAGAGGTACCCGCCGAAGGACTTCCACAGCTCCGGGCGGTGCGGGTCCTCGTACTCGTCCCAGTCGAGTGCGCCGATGGCTATGTAGGCGTCGCGCAGTCCCAGGCACATCCCCTGGCGTATGACCAGGCTGAGCCCGAGGGGGCTGAACGGCTCGGGGAACACGTCGGCTGCGTTACCCCGTGTCCACGCCGGGAACCGCTCCCCCGCCGTCGAATCGCAGAACCAGACCTCATCACTGCCCATCCGCCCTCCTCTGGTGATCCGCCATCCTCGGCGTGCTCGACGGTCCCCGACCGGCAGGGGTGAACTCCAGGTGCAACTCCCTCAGCGCCCGCATCGTGAACATCGGCACGTGCCTGAAGTCGTTCCGGCCGGCTGCGAGGCGAAGGTCCGGGAGTCTTCGCAAGGCTGCGTCTAAGGTCAGCACCTGCTCTAGGCGGCTCAGGTCTGCGCCGGGGCACTGGTGCTCGCCGAGGGTGAAAGCAAGGTGGCGTCTTGAGTTCGGACGGTCGAGGCGGACCTCTGCGGGGCATTCGAACATGCGCTCGTCGCGGTTGCCCGAAGCGTAGCGCAGGTGGACCGTGGATCCTCTCGGTATCGGGACACCTGCTATCTCGGTGTCCTCGGCGACGACCCGCCACAGTCCCTGCGTCGGTGACTCCAAGCGCAGGACTTCCTCGACGAAGTCCGGGACGAGCGAAAGGTCCGCCCGTAATCGTTCGTAGCATCCGCCGTCGCGTAGCATCACCCACAGGGCGGAGCTCATCGCGAAGGTGGTCGTCTCGTTGCCGCCGACGAAGAGGTGGTCGACGATCGTAATGATCTCCTGGTCGCTGAGCGGCCTGGGCTCGCCGTCCCCGGTGAAGCCGGCCTGGGTGAGGTAGCTGATCACGTCGTCGCCCGGCTCGGCGCGCTTGGTCTCTATCTGCCCGGCGAGGTAGTCGTACATCTCGACCACCTGCTCGGCTACCCACACGTCCTCTTCGGGTTGGAGTGGACGCACGAACGGCAGGATCCACGCGGCACTCCACTTTTTGAGCTTTGGTATGTCGGCTTCGGGCAGGCCGAGCACGTGGGTGATGACCCGGACCGGCACCGGCACCGCGTACTGGGAGCTCCACTCGACTTGTCCGTCGTTCTCGAACGTGGAGAGCTGCTCGTCGATGTAGCGCCCTATGACGGGGCGCCAGCGGTCCAGGCCCGGACCGGTGAAGAAGTGATCCACGAGCGCCCTGTAGTGGCGGTGCACGGGAGGGTTGGTGCCGAGCGGTGTCATGCGCTGCCACCCTCCCCTGTCGTAGACGGCCTGGGCCGCTTCGGAACGGCGTTTGCTGGCACCCGTCGGGAAGGTCCGCTGGTGGCGCAGGACGGCCATGATGTCGTCGTAGCGGGTTATGACGTAGTCGTCCGTGCCGGGGATGCGGTATACCGGGCGCTCGTCGCGCAGATATTGGTAGGTGGGGTACCAGTCTTCTTGCGTCGCCGACGCGAACAGGTCGACATCCATGCCCGTGACAATACACGCGGTTCATACTGACCGATTAGATATTTGACCTTTGGATGGTCAAAGGTCGGGCTTTTTTCGTCGCCAGTTCCTCGCAGGTGAGATACCGTCAGGGGCGTGCCAGCAAGCGGAGGACCTAACGTCGAGATAGACGGCCGGCCCGCGATACCGAGCGACGAGGACGTCGCCGCGCTCGTCGGGTACCGCTTCGCAGGGGGCGAGCGCAAAGTCGAGCACTGGGAGAACTGGCTTCTCACCGACTGCACCCAGCGCAAGCCGATGACCGGCCGGCAGCTGCACCCGGTCGTGTTGTTCCACGTTCCGATCCAGGCGGCGTCGACCTCCATCGGCGAGATCTTCGCGGTTTGCGGAGGGGGCCGGGCCGGCTCGGTGACCCTTCTCAGCTACGAGTGGGAGCTCTTAGGGGTCCTCTGCGAGGACGTCGTCTACCGTGGCGACGGCGGTATCGTCTCAGCCGAACGTTTCAGAGCCCCCGACGGCGCCGTGACCCACGACGACGTGGCGTTCGCCATCGAGCTTTCCGACCCCGACGGCAAGCTCGTAGCCCGGGTAACGACCAGGTGGAGGTTCCTGCGTTGAGCGCTCCGGCCTCGCGCGACGAGTCCATCGACCTTCCGGCGATCCCGTCGCTTACGGTCGCCCACGTCGACCCGCAGAGGATGAAGACCATGGCTGCTCTCCTGCGTGACCCTTACCCGATCCACTGGGATCCCGAGTCGGTCGCCGACGAAGCTCACGGCGGGCGCACCGTCAACCAAGGTCCCCTCAACCTCGCCTACGTCGCCAACATGCTGATGGCCTGGGCCGGCGACACGTCCATTCGAAAGCTGACGGCATCGTTCCACGCGCACGTTCTGGCAGGAGACACGGTCACAGCCTCAGGCGAAGTCCAAGAGATGCTTGAAATAGACGGTGAGCGCAGGGCTCGCTGCGCTGTGCGCCTCGTTCGCGGCTCGGACCTGATCTTATCGGGACAGGCAGAGTTATCCCTCGACATGCTCGACCGGCACCACCCATCCCGAGGAGAACCGGCCGGGCTAGAAGCCTCAGGAGAAGCTGAGCTATGACTATAATGTTGGTCATGTCAGAGACGTTCTCGCTCGCCCATATCAAGGCTCACCTCTCCGAGGTCGTCGATCGGGTCGAGCACCAACATGACCGCGTGGTCCTGACGCGCAACGGCCGACCTGCGGTGATCCTGGTCAGCCCCGACGACCTCGAGGCGATCGAGGACACGCTCGACTTGTTGTCGGATCCTCAGGCGTTGAAGGAGATCAACCGGGCCCGCGAGGAGATCGCCGAAGGTAATGTCCTGGACGGCGAAACGTTGCGACGCAAGTACGTCGCTCGTTGACGGCCGAGGCATGGAGCCTTTCCATCGCTGCTTCGGCCGAGCGCTCGCTCGACCGCCTGCCCACGAAGATCGCCACTGCCATGGTCGAGTTCATGCTCGGACCTCTAATCGAAGCGCCTCGCCAGGTTGGCCATCCCTTGCAGCGGGAACTGACCGGGCTGTGGTCCGCACGGCGGGGTGCCTACCGGATCGTGTACGAGTTGAACGAAGCCGACCTGGTAGTCAACGTAGTACGCATCGACCACCGCGCCGATGTCTACCGACCACGGTGACGTCGGATATAAGGACCGCAAGCCCACGGCTTACAGTCGTGCGTCGAGGACCTTTGCGTTGCCGGGCGACTAAGGCGCCCGGTTGTTTGTCTCTCCTTCGTGCGAGGATGTGTTGGTGGGCTACCGTTAACCAACAAGACGGGGTGCTCGGCCAAGTACCACGCCATCTGGTGCCCGAAATACTGCCGGTCACAGCGCGTGGGGGGACATCCCGAGGAGAAGCAGCCAAGCCAGCAGACGCTGGAGAATCCAGTTGACGATCATGGACCGGTTCCGCCTCGACGGCAAGGTGTCGGTGGTCACCGGCTCAGGCCAGGGTATTGGAAGGGCGATCGCCTGGGGCCTCGCCGACGCCGGCGCTGACGTCGTCGTCAACGCCCGGCGGGTCAGCGACCTCGAAATCACAGCCGCGGGAGTGCGCGAACGGGGCCGGAGGGCGCTCGTGGTGGCGGGTGACATTCGCGACTTCTCCGAGGAACTGGCCGACCGTGCGGTGGGAGAGTTCGACAAGCTAGACGTCTGGGTGAACAACGTCGGCGGGTCGGACGACAAGACCGTCCGCGCTCTCCTCGACACTCCCGACGAGGTCTTCCGCTCCCAACTGGAACTGAACCTGACCTCCGCTTTCCAGGGCTGCAAGGCTGCCGCGAGACGGATGGGCGACGGCGGGGTTATAGTCAACATAACGTCGGGTGCAGGCACGCGAGGAGA
>JAJZNG010000115.1 GCA_021847945.1 Actinomycetes bacterium | reverse complement strand
ATCGTCGTCGCGATCATCTTGATGGTCCTGTTCACGGCGGTGAACCTGATCGGCATCCGCTGGCTCGCCCGTGCCAACACTTCGATCACCACCTGGAAGGTGGTCATCCCGATCCTAACGATCGTCATCTTCCTGCTGTTCAAGATGCACGGAGGGAACTTCACCGGCGGCGGAGGGTTCTTTTTGAAGAGCGGAGCGTTCAAGGCGATCCTGGACGCGATCCCCGCAGGTGGCATCGTCTTCTCGCTGCTGGGCTTCGAGCAGGCCGTGCAGATCGCCGGCGAGAGCAAGAACCCCTCCCGCGACGTACCCCGGGCGGTAATCGGCTCGATAGTCCTGGGCGGGCTCATCTACATCCTCGTGCAGGTGGCCTTCATCGGTGCCTTGGACCCCAAGCTGCTCACAGAGGCCGGTACGTGGGCGAACCTCAACGACCCCAAGTCCAAGGATGCCGCCATCCTCGCTTTGCAGGCTTCCCCCTTCTTCACCGTCGCCAAGCTTGCCGGCATCGGCTGGCTGGCCTGGATCCTGCGGGTCGACGCCGCCGTCTCCCCAGGGGGTACCGCCCTCATCTACCTGACCTCGGCGTCGAGGATCAGCTTCGGCCTGTCGAAGAACGGCTACATCCCCGAGGCCTTCGAGAAGAACAACAAGTTCAAGGTGCCCACGGTCGCGATCCTGGTAACCTCGGGAGTTGGAATTCTTTTCCTGCTGCCGTTCCCGAGCTGGAACAGCATGGTCGGGGTCATCACCTCCGCATCGGTGATCATGTACGCAGGCGCGCCCCTCGCGCTAGGCGCCCTGCGCAAGTCCAAAGCCGACCTGCCCAGGTCGTACCGCCTGCCCGCTGCGAACGTGCTCGCTCCTTTGTCGTTCGTGTTCGCCAACTGGATCGTCTACTGGTCCGGGTGGGTGACCTACGCGACCCTGATGGTGTTCTTCATCATCGGCGTGATCCTCATCGGAGCTTCGTTCGTTCTCAAGCTGAACCCGCACAAGCCTGACATCGACTGGACAGCCGCGATCTGGGTCGTCCCCTACCTCGTGGGTATGGGGATCATCTCGTGGTTCGGCCAGTTCGGCACGGGCCACCCGTTCAATGGCTACTACGGCTTCGAGCACATCCTCAACGGAGGAACGCTCGCCATTCCCTTCTATTGGGACCTCGTCATAGTGGCGGCGTTCAGCCTCGTCATCTACTACGGGGCGCAGTACTTCCGTCTGCCTAGTGCCCAGGTGGACAAGTACATCGAGGAGGTCTACCCGGCCCCGGCCGAGTAGCCGCAACTCCGCCTCCGGCGCGGCCGGCTCGGGCCCTCCAACGTAGAGGCCCCAGCCGGCTGCGGCGCGTTCGGACACGACCCGTCCGTGGCCCACCCACCACTGTGGGCGACGTTTCAACCTGCGCCGGGTGACACCCCGGCGGTAGCTTCTAGGCATGCCCGCAGGACAGACAAAGCTCAACGACAGTTTCGGCGCACGCTCACGGATCGCCGTAGGCGACCGCAGCTACGAGGTGTTCCGCCTAGACGCCCTGCAGGGGGTGGGACGGCTGCCTTTCTCCCTGAAGATCCTCTTGGAGAACTTGCTTCGCAACGAGGACGGGGTGACGGTCACCGCATCCGACGTCGAGGCCTTGGCTGCGTGGGATCCGACCGGGGAAGCCGACAAGGAGATCGCCTTCGCTCCTGCCCGGATACTTATGCAGGACTTCACCGGAGTGCCCGCAGTGGTTGACCTGGCTGCGATGAGGGATGCCATGACCGCACTGGGAGGCGACCCGGCGAGAGTGAACCCGCTGATCCCCGCCGAGCTGGTCATCGACCACTCGGTGATAGCCGACTTCTACGGCTCGAGCGAAGCTTTCGCCAAGAACGCCGAGCTGGAGTTCGAGCGCAACGAGGAGCGATACCGTTTCCTGCGCTGGGGGCAGAACGCTTTCAACACGCTCAAAGTCGTCCCGCCCGACACGGGGATATGCCATCAGGTGAACCTGGAGCACCTCGCCAGGGTGGTGTTCACCGACGACGCTGGACGCGCCTACCCTGACACCCTGCTCGGAACCGACTCGCACACGACGATGATCAACGGTCTGGGAGTGCTCGGATGGGGTGTCGGAGGCATCGAAGCAGAGGCGGCGATGCTGGGCCAGCCGGTGTCGATGCTAACTCCGCGGGTCGTCGGTTTCGAACTGCGAGGGGAGCTCCCGGCCGGTTCGACTGCAACCGATCTCGTCCTCACCGTGACGGAGATGCTCCGGTCGCACGGCGTCGTAGGCAAGTTCGTGGAGTTCTACGGCGAGGGGGTTTCCTCGGTACCCCTGGCGAACCGAGCGACGATAGGAAACATGTCCCCCGAGTACGGGTCTACGTGCGCGATCTTCCCCATAGACGGAGAGACCTTGCGTTATCTACGTCTAACCGGTCGCAGCCCCGAAAGGGTGGCCCTGGTGGAGGCCTACGCCAAGGAGCAGGGTTTGTGGCACGACCCGACTCAAGTCCCGGAGTTCTCGGAGCGTCTCAGCCTCGACCTTTCCCAGGTGGTCCCGTCGATCGCAGGCCCATCGAGACCCCAGGACCGGGTCCGCCTCGACGAGGCCGCTAAGCGCTATCCGGTCGCGGTGGCGAAGATCCTCGGTGCCGACGCCTCATCGGGTACCCCGACGGCGCCAACCCCTGTGGAGCTCGAAGACGGAACCGCCTTCGACATGGACCACGGCCACGTCGTCATAGCCGCCATCACCTCCTGCACGAACACGTCTAACCCTTCGGTGATGGTCGCTGCTGGCCTGCTTGCCAAGAAAGCCGTCGAGAAGGGCTTGATCTCGAAACCCTGGGTAAAAACGACCCTGGCTCCCGGGTCGAAGGTTGTCATGGAATATCTCGAAGCGGCCGGCCTCGTCGGCTATCTAGAGAAGCTCGGGTTTAGCCTCGTCGGTTACGGTTGCACCACCTGCATCGGTAACAGTGGCCCGCTGCCGGCTCCGATATCGGCGGCTATCAACGCCTCTGACCTCGCTGCGGTGGCCGTGCTTTCCGGCAACAGGAACTTCGAGGGGCGTATCAGCCCCGATGTCCGAATGAACTACCTCGCCTCGCCGCCGCTGGTCGTCGCGTACGCCCTGGCCGGTTCGATGGCGCTGGACCTGACGACCGAGCCGCTCGGGTACGACCCGGACGGCCGGGCGGTGCACCTCTCCGACGTGTGGCCATCCCCAGCCGAGGTGGCGGAAGTGGTCGGCTCTTCCATCAGGTCAGAGATGTTCGCGTCGTCGTATGAGTCGGTCTACGAAGGCGATGACCGCTGGCGGAGCCTGCAGGTTCCCGACGGCGACGCCTACGTATGGGACAGCAAATCCACCTACGTCCGCAAGCCGCCGTACTTCGACGGAATGACGATGACACCAGAGCCGCTTCGGGACATCCTCGGAGCGCGGGTGCTCGCCAAGCTCGCTGACAGCGTCACGACCGATCACATCTCGCCGGCCGGTAACATCCGCCGTGACGGCCCGGCAGGAATGTGGCTGACAGACGGGGGAGTTGACGTCTCGGACTTCAACTCCTTCGGGGCCCGCCGAGGTAACCACGAGGTGATGATCCGGGGGACTTTCGCAAACATACGGTTGCGGAACCAGTTGGCTCCGGGCACCGAAGGTGGGGTTACCCGACACCTGCCGGACGGACAAACGATGCCCATCTACGACGCGTCCATGCGCTACCAAGCCGACGGAGTGCCGCTCGTGATCCTCGCAGGCAAGGAGTACGGTTCGGGATCCTCCCGTGACTGGGCTGCCAAAGGGACTGCACTTCTGGGCGTCAAAGCCGTTCTCGCCGAGAGCTTCGAGCGCATTCACCGCTCCAACCTGGTGGGCATGGGTATCGCTCCGTTGCAGTACCTTGAGGGCGACAGCGCAGAGAACCTCGGGCTGACAGGGGAGGAGACCTTCGACGTGAAGGGCCTGGCGGCCGCGGGGAGCGACGGGCCGATGCCGCGTGAGGTGGCGTTGAGCGCGCTGCGCCCCGACGGGACCAGGGTCGACTTCAACGCCAGGCTGCGGATCGACACCCCCAAAGAGGCTGACTACTACCGTCACGGCGGGATCCTCTTGTACGTGCTGCGACAGCTTCGAGGCGACTGAGCGCGCCCGGCGGGCTGAGAAGCCTTGTCGCTGGGCTAGCTTTAGGACATGGGCGCCCGCGCAGCCTTCTTCGATTTGGACCGCACGCTGCTGGCGACGTCGAGCGCTCTTGTCCTCCACGGCGCCCTCGCTGCTGCAGGGGTGGTGGGTGATCGCAGCCTACCGGGGTCTTCGTTGCTTCTCGGGGTGTACAACCGCTTCGGGGAGACGGCGCCATCCATGGCGCTGGCGCGAGCTGCCGTTGTCGGAGCGAGAGGCAAGGCGCTCGGCGACATGGTCGCCGCCGCAGAGCAGGCCGCGCCTCACCTTGAGGCTTTGATAGCGCCCCGGGCGAGGATGCTCGTAGAGGAGCAACGTCGCCAGGGCAGGCTGCTGGTGATGGCTACGACAACTCCTGAGCACCTAGTGAAGCCCTTGGCGAAACGTCTCGGTTTCGACGATGTGGTCGCCACCCGGTACGCGACTAGGGTTTGCGCTGACGGTGTAGCCAGGTTCACCGGACGCCTGGATGGAGGATTCGTTTGGGGCGCCGGAAAGCTCCACGCCGTCCGACGCTGGGCTAGGGCATCTCAGGTTCACCTCGGCGACTGCGCAGCCTTCTCCGACAGCATCTACGACCTGGCTCTGCTGTCCTCGGTCGGGGAGGCTTGCGCCGTCAACCCCGACATCCGCCTCGCTCCGATCGCCCACCTCAGGCGGTGGCGTGTAGTGAACCTTGATGCGCCGGCCGGAGTGCCGAAAGCTTTCGGGGTCGAGCCCCTTGACGCTGTGAAGGTAGTGCTGCCGTGCTTCGCTGCGGGTTTCGCTCGTTTCGACATCTCTGGGATCGAGAACATACCCCGGGGCGGACCGGCGATAGTCGCCGCCAACCATCGCAGCTATTTCGACCCTGTCGCTTACGGACTGGCCGTGCTAGGAGCTGGTCGTTACCCGAGGGGGCTGGCCAAGAAGGAGCTTTTCGACGCTCCGGTGCTGGGAAAGCTTCTTGAGACGGTCGGAGCTATCCGCGTGGACCGTGAGGGGAAGTCCGGGGACGCCTACGAGCAGGCATTGCGAGCGCTAGAGGCTGGTGAGGTTGTCGTCATAGCTCCCCAGGCGACTATCCCGCGGGGTGAGGCGTTCTTCGACCCAGAGCTGCGGGGCAAGACCGGAGCCGCTAGGTTGGCCGCCGCCACGGGGGCTCCGGTGCTCCCTCTCGGAGTGTGGGGAACTGAGTTTGTCTGGCCTCGGTCGTCCCGGCTTCCGAGACCTTCTGGGGCATCACGCCCACCTTTGGTGACAGTGAGGGTAGGTCCCCCGGTGCAAGGTATCGGCGGGGTGGACCCTGAGTCGGACACGAAGCGGATAATGGCGTCGATCTCCGAAATGCTCCCCCCGGAGGGGAGAGTAAGGCGGACCCCGAGTCAAGAGGAATTGGCTAGGACTTTCCCGCCGTGACAGGAATCTTCAGAAATATCGGTAGTTTGCCGAGGTACCTCCTATGGACTTTGAGGCTGGCATGAGCGACAATCCACATGAAGACAACCCGAGCGAGAACACCCCTCATCAGGACTCAGAGTTCCAGCCTTGGGGTGGGCACTCCACAGCCGCTTCTCAGGAGTGGTCCGAGCCGCCGAGCGATGCAGACCCGCACGAGCACTCCCAGCCTTGGGAGGACCGAAATCCCGCTGCAGAGGCCACAGCCGAAGACGAAGCCGTGCCGGCGGGAGACGAGACGTCTGACGTCCTCGCGCAAGTGATCGCCAGAGTCGCTGAGGACATGACCGTACTAAACGAGGCGGCCGAGCAGACGGCGAGACTCCGAGCGGCCGCCGAGCAGACGCTAGAAAGTAATCTCGCTGCTCTGCGGTCAGCCCACGAACGGATCATGACCGAACGTGCGAACCTGGCTGCGGACCGAGAGGAGGCTCGCAGGCTACTTGAGCAGGCACGCGAGGACTCGGACCAGATCCGGGCAGCAGCGAGAGAGGAGGCCGAGGGTATAGCCATCCAGGCGCGCTCAGAGTCCGATCGGGTTCTAGACGAGGCCCGCCGGCATTCCGAGGAACTCATCGTGTCAGCGCGAGCGAACGCCGAGGCGTTGCGCGAAGAGGCTCGCTCCGCTGGCCAGGCGGAGTTGAACGCTCTCAAGCAGGAGTTCCGTTCTAGGGTCCTGGCGTTGAGTGAAGCTCTCGGTGCCGCTTCAGCCAGTCTCGGACGCTTCTTGGAGGCAGACCCGTCTGCCTCAGATAACAGCTGAGAAGAGCTTTCATGGACGGTCCACAAGACTCCTCCCCGAGCGATCAGTCCACGACGGCTGGCGACGGCCTCGCCTCGACCCTTGATCAACTCGCCGCTCTCATGGCCCAGGCGGAGGAACTGGCCTCGTGGGCTTCGTCGACCCAAACTGCCACGCCCGAATCCGCATCCACTTGGACCGCAACGACCGAATCGGGATCCAATGGGCCCGAGGCTTGCGTGGTGGCTGGCAGCGACGTCGACGCCGACAGCGCGGTGCAGGTCGAGTCTCTCAGCCGCCTCGACTCTCTCAGCCCCCTTGAGGCCGGTCACACGGCAGATTCCCCGAGCGAGGATCCTATTGGCGCTGCCCTGATGTCCATGGTCGCCGACGGCCGCATAGCTGCGGTCGTCGTGTCAGGGGAGGGATCGGCAGAGGTGCTCGGTAAGCCCCGCTGTGTCGAAGAGTCCTCACTGGCTGCTCTCGGGTCGCTGGCACCCACAGGCGCCGTGCTCGAGGTCACCACCACTCAGGGTGAGCTGAGAGCGCTGCGTGTCGGAAACTGGACCTTCGCAGTCGAGGTCGGGGCGGCAGTACCCGACGACGTAGACACCCTACTGGGCGAACTGCTCGCTCTCAGCCAGGAGGGGATCGCCGGGGCGGACCTGTGACGGAACTATTTGTCTTGCTCATCGGCGTCGTCGCGTTCGGTGGGTCGATCTTCTGGAAGCGACGCCACGTAGCGCAAGCACCTGTCGCAGGTACCGTCGACGAGCAAGCAGCTCCGTTGGCGGACGCTGCTGCGACTTCCAGCGACTCGCCACTAAGCAGGGAACCTGGAGATGACGACGCCTTCAACGAGTCATCTGTAGCATTGCGAACCCCCCGTGTTCGGGTGCCGGCACCAGTGGAGCCGCCCGATCCTGTAGTCGTGGCAGTATGCGCGGCCCTAGCAGACTGTGTGGTGTCCATTCGGTTGCGAACCGCCAGCGGAACGAAGGTCATCTACTAGCGCGGGTTGTGTCTGAGCCCAAGGTGCTGGCCCACACTGTTCCTGCGGGCGAAAGCTGGAGCTACGGCCTGTGGTTCCAAGGCCACCGAGAACTGTCAGCTTTGGGCCCCGCCCCTGTCCTAGCCGCTCCCAAGGCCCACGAACGCCGCCACGCAGTGGCGTCTGGACCCGACAGCGGTGGGGTAGTCCCCGCCGCAGCCCTGCGCCTGGCCGCGTACCAGTCGCCTGCGAGCTCGTCGGCGAGGGCAGCGATCGCATCTTCTATGGTACGGGCGAAAGTCCTCGAATCGCCGTCTGAGGGGGGGAGGATCGGCGCTCCGAAGTTTACAGTGACATGCCCCGGCTTCGGCCGCCGTGAGCCTTTCGGCAGTATCCTCGCCGTGCCCTCCAGGTACAAGGGAACGACTGGAACCGAGCTTCTTACCGCCAGCCATGCGGCTCCGGGCCTGTGCGGCTGGCCCCAGCCGTCCGGGCTTCGTCCGCCTTCAGGAAATATCAGCATGCTCCAACCGTCGTCTAAGAGCTGCGTGGCGCGACCAGCGGACGTTCGCGATACACGCTGACGTTCCATCGGCACGGCGTTCAAAGCCAGAGCAGACAGCACCGCCTTGGGATGGGTGTCGAAAAAGTAGTCGGCGGCTCCTGCTACGAACAGTTCGTCGCGCCAGCGTGGCGGGATGACCGAAAGGATCAAAGGTGCATCGAGGTGGCTGGAATGGTTTGCCACGAAGATCGCCGGCTCGTCGAAGTGCGCCAGGCGGTCGAGGCCGCGGACGCTTGGAGAGGTAAGCGCTCGAAGGAGCGGGTTTGCTACCGTTGCCTGTAGTGCAGTTCTCGCTCGGCGCGCAAAGGGAGAGCGAGCCCATTCGCTGTCGTAGTGGACTCCGAGCGTCTTGTCCGCGGGGGGAAGTTCGACTGTTCCAGGCCACGGCGGGGAGCCGAGCGGAAACGTCGAAGCGGTGCGGATACGACGGCGGACCCCTGATCTCGCTTGCGCCCAGGAGCGTGCGGTTACAGGGAGGCGTTTGTCCGGGCTGTGAGCTCCGGGTAGCTGGCCGCTCATTTCACGTCGGCGATCATGATCGGCGGGCAGTGGAAGTGGCTGATGGTCGGTTCGTCGCCGACGACGTCAGAGGCCATCTCCAAGGCGTCGGCGATGGTGCTGGCCGGGGAGAAGCCGAGCCGGCGGACCGCTTTGCGGTTGCCGCCGACGACTATCACCCTGCCGAGATGTTCCAATGCGTGCGCACCCCAGTACCACATGTAGAACGGGTGCACACCGTGGTAGGCGTGGCTGGTCCGGTAAAGATGGCGGTACCATTCGTCTGTCGCGAAGCGCTGCTCGTAGTTCTTCTCTATAACGACGGGATCGGTTGTCTCTGAGAGGACCTCCTCGAAAAAGTCGATGTAGGAGGGGTGGTGCACAGGGTGGAAAGCCCACGGTGTCGGGTGCGAAAGGATCGCGACGCCACCCTCGCGGACTATCGGCCGGCCTCGGTACAAGTTGAACAGGTAGCCGAGACCCATGCACATGACCAGGATTGGGTTCATTATCGAGTTGACGTTGTAAGGGCAAATGTGCGGCAGTCCGAAGATGGCGACGTCGGTTTGGCCTTGCACTTCGACTAGCTGCTGGCGGTGCACCATGCGGGTAGTCTCGGCGTGAACAGCCTCAACCTCGCCGGCGTAGACCGAGGTCATTGCGTGCGGCGCTTTGATCGACTGGAACAAAGAACGTGCCGCTCTCGGGGTTAGCAGGGACAGGGCACGGGTCGATGCCACGTAGGAGGCCCGGTCGCGGGCGCTCCATTCCCATTCGCGCTTTTGCAGGAAGGCTGTCTGAGAGGGGAACGCATCGTTGTTGAGCGTCGTCTCGATCTGGAATATCTTCACTCCGCTCGCCGCGAGGAGGCGTCCCATCCGCCAGTTTGAGCTGTGAAGGGCCGAGTGCTCAGGGTCCATGAAAGACTTGCTGTGGCGCATTGTCTTCACGTTGTGGTGGTGGCGCAGGCTCCGGTAGCTGGCCAAGCCGGTTGCGACGCTCTTGTGCCCACCGTCCATTGCGACGAGGTTGATGTTCACGTACACGATCAGGTCTGATTCCGCTGCCCGTCTGTTGATCTCCACGTCTTCGCCACGTTCGGTGACACCTATGTGGATCAGGCCTTCGGGGTCCTCCGCGTCGTGTTGGAGCAGACGGCCGATGGGGGCGAAGGAATCGTAGACCCGGTCTCCGATGGCATGACGAAGTTCGGACTCGGTCATCCGCCGGTGCAACGCGAGGGCGCATATGAGAGCCACGTCGTCGACTCCCGCTGCCGCGGCTATGTCCAGTACGGCTTCGATGACCCTCTGGCGGTTGTCGGGCCGGCGCATCGGCGGTAGAGGCAGGGAGATGTCGTCGAAGGCGATCGTCAGGCGCATCCCCGGGAACAGCAGCTCGCGAAGTGGTTTGCTGTCGCCTAGCGGTGAGGCCAGGGCTTCCCTGATCGCCGCGTCAGGATCTCTCAGCGACTCGAGGGGTTCCGGCGGGTATATCACCCTGGAGCGTCCAGCCGGCAGGTTCTCTAGGCGGAATCCTTCCCCGTGCCAGGTGAGGATCGGCGGGGTCGACCGGTCCACTTCGAGTACGAATCCGGGTCGGGTCATGACGGGTGCTGTACCTACCTTCTCTTCTCTTGGCGCAGGTCGAAGACGACTTTGGTGGCCCCACGGGCGCCGGCGTGGGACGCGTGCTCTAAAGCGTCGCTGTGACGGTCTAGCGGGTAGCGGGCACTGACGAGACGGCCCAGGTCGTGCTCGGCTATCAACTGCATGGAGAGATCGAAGCTGTGACGGTCTCCAGCGTTGCGTTCCGGCCCGTAAGCGTAGGCGCCGGCCAGGCGAAGTTCGCGCTGCCACAGCGCCGTAAGGTCGACGCCGACCTGCCCGGGCATACCGGCGAGCACGACCGTGGCCCCGGGTGCGGCGACAGCCGTCGACTCGCTCAGAGACTCCGACGTCCCGACGCAGTCGAAGACGACGTCAGCGCCTCCTGTCAACTGGCCGTTGTCGAGGATCCATGATCCGGTAGCCCGGCGAACAGCTCTGCGGAGCTCGTCTGGGTTCGCCACGAAGTCCGCTCCGAGCTGTCTCGCAAGCCGGCGCTGCTCGGGGTGCTTAGCTACAGCTATGACCGTCGTGACGTCCTCGCGAAATGTCCTGATAGCTGCGATAGTGGCAAGGCCAATGGTCCCGGCGCCTATCACCGCAGCGACAGGTCCCGCTCCAGGCGGGGCGCTCATAGCGGCATGAACTGAGCAGGCTACCGGCTCGACCATCACTGCCGCCTCGTCGCTCCATCCACTGGGAACAGGGTGCAGCTGCTGGCGGTGCGCAACGAGGCTAGCCGACCAACCGCCGCCGGTCTGGTTGCAGTAACCAGTCTGCAGCCCGGCTGCGAGATGTCCGGCTGCGAGGTTCTCGCAGCGGTTGGTTCGCCCGTCTGCACACGCCGAGCACAGTGGGTCCACCCCTCGGATCCTGCAGTGCAGGACGGGCTCGACCACGACACGTTCACCGCCGGCGGTCTCTGCGACGATCTCGTGTCCAGGGACGAAGGGGAAGCTCACATACGGTTCGAACCATCGAGACGCCCTGCCGTAGACGGTGGCGAGGTCGCTACCGCAGATCCCCGACAGTAGCGGTCGGATCGTAACCCAGTCGGGCCCGGGAGGTGTCGGGGACGGAGTCTCGGTGAGGCGCACAGCCGCCGGGCGCGACGACACCCTGGCCGTCACGAAGCGCGCCAGCGAGCGGTCGACTTGAAGCGCTCTCACGGCAACGGCCCGATCGGTAGGAGCGGCCTTGGGCCGCCGGGGGATCTCGGCCAATGCTCTACATGCCACCCGCGTCGCCTGGCTATAGCCGCAAGTTTCGTTTCGGGGTTGACCGCCACGGGATGGCCCGCGGCTTCGAGCATAGGAAGGTCGCTGGCTGAGTCGGCGTACGCCACGGCCTCGGCCAGGTCGATTCCGTTCGACCTGGCATAATCGGCCATTATCAAAGCGCGGGCTTCACCGGTTGGCGGCGCCTCCTCGAGCTCCCCTGTCAACACCGAGCCGTTCCGGGTCAAGCGGGCGCAGACGATCTCGTCGAAAAGCGGTCGCAACGGTTCAACCATGACGTCCAAGGCGCCGGTGATGAGGAGCGTCTTGTGGCCTGCCCGTCGATGCTCACGGACACGGCG
>JAJZNG010000128.1 GCA_021847945.1 Actinomycetes bacterium | reverse complement strand
GACCATCTATCCCAAAGGTGTCCGGCGGCCGAGACGGGAACCCCTTCGAAGGATCCGTAGTCGATCTCGCGCCAACGTTCGTCGACGCTCACCGGGGGTCCCAACGCGGCGGCAGTGTCCAACGCCCGCATCAGAGGGCTCGACACTACCCCGGAAGCCCCGGCCAGCTCGGGGATGCATCCAAGCTTCGCTGCCTGACGGCGGCCTTCGTCGTCTAGGGGGATGTCGCTGCTGCCGAGGAGAAGGCCCCCGGCGTTATGGGCGGTCTGGCCGTGACGTACCACGTAGAGCACGGCCGCTACCCTACTGTGGGGACGAGGCCTGGCCGGGCGGCTCGACGACGAGGATCCGGGAACACTGCTCGCAGGTTTCGAGCTCGTCCCCAGCGCGACGTACCCTTTCGAGCTCCATCGACGACAAGGTGAGGTGGCATCCGCTGCAGCGCCTGGCCACCACCCGTGCGACCGCCACCCCGCCGAGGCGACCTCTAAGAGCCTCGTAGCGTCCGAGGAGCACCGCCGGCACGTCGCCAGCCGCCGCCTCGCGCTCTTCGCGCAGAGCGAGCAGTTCCCCGTCGATCACCTCTTCGGCCCGGGCAAGTTCCGCTCGCGTTGCACTCAACGACCTCTCGGCGGGTTCGACCGAGGCCTCTAGGTCCACGAGCGCACCCGACGCCGCGTCAGCCGCTTCCAACAGGCCGAGTATCTCGTCCTCAAGACCGGAAACTTTCGACGCCAGAGTCTCCGTCTCAGCCTGCATCGCCGCCAGGTCACGAGCCGAGGTCGTCTGGGCAGCATAGAGGCGTCCCGCCACGGTCCTGCGCCGCTCGTCGGCGGCTGCGAGCTCGGCTTCTATCTTCGATCGCCGCTCGTCGAGCTGGCGCAGCTCGCTGGTCCGTTCCGCGGCTAGGTGGCGAAGCGCGACTAGCTCCTGGGACACCTCAGCAACGGCGGCTCGCTCGGGGAGATGCTCCCGCTTGTGCTCTAGGGCGTCGATCGAGCTGTCTAGGTCTTGGAGGCGTAGAAGTTGCCCCGGCGCTGATGTCACCGTGTTCCTATCATGTTGGTGGGGTGCGCTGGCGGCACGGTCCTAGGTGGCCGGCTGAGCGCCGGCTGGGCCGGCACCCCCCGACGGTGGCGCTGAGGCCGGTGGGGCCGATGCGGGCGGGGCCAATGTGGGCGAGGTCGGCGTCGATACGGACGGAGTCGAGGTGCTCGGCACGCTCGTCGCTGGAGCGGTAGTGGGCGGCGGCGCTGGCGGGGCGACGTAGTTGTGATCCCGAACGTCGGCAGCGACAAGGGCAGGCGAAGTCACGTACTTGGAGGGGGGAACCAGGGAGCCGTCAGGGGTCGGGAAGTTCAGTACCGGCTGGTTGGCCAGCACAGCGGCGCTGTAGTCGTGCCATGTGCTCGCCGGGTAGTTAGCACCATAGACGGTGAGCCCGTCGATGACTATGGGAATCTCCCCTTTGAGAGCCCCCATCCACACGGTGGTCGCCAGCTGCGGAGTGAAACCGTTGAACCACGCGTCAACGTTGTTGGACGTCGTTCCTGTCTTGCCAGCAACGGGACGGTTGGCGAGGGCGGCGGCGGTCCCAGTGCCGTACTGGACTACCGCCCGGAAGGCCACGTCGGCTTCGGCGGCTATCTGGCTGGAGAAGATCCGCTTTCCGGGCTGGTCGCCTTGGTATATGACAGCCCCGCTACGGTCAACGATGCTGGAGATGAAAGACGGTGCGTGGTAGACGCCCCCGTCGGCGAGCGTAGCGTAGGCGGCGGCCATCTCGATCGGGTGAACCGCTATAGCGCCGATGACCATCGACGGGATGAACGCGTCGGCGGCGGTAACCTCACTCACCCCCATCCGCTGGGCCATCGAGACCACGTTGGGCAGCCCGATCTGCCTCGCCAGGCGCATGTACGCACAGTTGACCGAGTTCGCCGTCGCGTCGACGACGCTGATGACTCCCCCGCCCGCCCCAGTATCGTTGTTGATCGGCGTGGTTAGCAAGCTGTTGTTACCCGGGAACGAGATGTAACACGGGCTTTGGCTGTCGACGGTGTCGTATACGGAGTAGCCCTGCTCGAGGGCAGCGAGAAGCGTGAAGATCTTGAATCCCGAACCGGGCTGGCGTTGCGCCTGGGTCATCACGTCGAACTGCGACGCCGCTGCCCCGCTACCCCCGACTAGTGCTTCCACAGCCCCGTTCGTCGGGTTGATCGAAACGAGCCCCTCTTCGTAGCCGACGCTGTTAGCGGGAGTGTTCGTGGCGACGGCGGATTCGGCGGCCGCCTCGGCGGTTGGGTCCATGTTCGTATAGACCTTGAGGCCACCCTCGAACAGGGCGGCGTAGCGCTCCGCGTAGGTCGACCCGAGAGGGCTGCCCGGACCGAGAAGCTCGTTCTTCACCTGCAGGACGTAGTAGTTGTTGGTGCCGGTCAGGCTCGGCGGCGGAGGGCTGGCCCCCGGAAGCGGAACCTGATTTGCGGCCGCCGCCTGGGCTGCGGTGATGTCCTTGTAGTAGACCATCCGGGAGAGAACCTCGCTTCTCCTGATCCTCGCCGCTGCGGGGTTCAGGATCGGATCGTAACCGTTGGGGTCTTGGATCATGCCAGCTAGTAGCGCAGCCTGGGCTAGGTTGAGAGCGCTCGCCGGCTCGGAGAAGTACGTTTGCGAAGCGGCTTGCACTCCGTAGGCGCCGTTGCCCAGGTAGATAGTATTCAGGTAGGTCTCCAAGATGGCGTTGCGGCTGTACTCACGTTCGAGCCGGTCGGCGAGCACTACTTCGCGGATCTTTCGGCTCAATGTCTGCGACGGCGTGAGGAACACCTGCTTGACGAGCTGCTGGGCGATGGTCGAACCACCCTGAAGTCCGCTCCCGGAGGCGTCGTGGACAGCGGCGCGGGCGATTGAGCGCAGGTCGAAACCTCCGTGGACGTAAAAGCCGTGGTCCTCGGTGTCGAGTACGGCGGTCACCATCACCTTCGAGATCTGGGAGAGCGCTACCGGCTCGCGCAGCTCCGGGCCTCGAAGCACAGCCAGGACGGTCTTGTGGTCGGCGGCGTAGATCGTGGTCGCCAGCTGGAACTGGCTTGTCAAAGGGGGTAGCGGGATCTCCTGGGCGACTGCGCTACCATGGTACGCGCTCGACGCGACGGCCCCGACGGCTATGACAGTCCCCGCTACGAGTACCGCTGCACTCGAAATCAACGCCACCAGCCTGACAAGCCGCTTCAACGCGAACAAAATCCCAAACCTTCGCTGATCATTCCCCCACACGCTACCTTTACGGGGCCCTAGTTGTATTGCACCCCGGCGTTGCGCCGCTTCAACGGATATCGTAAGAGCATGGTCTCCGTAAGCGAAGTAGCCAACACAGCGACACTCCCCGAAAGCGACGAAGCATACGTCGAGCGGCTTGTCGACGAGCTGGTCGCGTCGAAGCCTCCCTCGCGATGCAGCGAAGTGGAGTTCCTCGGCGCCCAGTTCGACGCCGGATTGGCCTTCGTGCACTTCCCCGTCGGCTACGGAGGACTAGGTCTTTCGCGCAAGTTGGCTCCGGTCATCTCCGCTCGACTCCAAAAAGCGGGAGCCCCGAACCTCCTAGCCCGAAACGCCATCGGTTACGGTATGGCCGCCCCGACCATCCTGGCGCTCGGCAGCGAGGATCAGAAGCGGCGTTACCTGAGGCCGCTGTTCACGTGCGAGGACATCTGGTGTCAGCTGTTCTCCGAGCCCGGAGCTGGCTCAGATGTGGCGAGCCTCGCCACCAAGGCGGCCAGAGACGGCGACGAGTGGATCCTAGACGGGCAGAAGGTGTGGACGACTCTCGCGCACACCTCCCGATATGGGATGGTCCTCGCCCGGACCGACCCTGAGGCGGAGAAGCACAACGGGCTCACCTATTTCGTGGTCGACATGCACGCTCCGGGCGTGGAAGTCCGACCTCTGCGCCAGATGACCGGGGACGCCGAGTTCAACGAGGTGTTCTTCAACGCTGTCAGAGTCCCCGACTCCGAAAGGCTTGGCCCGGTCGGGGAAGGCTGGCGGGGAGCGATCGTCACCCTGATGAACGAGCGGGTCTCCATCGGAGGATCCATAGCCCCTCGCGGTTCGGGTCCCATCTCGACGGCGGTGAGCATTTGGAGTTCTCTGCCCGAAAGCGACCGCAGTCCCGCCAAGCGCGACCGTCTGATGTCACTTTGGATCGAAGCCGAGGTGCTGCGGCTCACCAATATGAGAGCCGCCGCCGCTTCGGCGTTGGGCACCCCGGGCCCGGAAGGCTCGACCGGCAAGCTCGCATACGCCGAGATCAACAAGAGCATCTACGAGTTCTGCGTCGATCTTCTCGGCGCCCGGGGGATGCTCTACGACAGCTACGAGATGCGCAGACCTGACGGTGCCGGCGGACACGGGTCGGCGACGAGGATGTTCCTGCGCTCTAGAGCGAACTCGATAGAAGGCGGCACGTCGGAGGTCATGCGCAACATTCTCGGTGAGCGGGTGCTCGGCCTGCCCGGCGACGTACGGGTCGACAAGGGCGTCCCCTGGTCCAAAGTTCCCCGCAACTAGACGCAGCGGTTACCCGGAGCTCGCACCGGCGGTAACCTGCAGCGGCTACGAGGCCGGGCGGCCGTCAGCGGACACAGCACGTGGGTCGATTACCTCAAGTTCGCGAGCGAACACCTTTTCGAAGAGATCCCGCTTCCTGCGCAGACCCCACAGCTCCAAGCTGATGTCGTCGTCGGCGTCGACAGACACAACTACCTTGCGGGGATCGACGCTGACCGACAAGTTCCGGACGGGACCGCCGTGGCTTCTGTCCAGCCCGTCCGCGACCTGCAGCAGGGCGACCATCTGGCTGACACGGCGACGCTCGGAGGCGGAGAGACGCCCGAAGGCTTCGAAGGACGCCTTCGGCGATCCCCGCTTATGGAACCTGCCGAGACAAGCGAGGATATCCACCTCCTCGGGACGGAAACCTCGTAGCTTCCCGTTAGCTATCAGGTAGGCGCTGTGCTGCTCGTGGCGGTCGTTGGAGACGTGCTCGCCGACGTCGTGGAGCAACGCACCGTACTCGAGGAGCTCCCGGTCGGTGTTGTCGAGGTCGTGGAGCGTTGTGGTCCCGTCGAAAAGCTCTACCGCCAAGCGGGCGACCTTGCACGAATGAGCCTCGTTCCAGCCGTAACGGCGTGCCAGGTTGATCACCGACTCGCGTCGCATTGCGTGCGGGTCCAGGTCCCAGTCGCTGCGGTTGTGCCGTCCGATCGCGTCGAGGATCATCCCCTCCCGTAGAGCCCACTCGCAGCCGATCACCTCTTCGATAGCGAACTCCGCCAGTGCACGGGACGCGAGGATCGCCCCGGCCGGAAGCAGGTCGGCCCGCCTCGCGTCGACGCCGGGCAGCGAAGCGCGCTCCTCCGCTGTCATGGACACCAGGTCGTCGCGAAGCTTGCGCAGGTCGGCTGCGCTTACCGACAGCTGGTTCAGGCTGGTCGGGTAACGCCCGTCTCTGCGCTGGGCAGCTAGGCCGACGAGGGTTTCGAGAGTACCGCTGGAAAAGATCGCCTTCTTCGGCTCTAGCGGTGCAATCTGGCCGGCAACTCGGCCCAGGGCCCTCCCCACGGCGTCGGAAACCCGCCGGAAGTCGTCGCCGCTTGGAGGGTCGGACCGCACGTGCTCGGCGGTCAGGCGCCCCACCCCGAGTTTGAGGCTCGCTGCCCAGTCGAGACCTCGGCCGTCCCCGACCATTAGCTCCAAGCTGCCACCCCCGAGGTCCATCGCGAGGGCGGGTGACGGGTCGATAACAACGCTGGCCCTCACGGCTTCGAAGATAAGCCTCGCCTCCTCCCGACCGCTAATCACCCGCACCTTGACCTTGCACTCAGACTCGATCCGCTCGACGACCCGCAGCGAGTCGGACGCCTCCCGGAAAGCCGAGGTGGCGCATACCACCATCTCTTCGGCCCGGTTCGACTCCGCCAGCGCCGCGAAGCGCTTCACGACCTCGACGCCGGCACGGGCCAGGTCCACGCCGATACGGCCTGTAGAAGCAACGGCGCTGCCGAGGCGGAGCATCTCCTTGTCGGTGGCTATGGCCTCGAAGGATCCGTCGGGGTGGGCGTCGGCCACCAATAGGTGGAAAGAGTTGCTTCCGAGGTCGAAGGCCGCGATGCGCACTTTGTCCAAACCTAGCCGGTTCTAAGCCACGCGCACAGCACCGTGCGGTCGTCGTGGCAGCCCTGCCTTGAGAAGTCGACGAGCCCGGCGAGGGCTAGGGGTGACGGCTGGCCGGTGATAGCGGCGCGCAGAGCCGGGTCGACGGTCTGGGGGCCGTCACGCCACGGGTCCGCCACCCCGTCGGTAGCTAGCACCAACACCTCGCCCGGCTGTAGCTGCCACGATGCGGTCTCCCAAACGTTGCCCTCGGCGCTTTGGGCGTCCGCCCCGAGCTCGTCCGGGCGATTCTCGCCGACTGGCAAGGCTGCCGTAGACGTCCCAACCGTTCCATCGTCGCGACCAGGGAAAAGCTCACGGGTGGATTGCGCGTCGACAACGAAGGCGGTGCTGTCACCCACGCGCGCCAAGCTCACCGTTCCCTTCGCTGCCACCAACGCCACGACCAGGGTCGTCGCTCCCCCACCTCGAGCGGCGCTCTCCGCGGCTTGCATGCACAGTCTCACCGCTGCTGCCAGGGCTGGAGCGTCTAAGCTCGACTCGTCCAAGACGCACGAAGACGCCGCTAAGACTGCTGCGCTGCACGTTCGGGCCGCCGCGTCCGCCGAGCCGGGGATAGCACCGAGACCGTCGGCGACGGCTAGAGCCGTCCAGCCTTCTCCTTGGGACCAGGCGAAGAAGTCGTCGCTTGGCTGACCCGCCAGCCGGTGGCGGGATCCGACCACGCTCGCCGCTCGCATGGCGAGCCAACTGGCGCTGGCCCCCTCGGCTCGGATGCCCGCCACCGAAGCGTCCCCGTAGGAACCCAGGACAGGTTCGGTGCTCGACGCAGGAGAGGGCAGTCCCAGAACTGGACGCTGCAACGGAGCTTAAGTCGCCTGGTCAGTCGAGCTCGTCGACAGGAATAGCACGCATCGAGGCGAGCTGTGGCGCCTCAAGAAGCGCTTGGCCGTCGTACACGCTGGCGGACGAGCTCACGATGGACTGGACGAGGCCGGCAAGCAGCTCAGGTATCACAGTCGCAGGGTCTGCCCCTTCGGCCGCCACGAAGGCCCTGTTGGCTTTGGCTGACGTGACAGCTGACAGGACCGCCGGGTCGGCGTCACCGAAACCGAAAGCAAGTATGTTCGGACGGCGTTTCCATGACGGCTCGGTCAGCCTCGACAGAGCGGATCGCCACCGTTCGCTCTCGTCGGTCGGACGGCCGTCGGAGATCAAAATCACCGCCGGCCGGTACCAGCGGTCCCCTGCCGAACGACTCGCGTGGTAGTCGGACTCGATCACTTTGAACACGTGGTCGAACATCGCGGCGTAAGAGGTACGCCCGCGCGCAACGAGCTCGGGTATCGCGTCGACCATGCTCAGGTCGCTGAGCGGCAACACGCTTGTCGCCGTGTCGGAGAACGTGATGATCCCGACTCTTATAACCTCCGCAACCGCCGGATCACTGCCGATGCTGGTCCTGAGCAGGGGAAGCTGCTTGTTGACAGCTGTGATCGGCTCGCCGGACATGGACTCGGAGACGTCCATGCAGATGTAGAAGGGGAAAACCGAGTAACGCTCCTGAGCGCTTAGAGGCGAATCTGCGACCGTCATCTTCTTCAAGGTAGCGGTCATCCCCGTGTTATCGGAGATACGACCAGTGCCACGATCCCAGCGGCCACCCCGACGAGCACAATGTCCAGGGCGAGCAGTGCCAGGACCCGAAGCGCTGCCCTCCGTTTGCGCCTGCCGGCGGCCAAGGCGAACAGCGCATCTTGGTGTGCCTTGACCCACCAACGCCAAAAGGCCACCCACAACACTTTCGCCTGGGAACGCAGGCTCCGATCGTCGCTCCCCCCGCCGGGACGGCTCGCGGCCGAGAAGGGACCTTGTGTAGCTGGGGGCAGTGCTGCGGAGGCCTTCGACCAGGCGTTCGATCCGCTGCCTGGGGGCTGCGACATAGCGGGGCTGGCTCCGCTCGCACCGCTCAGATTCGCGGTGGGCGGCTTAGGCGCCCTAAGGGGCCGAGGGATGACCTGTACGTCCGTGGGCCGGGACGGCGGGGGGGAAGCATTCAGAGGGGCCAGGGGGGCCGGCGAGCGCTTGGACGGGGTACCGGCTCCCCCTAGGAGGGCAGAGACCTCCTGTAGAGGCTCGACCCACTCTGCTGCGGTCGGGCGGGACCCGACGGCCTCGACGCTCAGGGCCCTTGCGCACAGCTCCCATAGAGGGTGCCTGCCGTCCAGGAGTTGCTTCGCCGCCGGCCCCCCGGGCACAGGCACCTCGACGCTGAGGGTGCCCTCCCTGCGCTGGCGGGCTTGCACGGGGAAGTTCGCGGCGCCCACCACCCGCAAGAAGATCAGGCCGAGCGAGTACCGGTCGGACGCCATTGTCGGGTTGTGACCTTTCTGTACGGCAGGGTCGTCCCAGTTGGGAGTCATAGCCCGCCGACGAGGTGGGTGTGGCGCTATGGCTTCGGCGGCGTCCGCTTCGGCGGCGTCCGCGCCGCCGGCGAGAAGCACCCTGCAGCCGGGAGGCGCACGGGACGGGAGCACCTCTGCGGAGTCGCAGTCGATTACGTACACCTCCGGTCCGCGCTCCAGTGACCAAAGCACGTTCTTAGTGGAAAGGTCACCGTGCGACACGGGAGTCTCGACGGAGTCGAAGGCCGACAGAAGCCTGGCTAGGGCGAGAACTAGCCCATAACGCCCAGCATCGCCCGCCGGTGGAACGGCGATCCCGTACGCTTTTGCCGGCCTCGCCGGGTCACACGTCAGGTAGCTCAGCGTAGCGAGGCGCCTCTGACCATCCCTGTGGCGAACCGAGAAGCGCCGCGGCGCCCTGGGCATGACCAGCCCAACCGGGCGGCCACCTTCCTCGGTGACCACCGACGTGGGCCACGCGGCCGACGACCTCAGCACTTCGGCTTCCGGCTCTGCCAGAAGGTCCGGCCAAGCCACGAGATCGTCCAGATACCCCCGGTCGTTGTCCCCACGGTACGCCTTGAAGACTAGGTGGGGTTGCAGCGGAAGCTGGTAGACCGCGCCCTCCCCCCCTTGGGCGAGCAGATCCCCTACCCGTAGTTCACCCAGAACGAAGCGCTGCACCTATCAGGCGCCGTGAGACCCGAACAGGTGCCCGATACCGAACGTCACCCCCGCTGCTATCACGGCTACTCCAAGCTGGCGAAGCGCCATCCGCAGGGCCGGCCTTCCTGACATCCTCCCAGTCAACGCACCCAGGCCAAGAGCGGCGAGAGTTGCAAGCAGCATCGACAGGATGACTGCGGTCGACCCCGCAGCGAATAACCACGGAAACAGTGGTATGAACGCACCCACAGCGAAAGCCACGAACGAGAACGCTGCCGGCTTGGCGGACGAGCCGGTCTCCTCGGGGTGTATTCCAAGCTCCAAGCGAGCGTGGGTGTCTAAGGCGACCTTCTCGTTCGACGAGAGAATCCGGGCGACGGTCATGGCGTCTTCGGTGGACACTCCGCGGGCCCTGTACATCCCAGCGAGCTCACGTAGCTCCGAGTCGGGATCCTCGGATAGCTCGCGCCTCTCCACCTCCAGCTCGTGCAGGGCCATCTCTTTTTGGACCTGCACAGAAAGAAGCTCCCCTGCAGCCATCGAGAACGACCCGGCAAGAAGCCCGGCGACCCCGGCCAAGCGGACCGTTCCCGCCGCGGCGGAAGCCCCTGCGACACCGAGCACCAAAGACACGTTGGTCAAAAGACCGTCCCCGGCGCCGAGAACCGCAGCGCGAAAGCCGCCGCTCGAAACGTCACGGTGCCGGCTAGTGCTATCGGGGTCCCGCCCATCGAGCAGAGCCAGGACCCGAGAGAGCTTCGGTCGGGATGCCGTAGAAGTCTTCACACTATAGATAATATACGCTCAAATGCCTTAAACTGCTCCTAAATAGTGGAGTTATCCAGTCTTGTGCTCTCGTCTTAGCCGCGCCTTCCGAACGGCACAGCCAGACCCGGCTGACCTACCGCATCAGCCGCGTTTGCCGTCGGGTCGGCGACAGCTTCCCAGGGGGCTGCGGCTTCGAGCTGCGCAGCAAGGGAGATCAGGAGGCCGTCTGTGTTGGCTGGCCCAACCAGCTGGGCACCTACGGGCAGTCCCCCTTCGACAAAGCCGGCGGGGATGGACATCGCCGGCCATCCGAGATAGTTCCACGGCCACGCGTAGGGGCAAGATGCAGCCATGAACCTCTGGGTCTTTAGATGCCCCATGCCGTCGGCCGCGCCAACCTTGGGAGGCCCTGTCGCCGTTACAGGGGTGATAACCACGTCAAAGCGCTCGAAGATCCTCCCGACGAGAGCCGCGAACGGAACCTCCAGGCGCCGCGAGGCCTGCAACGGCCAGCCGGCGAGGCGACGCCCGGACCTGGCGCTCGCGAGGGTTCTAGGGTCCAGCTGCGACCAGTCAGGGACGTTACCCAGCCACTCCCATCCGCCCACAGCGGCGCGAACCAAGAAGGGGATGCCCATAGGCCCGTAGCGCGGGCTCATCTCCTCCACCCGGTGCCCCAAACCTGCGAGCCGCTCAGCTACCCCCCTGACGGCTTTTTCGACTTGTGGGTCCAGGCTCACGGGAGCCGACACCCACGGGGGTCGCAGTGCCAAGGCAACCCGCAGCGCCCGCGGCGCGTCTGACGCCCACGACACGAACGAACGCGACGGAGCAGGCGGACGGTGGCGGTCATCGGCGTGATTGACGCTGAGGACGTCGAGGAGCATGGCGGCGTCCACGACGCTGCGCGTGAGGGGCCCCGGACTCGTGATACCCGTCCATGCTTCGCTCTCCGGCCACGTAGAGAGCCGGCCCCGCTGGGGCTTGACGCCGACCAGGTTGCACCACGATGCCGGGATACGAACCGACCCGGCGCCGTCAGAGCCGAGAGCTCCGGCTACCACCCCAGAGGCGACAGCTGCCGCCGAGCCGCCGGACGAGCCACCGGCGGAGTGCGACAAGTTCCACGGGTTACGCGTCACTCCGAAAGCCAGCCCCTCGGTCCACGGGTACAGTCCGAGCTCGGGGGTATTGCTCTTTGCGATTATCACCGCCCCTGCCTGGCGGAGCAGTCTGACAATGAAGCTGTCAGTACTTTTTACAGGGAAATCACCGGCGCAGCCGAACGGAGTCATCTGACCCTCGACGTCGGTGTCGTCTTTTACCACGACAGGTACGCCGAGCAGGGGGGCCGCCTCGCCCGCGGCCAAGCGTTCGTCGGCGGCGTCGGCAGCCCTGAGAGCCTCGCCGGAAAGAAGGACCCGGAAGGGGTTGACCGTCCCGGCGACCCGCGAAGCGCGAGCGAGGGATGCTTCGACGAGTTGGCGCGACGTGACGTCTCCGGCCGCCAGGTGCCGAGCGGACTCGACGAGCCCAAGACGGCTGGCGTCCCGGGGATCGCCTGGGGACGGGATCACATTCCCGCCTGGTAGTGGCTCGCGTGGCATCGCAAGCGACGCTAGCCCGCCACGAAGGCAAAGGTGTGACCTCGCCCTCAACCCAGCGGGCAACCAGCGGCATCCCAGCCGGAGGCCAGCGGAGCCACAGCGTCGCCCGGTACTGGGGCCACACCCTCATTGGTGGTCCTGCATGCCTACGGTGACGTCGTCGAACGAACCCTGGCGCCTGGTGAGGTCATCGAGGTCGAGCCGGGTTCGTTCCTCTACAAGCAGTCCACCGTGACCGTTGCGACCGTCACCCACAAGATGACCCCCCAAGAGGCTTCGGGCGCCTCTCAGACAGCCAAAGGTCTGGCCATGCGAGGGCTGGCGGGTCTGCGAATCGCCAGGAACTTGAAAAAGGAGGGTATCGGTGGCATCGTCTCGGGCAGCGTCCTCCA
>JAJZNG010000027.1 GCA_021847945.1 Actinomycetes bacterium | reverse complement strand
GAGGAGATAGACCCTGGCGTGCTCGGCTCGCTGAAAAGCGCTTTCAAGGAGCGCCGCGTTCCCGACGGCGGAGGGGTCGACATAACCGCCGCCCCGATGCTGGTGTCGGTGGGTAGGGGCATCGCAAGCCAAGACAACCTCGAGCTCGCCCAGGAGGTAGCCGACGCCCTCGGTGTTCCCCTGTCGGCTTCCAGACCCGTGATAGACCAGGGTTGGCTGCCGAAACCCCACCAGGTCGGCAAGTCGGGCAAGAAGGTCAAGCCGAAGGCTTACCTGGCTTTCGGTATCTCCGGGGCGCCCGAGCACCTGGAGGGCATGCGGAACTCCGAGCTGATCATCGCCTGCAACACCGACCCGAGCGCACCGATCTTCGACGTGGCTCACTACGGGACAACCGTAGACCTGTTCGACCTCCTACCCGAGCTCGCCGAGCGTCTAGGCGACTGACACGACCCAGTGCTAGCACTAGTCGTCACCCGTCACATCCTCGGCGGCATGGGGTCGGCCCAGATAGCCGTCTTCTACTCGCTCGCCCTGATCGCCATAGCCGTCTTCTTCTACGGCATGGCACGCCGGGTCGTTAAATACCGCCAGGGCCGGGCCCTCGACCGACCGTGGCTTCGCGGTCCGGGTTCCGGGGTGAAAGGCGTCACGGCAAGGCCGAGCTTCGCGTCCGCTGCGGGCGCGGTCCTCACCAACCGGACGGTACGGCGGCGCAAGCCTCTGGTCGGTTGGGCGCACCTGGCGCTGTTTTGGGGTTTCCTCGGACTGCTCGCCGCGACGACGATCGTCGGTGTCGACTACGACATCTACGGCCACATCATCACCGGCGCTTTGCAAGGCCACGAGAAGACCTTCCTAACCGGATGGTTCTACGAGGGTTTCAACCTCGTTTTCAACGCGGCCGGTGTCGCTGCGATCGGAGGCCTCGCTGTGCTTTTGGTGAGAAGGCACCAGCGAAGCGAGCCTCAGTTGGACTACACGCGCGTCGACGTGAAGGACGGCGGCTACTCGAGAGCGAAGCTCGTCGCCGGGGATATGCTCTTCGTCGACCTTCTGATGGCCATCCTCGTAACCGGCTTCTTGGTCCAAGGGCTGCGGATCCTCTCGGAGGGCTTCCCCAGCTTCGAGGGTTGGACGTGGATGGGATGGTTCGTCGCCAAGGCCCTCTCCGTCGCGGGAATCAGCCCTGACGTCGCGTTCTACCTTCACGGGGTGCTGTGGTGGGCGCACTCTTTGATGGCGCTGGGTTTCGTCGCCTACCTGCCCTACTCCAAAGCCGTTCACATGATCACCTCCGCAGCCGACCTGGTGGCAACCGACCCCGGTCCGACGCGCAGGCTTCCCGCCCTTGCGGACGGCAAGCCGGGCTACACGAGCGCCGCCGACTTCACCTGGAAGGAACTTCTAGACTTCGACGCTTGCACCAAATGCGGGCGGTGCCACGAGGTGTGCCCGGCGAGGACGTCGGGCGGTCCGCTTTCGCCGAGGGATCTGATCCTCGACCTGCGCCAGTGGCTCAACTCTTCGCGTCACATCCCGACGCTGCTGGAAACCGAGCTGCGCTCCGAGACCACCGGGCCGGCCGCACCGCCCGACGCGGAACCAGCCGGGGACGTGATCCGCCAGGAGACCCTTTGGGCTTGCACCACTTGCATGGCCTGCGTCGAGGCCTGCCCGGTGGGTATCGAGCACGTTCCTACAATCGTGTCCCTGCGACGCCGCCTCGTCGACCAGGGCAAGATGGAGCCAACCCTTCAAGCGGCGCTGCAAAACGTTGCGTCCCAAGGCAACTCGTTCGGCAAGTCGGCCCGCATGAGGGCGCGCTGGACCAAAGCGCTCGACTTTACGATCAAAGACGCCCGCAAGGAGCCTGTCGAGCTTTTGTGGTTCGTCGGGGACCACGCCTCTTTCGACGAGCGCATGCAGGGCCTCTCCCAGTCCTTGGCACGGCTTCTTCACGACGCCGACGTCGACTTCGGCCTGCTCTACGAAGCGGAACGCAACGCCGGAAACGACGTGCGCCGTGTAGGAGAAGAAGGCCTGTTCGAAATGCTCGTCGAGTCGAACATGCAAGCCATGGGCAACGCCAGCTTCAAAGAGATCTTCACCACCGACCCGCACTCTTTCAACACTCTGCGCAACGAGTACAGCTCCTTCGGGTTGGAAGTCCGGGTGCGCCACTACAGCCAGCTGCTCGCCGACCTTCTAGACGCCGGCCGTATCCCCGTAGCACCGTTGGGCACCAAGGTCACCTACCACGACCCGTGCTATCTCGGCCGCTACAACCGTATAACCGAGGCGCCCCGAAGGGTGATCCGAGCGCTCGGCTGCGAACTGGTGGAGATGCCACGCAACAGGGACAACACGTTCTGCTGCGGGGCCGGCGGGGGACGCATCTGGATGGACGACTCCCACCTAGAGGAGCGTCCCAGCGAAATGCGGATCAAAGAAGCGGGACTCTTGGCCGTAGACCGTTTCGTCGTGGCCTGCCCGAAGGACTTCGCCATGTACAGCGACGCCGCGAAAACCACAGGTCTCGACATGTCCATGCGAGTCGTGGACCTCGTACAGCTCGTCGAGGAGGCGCAGGTTCTCGCCGTGGGCGACACGGCCCGCGAGACCGCCGGGATGGCATCCGGGGCCAACTCAGGCGAGACGGAGACCTCATGAGCCTTCGGGTGCAATGCCCTTGGTGCGATTTCGCTGGGAGCTCCCGGTCACTGCAGCAACATTTCGACGAGGAGCACCCCGACATGGTCGCCTTCCCGACGCGCGGCAGCCGCAGCTTCTACGCGGTGACCTGCCCGTCGTGCGATTCTGGTTACGAGCAGGAGATCAAACCCCGCTACAACTCTCCTGACTTTCTTGAGGAGTACCGCAACGAAATACGGCTCGTAGCGTTCGACATGCTCGTCAATCACATCGTCGCCGAGCACACCGACCTCGGCGCCGCCACGTCCAACACACCGGAGGAGCTATGACAACCCAAAGCGGCTGCAACCTGCCAGAAGACCTGTTCTACCTGATCGAAAAGCACGTTTGGGCCCGGCCGGCCGGTGACGTCGTAGAAGTAGGGCTCACCGACGTCGCCCAGGCGATGGCGAAGAAGATAATCTCCGTGGCTCTGCGCGACGCGGGCAAGCCAGTGAAGAAAGGGCGCAGCCTCGCCACCGTCGAAAGCGGCAAATGGGTCGGCCCGGTGCCCAGCCCCGTCAGCGGCGAGGTGGTCGAGGTGAACACGGCGTTGGCGTCGGCGCCGTCGACGATCAACTCTGACCCCTACGGTGCCGGCTGGGTGGCCCGGGTCCGCTGCGCCGACTGGGACGCCGACTCCGCCGACCTGGCTACCGGTGCGCGAGGTGTCGCCTCCTACGAGGCTTTCCTCGCCGAGCAGGGCATAACCTGCGCCGAGACCTCCTGAGCGGTCGATGACCCCCGGCGTGACCTCCAACGTCTGGGCGGGCTGCGACGTGCCGGGTGGTCTCGTCTACGACCTCGACGCCGACGTGTGGGTCCGCGTCGACGCTGACGGCTCGGCCACGGTGGGAATGACCGACGTAGCCCAGACACGCTGCGGGCGCCTGGTGCAGGTGTCGTGGAAGCACGCCGGCGCGAAACTACGCAGGGGTAGGCCCCTGTGCGTCATCGAAAGTGCCAAGTGGGTAGGGCCGATCAAGTCGCCTCTCACCGGAACTGTCTTGGAAACGAACGACGCCACTTTCGACGCTGACGTCGCCGCAGCAAACCGCGACCCTTACGGCGCCGGCTGGTTCGCCCGCATAGCGCCGAGTGACCCGGCCGAGTTGGAGCTGCTGGCGGACGCGTCGGCGGCTTTCGAACACTACCGTGAGGTCATCGAACGCGACGGGATCCGCTGCTACCGTTGCGCAGAGTGAGCTTTCACACCCACAGCAGCCACACCCGGCCGGCGTCGGACACGACGTCGAACACTTCCACGCCGCAGTCGGCGGGTCCCCGCGCCCGCCCGCCGGTCGCAGCTTCGAACTGGCTGCCGTGCGCCGGGCAGGTTATCACCCCCGACTCGTAACCCCCCTGGGAGAGCCGAGCCCCGGCGTGAGGGCATCGGTCAGCCACGGCGACGAGCTTGGAGTCCAAGTTGAACACTGCTACCGGGCCGACCGGAGTGTCGTCGCACGCTGCGATCAGGCCGAGCCGGCCGGCTATCTCCGCTGCGTCGAAAAGCGCCCACCGCTTCTTACCAAGCCCTGCCGTCCCAGCCGAGGCGACCATCGCGGCGAGCGTCTTCGCCAAAGCCCCCCTATTGACTACGACGTCCGCACCGGCACGCTCCGCCTCCTCCCAGACGTTGCGGTCCGGGGAAAAGGTGTGCGCCGCCACGATAACGTCAGGTCTCGCCGCCTTGAGCTCCGACACGAAGTCGCAAGCCCCGCCGGCTTCGAGCGCGACGACCGCCACGGCCGCCTCCTCCGCCACGCAGCTCACGTCCAAACGCTCCCCCAAGACGACTTCGACTTGAAGGCGTCGTCCCAGCGTCGGCGCCAACCGGTCGCCTTTTTGCAGCCACACCCGCGGGCGGGCTCGGGAAGGCACCAGATCAGATGAAAAGCGAGATATCAGCGTCAGCGGCCATGTTGATGTAGCTGGCCGCTCCCATCGGAGCTTCGATCCCGTCGATGAAGTCGTCCTTGGTAAGCCCGTAAAGGTCCATCGTCATCTGGCATGGGTAGAGCCTCACGCCGAGATCCTGAGCCATGGACAAAAGATCGGTCGGGCTGGCCACCTTGTAGTCGTCTGCAAGCTTTTTGATCATCTTGGTTCCCACCCCGCCGAAGTGGATCTTGCCGAGCCGGAGATGGTCGGTTCCGCCCCGGTCGACGAGAGACTCGGCTTTTTGCATCCAGTTCGTGCCGGTCACGAGCTTGTCGTTGCGCTGCAGGACACGCAAACCCCAGAACGTGAAGAACACGCTAACGTCGAGACCTGACGCCGCGGCGGTCGTGGAGAGGATCAACGTCGGCCAAACCCGGTCCAGGTCGGAGCTCCAACAGACCACGGCCATGGTTTTCTGACGCTCGGACTCCCGTGCGGGAACAGCTGGTTCTTCGAGCACCGCTACAACCCCCTAGCTGTATATGCGCGTATGCTCATATTCGCGGACAGAGCTGCGATTGTCAAGCCCTTTGTGCAAGCTGGCCTACTTGGACATGTCCACCCCAGGCGTGCGATAAAGGTGGCGTCCCGTCACTCCTGCCAGTCGGAGCTGCATAACAAGCGGCTTGGACCCTGGAGCCCACGTGTCGAGATCGAGCGAAGCGAGCTGTGGGTCGTCGTAAGCCTCGTCGCTGATCTCTTCGAGAGCACCTTTGGCTGACACGCTCCAACCTCTCCGTGCCGCTTCGTCGATGTCGTCGACTTCGAGGGTCGCATGGCAAGGGGCCGCCTCGCGCAGGAGGCTGTGCGACCCAGTGCGCAGGATGACCCGCCCTTGCTGCAACGTGTAGTTCACTGGCAGCACGTGAATGTCGTCGTCGACGATGACCGCTATCCGCCCGAGATGCTTTTGGCCTAGAAGCGCCCAGCAGGTTTCGGGAATCAAGCTTTCCAGGGCAGCGTCTGATTCGGAAGTCTCCATCCTGCCATTTTCAGCTTCGGCTGGCTCTCCTGCTAGGGCCGATCGTCATATCTTCGAGAGGCGATCAGGGCCCTTCTACCCTTCCGGGCTCGCCTGGGACCACGAGGTCCCGTCGGTCGTCCGCCACATGCGCCCACCGCCGATAAGCGCCCAGGCTTGCTCGGAGCTAAGCGCGTCGACGTCTTCGACACCCCCGAGCCGCCGATCTCCGGCACCGCAGTCATCCAGGTGGCTCCCCCATCGAACGTTTGAAGCAGCGGTCCCCTGCCGAGTCCGATGTAGGCTTGCATCGAGTTGACCGCCGCCAGCGAGCTCATGTAACCCTCCATGATCGTTCCCTGGGAGACGACGCCATCCCAAACCTTACGCCAAGACGCCCCAGCGTCGTCGGAACGGTACACGGCTTTAAGCTGGTTACCGGTGGACGGCACCGACCCGCACCCCATCCACACTACGCCCGGCGATGGCACACTGAGGCGAACCTCGAAATCCAACCCGCCGCACGGGTCGCCAAGAGTGGTCCACGAGGACCCGGAATTGGTGGTCTCCACCAGAGCGCCAGCAAAGCCGGTACTTGTCAGCTTCGAGACAAAGGCGTAAGCGAGCGAAGAGTCGACACGCACGATGCGGGCGCTGCCAAGCTGAGCCCCTCGCTCCCAGTTCGCGTCGAGCAGCTCGCCTTGGAAGGCCACCTTCGACGTCAATGGGTTAAGCTCGAAAAGCCCTACGGACCCGGCTGGCCCGCCCGGCTGGCCAGAGGAGCCCGAAGCTGCCGGCAGAGGGCCCGCGACTATCCAAACGGTTATCGGGTTACCCGCTCCGAGTGGCGCCGAGACGCCGGCGGAGCCTCCCGGTCCCTGAGGGAAAGCGGCGGCGGCAAGTACCGGCGCGGGGAGAGTGACGCTATGCCACGTAGCGAAACGGTCGGTGCTAACCCACACCGTGGAGGAACCGGCGAGCGCCACGACAGCACCTTCCGGCCGGGAAGCCCACCGGACTGGCCGAAGCCGACCACCGTCGTCCTGTCGCCTGGGAGCAGGTCGGGCAACGACAGCCCTACAGCACTCCAACTAGCCCCGCCGTCAGCCGTCTCGGCGATCACCGTCGACTGCTGGATCGCTCCCAGAGCATAACCCTGTGCGCCCGAAGTCATGGTCAGGTCCCGCAGGGTTATAACGCCCACTGCCTGCCGCGTGAAGACGCGCTCGGGAGGTGCTTGCACAGACGGCGGATCACCGGGCGTAGAGGCAGGAGCGCCGTTCGTGTAGGCCGGTGTCGAACCGTCCGCGGAGGTGACTTCCTGCGCGTTCGGGGAGGCCTTCCCCGCACCACAAGCTCCAAGAAGGACGCCTAGGAGCGCCGCCGCTAACAGCCTTCGCCCAGGAGGCGCCGCTACCCCCGAGCCTTTAACTGCCGGGGCTGCCCTCACCTCCAACCTCCCTGCTATCGCCTCCTCAGTATAGGACCCCCGGAGTGCTTCACATCGGTCGTCGGGTGAAGGAGGCGGAGGATGTCTCCGCTGATGTGCATCGAGCAGAAGCGAGGCCCGCACATCGAGCAGAACTGAGCGTTCTTCGCTGCTGGGGCGGGGAGAGTCTCGTCGTGATATGACCTGGCGGTGTCAGGGTCAACTGAAAGGTTGAACTGGTCTTCCCAGCGGAACTCGAAGCGTGCGTCGGAGAGTGCGTCGTCTCTGGCCTGCGCCCCCGGATGACCCTTGGCTATGTCCGCTGCGTGCGCGGCGATCTTGTAGGCGATCACCCCTGCTTTCACGTCGTCGCGGTTGGGAAGACCGAGATGCTCCTTCGGCGTCACGTAACATAGCATCGCCGTGCCTTGCCAAGCTATCATGGCAGCGCCGATAGCAGATGTTATGTGATCGTAGCCGGGTGCAATGTCAGTTGTGAGCGGTCCGAGCGTGTAGAAGGGAGCATCGTCGCAAAGCTGTGACTGCAGCGCCATGTTCTCGGCGATCTTGTCCATCGGGACGTGTCCTGGCCCTTCGATCATGACCTGCACGTCGCGTTCACGAGCCAACCGACCCAACTCGCCCAGTGTCGTCAACTCGGCGATCTGCGCTTGGTCGTTTGCGTCGGCGACACACCCGGGACGCAGGCCGTCCCCGAGCGATACCGTCACGTCGTAGGAGGCGAGGATGTCACAGAGCTCGGAGAAGTGGGTGTAGAGGAAGTTCTCCTCGCCTTGCGCCAAGCACCACGCAGCGAGGATCGACCCTCCCCGGCTGACGATACCTGTCTTGCGCTGAGCTGTCAGGGGAATGTGGCCCAAGAGCACACCCGCATGCACCGTCATGTAGTCGACACCCTGCTCACACTGTTCGACGACGGTGTCACGGTAGATCTCCCATGTGAGATCCTCCGCTTTACCTTTGACCTTTTCAAACGCCTGGTAGAGGGGGACGGTCCCGACCGGAACTGGGCTGTTTCGGATCACCCATTCCCGCGTCTCGTGGATATAGCTTCCCGTCGACAAGTCCATCACCGTGTCCGCACCCCAATGTGTCGCCCAGGACATCTTGTCGACCTCGTCGTCGATCGTCGACGCTACCGACGAGTTGCCGATGTTCGCGTTGATCTTCACGACGAAGCGCCTGCCGATGATCATCGGCTCAGCTTCGGGGTGGTTCACGTTGAGAGGCATAACAGCCCTGCCTGCTGCCAGTTCGTCGCGAACCACCTCGGGGCTGACGCCCTCGCGTACAGCGACGAACTCCATCTCAGGGGTTAGAATCCCTCTCCTCGCGTACGACAGCTGGGTCACAGCACGCCTACCGTCGCCCCGACGCGGCCGCCTGGCGTGGCGTCCCGGTCCGTCGCTGCTAACCGAGGCCACCGGGCGGGCTTCGGTGTCGCGTCGCTCCTCAATCCACGTTTCGCGCAGAGCGGGCAGGCCTGTGGCGGCGTCGACGGCCAGGTGAGGATCCGACGCCGGTCCGCTCGTGTCGTAGAGGTCCAGGACGTCGCCGTTCGAGAGGGTCACCCGCCGAACCGGCACAGCCACGTCGGGGCGTGATCCACGCTGGTAAGCCTTGACCACCCCGACAGGGGACCCAACCGGAGGTTTCGGTGTCATGTCTTCCTCCCTTCGCCGGTATTACCCGGACAGGTTCGTCCGGTCGGCGGCCCTAGCCACCCTCTCAGCCCGCTAGGTGCGAGCTCCCGGTTATGTGTTGTCCTGACACCATAGCCCGCGTTCGCTCCTCATGGTCGCCAGTCGGGGCTGCGCCCCATGAAACCGGCGAAGCGCTCCAACGTCGGGGCACCCTCGTCGACGGGCTGTTCTGTGCCGAAGGGGCTGCCTGGTCCCATCATGTTCCGGTACTCCGGGCGCAGCATCGCCCGGCCGGCGGCGAGCGCTGCCATCGCTAGGCTTTCGTCGCACACCGCCGGCCGGCCGGTCGCTACCGCGAGATCCCAGGAGTGGGCGACCAGCTCGCTCAGATACATGTCGACCAGCGTCGAACCGGTGTAGGTCTCACCCCAGGGCATCGTGGTGGTCTCCGACAGGCGGTCGTCGCTCCAGGCTCCCGCCGCAGCCCTCCCAGCCTGGCTCAGTTGGTCTGCTGCGTCGCCCAACTCGACGTGGGGGAACTCCTCGCCGCTCGGCGTCTCACCTCGGCCTAGCGACACGGCGCGCCACCCCGCCCCCACTAGGTGGTCGACCAGGGCAGCGACGTCGAAGTCGGGGCAGGGAGTCGGCCCAGCCAGCTGGTCGGCCCGCACGGCGGAAACGACCTGCGCGGCGTGGGCGTAGGCGTCGAGGAGGGCTCGCCGGCGGTCGGAGATGTCGTGGTCTGCGTGGAGCTCAGTGGATTCGGTCATGACCTCATTGTGAAAGGCCAAGTGGTCACCTTGTGTCCTATTTCTTTTCCTGTTGTGTAACGTCGCTGCTGTGCGCGCTGACAGGCTCGTTGCAATCGTCCTTTTGCTGCAGTCTCACGGCCAGCGCACGGTCGCCCAGCTAGCCGAGACGTTGGACGCCTCGGAGAGGACGATACGCCGGGATCTCGACTCGCTCTGCACAGCGGGCGTCCCCGTCTACCCTCAGCGCGGTCGCGGCGGCGGTTGGGCGCTTCTGGCGGGCCACCGTATCGACCTGTCGGGTCTCACCGCCGCCGAGGCAAGGTCGCTGGTACTGGCAGCCTCTGGAGCTCCGGGTCAGGAGGGTGTCGACTCCGCTCTACGCAAGGTGCTCGCAGCCTTGCCGGCCACGATACGCGACCAGGTGCTCTCAGCTCGCCACCGGGTGCACGTCGACCCAACCGCCTGGGGACCAGCTCGGGGCGAGGGCGCCGAGTCAACCCTCGCCGGGCTCCGGGATGCCCTCGAGCGCAGCCTAGTGGTGGACCTTCTCTACGCCAAGCCCGGCTCCGATGCCTCTTGGCGGCGCGTACACCCTCTGGGGCTGGTGGTCAAGCACGGCACCTGGTACCTGCTCGGACTCGGCCCGACCGGTCCGAGAACCTACCGCGTGTCGAGGATCCAGACGCTCAAACTGACGTCAGAGCCGTCACGAACCCCGGCGGATTTCGACCTGGCCGCTACTTGGGGCGAGTCGCAGCGCGCGTTCGACGCGCTCAGACCGTCCGCCGAAGTCACCGTCGAAGTGTTGGTCGATGCGGGCGCATGGCCCCGCCTGTCCGGGCGTCTCTACGCCTGGTGGGATCTCGCCGACCTTGGGGTCGCCTGCGACGGCCGGCGCAAAGCGCTACTTCGGATCTGCAGCCCCCGCCAGGCGGCGATGGAGCTCGTCTGCTTCGACGGCGCCGTCGAGGTGTTGAACCCCCCGGAGGTGCGCGCCGAGCTTGCCGCCCTCGGGCGGCGTCTTGTCGAGTGCTACACGGCCGGCGAGACGGTGGTGTCAGACTCTGGCGGTGTCCTTGCGGAACCGCCAAATAGCACCGGCGGTGAAAATGACGAGCCACACGACCAGGTTCGCCGCCCAAGCCCAGTCGAAGGCGCCTTGGACGAGCGGGTAGTGCACGAGTTGGTTGAGCCCGTATAGAGGCGTGAAGGTGGCAAGCATCCGTAGTGCGTGGGAGAACTGGCTAAGCGGGATGAACAGCCCGCCGCCGAAGGAGAACAGCATCAAGGCGAACCCGATGATCTGCATGACGTTCTCCGATGGCAGAAGATAGCCGACGAACAGCCCGAACGCAGCGAACAGCAACGACCCGATCCAAAGCGCCAACCCCGTCGCCACCCAGATTCCTGCGGGCATGACGGGCTTGTGAGTTGCCATGCCGACGACGTAGACGGCGAGCACGGCGGCAAGGCTTAACACGAGCGAGGTCGTCATCTTGATCGCTATGTAAGCTGCCGGGGCCAGCGGCGTGATCCGCAGCTGGCGGCTCCAACCCAACAGGCGCTCAACCGATACCATCGCCCCGCCACCCGCGGTCGCCAGCACAGCGCCGTAGAGCGCCATGGAGATCATGATGAATGCGGACTCGTTGCCCTGGCCCACCCGATCGGTCGCGTATGCGCTGTTCAATCCGAACAGCAAGAAGAACAGCACCGGCACGACGACCGTGAAGATCACCGTTCGGCGGTTGCGCAGCAGGCGGCGGATCTCCAATCCGACTACAGCCGCCGAGAAGCCCCCGAGGGGAGGCACGGGACGCTCCCGAGGGTCGGCCAATACAGTCGGTGCGCTCACCGGCCCACCGCGGGCCGTATCGTCGGTGCGGCATCGGGGCTGTCAGGGTCCCCGGTGAGAGCCACGAAAGCCTCCTCCAATCCGAGCGCTGTGACCTCCAGGTCCTTGGCGTTGGTCTCGGTGAGCAGGTACCTGGCTACAGCGTCGCTGTCGGCGCAGTGCACGACCACGCTCGACCCGCGAACCTCCACCCGATCCACCCCTGCTATCGAGCGGAGCGCCGCATCGTCGGGTTCTGCGAGCGTGGCGCGCACGGTACGCCCCGAAGCTAACGCCTTGACCTGAGAGGCGGTGCCGTCGGCGACGATCTCCCCCCGTCGCACCAGCACCACCCGGTCCGCGTACGCGTCGGCCTCCTCCAGATAGTGGGTGGCGAACACGATGGTCCGCCCGACGTCAGCGTCGTGGCGGATAGCCGCCCAGAAGGTGCGCCGGCCCTCCACATCCATACCCTGGGTCGGCTCGTCGAGCAAGAGCAGCAGCGGGTCGGGCAGTAACGCCATCGCGAAACGCAGCCGTTGTTGTTCGCCTCCCGAGCACTTGCCGACCAGACGCCCCGCGATCTCGGTGATCCCCGCCCGTGCCATCACCTCTTCCGCGGGCCGGCTCGAAGGGAAAAGGTGGGCCGTGTAGGCGACGGTCTCCGCCACGGTCAGGTCCTTGAGCAGCCCGCCGGATTGCATGACCGCCGACACCAGGCCACGACGCACGGCGTCCCTGGGCGACATGCCGTACACCGAAACCCGCCCGACGCTCGGATCAGACAGTCCGAGGACCATGTCGATGGTCGTGGTCTTGCCAGCCCCGTTCGGCCCGAGGAACGCGACCACCTCACCCGGCTCGACCCGAAGGTCGATCCCGCGCACCGCCTGGACGTCACCGAAATGCTTGTGCACGCCGGCGAGCTCGATCGCAGGTGGCAGGGTGCCGGCGGGATCTCGGCTCGCCCACCGCC
>JAJZNG010000059.1 GCA_021847945.1 Actinomycetes bacterium | reverse complement strand
GGCGGATGGGCTGCACATAATTGGATATATAATTTTGAAAAGGGAACTGCAGAGAATATTACCGATAATCCTGCTAACGATGAGTTCCCGATGTGGCATGGCAATACCATCTACTTCCTTTCGGATAGAGGAAAAGATGAAAGAGCAAACATCTGGGCTTATGATTTAAGTACTAAGCAGACAAGACAATTAACAAACTTTACCGATTTCGATATTCATTTTCCATCGTTAGGACCGGATGATATTGTGTTCGAGGCTGGCGGCAAGCTTGTCAACACAAGCTTCAAGTGGGGTCCGATCATGTTCACGACCCTTACGGACATGGGCAACGCCTTCTCGAAGGCGACAGGAGGCAGCGGAACTCTCGCTTCGGCCATTGCGACGACGCAGTCCGATACCGTTTCCACGATGAAGAGCCAGGGCTTCTCAGTCCAATCGGCCGGCTGAGCTAGCAAGGAGGCGGTGTCCGATGACAGCAACCACCGAGGCGGCCTCGGACACTGCCGGGAGCGCCCGAGCACCAGCTCGGCGCTCCCGGCGCTCCCGGCGGACCCCAGCACCGATCGGCTTTTTAGCTCCTTTCCTCGTCCTGTTCGCCCTCTTCTTCCTCATTCCAATCGGCTACGCCGTATACGAGAGTCTTTTCGCAAAGAAGGTTTCGGGACTAGGGCTCGCGGCTCCAGTCACGAAGTTCGTGGGTCTGTCCAACTACAGTTCAGTCTTCGGTACGGCTAGCTTCATCCAGGGAATCGAACGCGTTCTGCTGTTCGGCATTGTGCAGGTTCCAGTCATGCTTGCCTTCGCGACTCTGCTTGCAATGCTGATCGACTCCGTCGCCGCCCGCTTTACCAGGTTCTTCCGCTTGGCTTTCTTCCTTCCTTACGGAATTCCCGGCGTAATAGCGGCAATACTCTGGTCCTTCCTTTACCTTCCCAACCTGAGCCCTATCGATTCAGTCCTCAAGAGCCTCCACTTCGGCAGTGTCAGCTTCCTCGGATCGCACACGGTCTTATGGTCGATAGCTAACATCGTCACCTGGGAGTACACCGGATACAACATGCTCATAATCTTCGCCGGACTTCAGGCGATACCCCGTGAGCTGTTCGAAGCCGCCCGGGTCGACGGCGCGTCGGAGTGGAAGATCGCTACTCGAGTGAAGCTTCCTCTCGTCGTACCTTCTCTCGTGCTCACCTCTGTGTTCAGCATCATCGGGACGCTGCAGCTGTTCAGCGAGCCTCAGGTCCTCAGGGCCATCTCTACGAACATCGTGAGCACCTACACGCCGAACTTGTCGGCCTACAACGAGGCGTTCACCCTGAACAATCCTAATCTCGCCGCTGCGATGGCGGTGGTCCTAGCGATCGGGACGTTCATACTGTCCTTCGGCTTCCTTCGGCTCACCTCACGCAGGAGCATCACCCGATGACACTGGTAGCCGACTCCGACATCGGCACAACTCCACCTCCCGTACCTCCCAGCAGGCCGCGCGGTAGCCACCATCCTCCGGCTCGGTCTTCGATCCTCATCACGGCGTTCATGTTCGTGGTGAGCATCTACTTCCTGCTTCCGGCGTATTGGCTGGCGGTCTCGTCCACGAAGGGTCCGACGGCTCTCTACAACTCGGCTGGGCTGTGGTTCGCCCACTTCGACCTTTGGAAGAACCTGAGCGGGCTCTTTAGCTACAGCGGAGACATCTACCTGCGGTGGATCCTAAACACTGTTCTGTATGCAGGCGCCGGGTCGCTCCTTGCTACGCTGCTGTCGGCTGCGGCAGGCTATGCCTTGGCTAAGTACAAGTTCAGGGGTCGAGAGCTCATCTTCGGCGTTATTCTCGGCGGGGTGCTAGTACCGGGGACAGCGCTGGCACTGCCTCTTTACCTGCTCATGAGCAAAGTGTCCTTGACCAACTCCTACTGGTCAGTGCTATTACCTTCTATCGTTAGTCCGTTCGGCGTGTACCTTGCGAGGGTGTACGCCTCGTCGGCCGTGCCCGACGAGCTCATCGAAGCCGCCCGAGTCGACGGTTCAGGAGAAGGACGCACTTTCTTCACCATATCGATGCGCTTGATGTCGCCCGCTCTGGTAACGATCTTCCTGTTCCAGTTCGTCGCCATTTGGAACAACTTCTTCCTCCCACTGGTGATGCTCTCTAACGAGAAGCTCTACCCGGTAACCCTCGGGCTGTACTCTTGGAACAACGAGTACGGCCAGGCACCCCAATTAGTTAGCTATGTCGTGATCGGCACCGCAGTTTCTGTGATACCCCTGATCGTCGCATTCCTGTCGCTGCAGCGGTTCTGGCGGTCAGGGCTGGCAGCGGGAAGCCTGACACTGTAGGAAGGTTGTGGTCTTGACTTCGCTTGACGGGCACGTCGCAGTAGGCCAAGGACCGGTCCGCCATCCTAGGGGTCGGGCGATCTATTCTGGGGGACTGACCATGCTGGCTAAACAAAGACGATCGCTTATTCTCGAGGAGGTGCGGAGGTCCGGAGGCGTGAGAGTCTCTGATCTCACCCAGATGCTGTCCGTCTCCGACATGACCGTCCGGCGCGATCTGGACGTTCTCGCTCGTGAAGGACTCTTGGAGAAGGTCCACGGCGGCGCCACGGTCGGCGGACATCTGTCAACCGAGGAGCCGGGTTTCGAAGCCAAAGCCCACAGGGAGCTGCGCGAGAAGGACCTCATCGCTAGCTTCGCCGCTGGGCTGATCCAACCTGGTTCGGCGATCGCACTCTCAGCGGGCACGACAACATATGCCCTTGCTCACCATCTGCCCGGCATAGCCGGCCTCACTGTCGTCACGAACTCTATTCGCATAGCCGAGGTCCTGTGGGCTTCTGGACGCAGCGACCCTACCGTCGTAGTGACAGGAGGGATCCGGACACCTTCCGATGCCCTAGTCGGGCCTATCGCCCTCAACGCTGTGAGGTCCCTCCACTTCGACGCGGTGTTCATGGGAGTCCACGGAATGGCTGAACGCACGGGCTTCACGACACCGAACCTCACCGAATCCGAAGTCAATCGGGCTCTCGTCGCTGCAGCACGACGCCTGGTAGTTCTAGCGGATCACACCAAGTGGGGTGAGATCGGTCTTTCGACTTTCGCCTCGCTCGAAGAAGCAGACGTGCTCGTAAGCGACGACGCTCTCCCCGACGACGCCAGGAACGTTCTCTCGGACACCGTCGGCGAACTAGTGGTTGTGTCACCCGGTGCTTAAGAGCCTTTCCACAGTCAGTTCCGGACGTCTCGCCGACGGCAGGGAGATTTTCTGGTTCGACACTGATCGCTCCGGCGACCTCGGGGATTCGTCGTCAGGAGGCGGCTCGTGGCGCGATGAGACAGATCGGCGCCGTCTGCCACCGACGGCGACCACGTCGGAGCGGCGTTGGGATCCGCTGCTGCGCGAATGGGTAACGGTTGCCAGCCACCGCCAGACCCGGACCTTCCTCCCCGCCGACGATGAATGCCCTCTGTGCCCGTCTACGCCTGAACGTCTCACGGAGATACCTGGCGGGCCCTACGAGGTGGTCGTCTTCGAGAACAGGTTCCCGTCCTTCTCGACACGAGCGACGATCCCCGACGACGGTGTTGTGTTAGATCCCTCCCTGTACGTCCGGGCAGAAGGGCACGGACGCTGCGAGGTGATCGTCTTCAGCGATGACCACTCGGCTACCTTCTCGACACTTTCACCCGAAAGGGTCCGTCTCGTCATAGAAGCCTGGGTGGCCCGGACCGAGGCCCTCAACGCCATGCCCGAAGCCGAGCAGGTCTTCTGCTTCGAGAACCGGGGCACCGAGATCGGCGTAACCCTGTCACACCCCCACGGGCAGATCTACGCTTACCCGGTCATAACAAGCCGCACCCAGGTGATGCTCGAGTCAGCGCGACGCCACCAGTTGACGACCGGGCGTAACCTCTTCGCGGACGTTCTAGCGTCCGAGCGCTCCAGCGCCCGGCGCGTCGTCACCTCCAATGATCACTGGACGGCGTTCGTCCCGGCAGCCGCCCGATGGCCCTTCGAAATCCACCTCTACCCGCACCGCCACCTGCCGGACCTGCCCGCGACCTCACAAGAGGAACGAGACTCCCTCGGCCAGATCTATGTGGAGCTTCTACGACGTCTCGATGGCGTCTACGGGATCGAGATGCCCTACATAGCAGCCTGGCACCAGGCGCCGGCACGATCTGACCGGGAACTCGCGTACCTACATCTCGAGTTGTTCTCCATTATGAGAGCCCCTGGTAAGGTCAAGGCCCTCGCCGGTTCGGAATCCGGGATGGGCATGTTCATAAACGACATCGCACCCGAACGCGCCGCGGACATGCTCCGCAGCGCCCGACCTTGAACGAGTCGGCGAGCGTCTCGCCCCACCGGACGCCGGGCAAGCCCGAGATCTCCGAGTCTTTTACGGCAAGCTTCGGCAGTGACCCCTCAGCGCTGTGGTCCGCACCCGGTCGGGTCAACCTAATCGGAGAGCACGTCGACTACAACGGTGGCCCTGTGATGCCGTTCGCCATCCAGCACCGATGCTACGTGGCAGCAGCCGCAAACGATGACGGCGTCATCAGACTCAGATCAAAGCAGTTCCCCAATGAGGCCGTCAGCGTAGCTCTCGCCGACCTGGCTACTGGGGCCGCGTATAGCCACACTCGTGAAGTTCAGGCTCAACGCTTCGCCGGGTGGGCGTCGTACGTCCTAGGCGTGATATGGGCTCTTGAGCAGGTCGGGGTGCATGTCCCCCCTGTCGATGTGCTCGTAGACGGTCACGTCCCTGTCGGCGCCGGCCTGTCGTCGTCCGCCGCTTTGGAGTGTGCTGCTGTCGGAGCGTTCTGCGACATCGCAGGCGTCGGCATCGACGGCCCGCAGCGTGCGACTATCGCCCAACGGGCGGAGAACGACTTCGTGGGCGTTCCGTGCGGTTTGATGGACCAGATGGCCTCGACGTGCGCTCGGGCAGACCACGCATTGCTGTTCGACACTTACGACCAACGTATCGAGCAGATCCCCCTGGCCGCTTCAGCAGCCGGATACGAGTTCCTCGTCGTCGACACCGGAGCAGCGCACGGGTTGGTCGACGGTGAGTACGCCAGCCGCCGTGCGGCGTGCGAAGAGGCAGCACGGACGCTAAGGGTGAAGCTGCTACGCGAGGTAGCTGACCGCGGACCCGACGAATCAGCCGCTCTAGTCGCCGGTATCGCAGACGCAACTTTACGCCGACGGGCGAGGCATGTCGTATCAGAGATTTTGAGAGTTAGCACTGCCGCAGAGGCCCTGAAGGCCGCCGACTGGCCGCGCTTGGGAGCTTTGATGACAGCCTCGCACAACTCCCTGCGCGACGACTTCGAAGTGTCGAGCCCGCAGCTTGACACCGCAGTTGAAGCTCTCCTTTCGTCCGGCGCCCTCGGAGCTAGGCTGACCGGCGCTGGTTTCGGCGGCAGCGTCGTAGCCCTGATCGAAACGTCTCGGCTAGAAACCGCCGTGAGCGCCGTCAGAACTTCCTTCGCTGCCGCCGGTTTCAAAGCTCCCACAGCCAGCTTGGCTGTGGCCTCCCAAGGCGCCCGAAGGGAACCGCTAGCCAGGTGACCCTTACCGGGTCGAAGGCTCATGCTGGGCCCGTCGCCCACCTTCGCGCTGGTGGCGTCAGCCTACTAGCCGATCTTTCGGCACCCGGCTTGCCGAAAGTCGTCCACTGGGGGGCTGACCTCGGGGAGCTGACGGAACCCCAAGCGGACGCCTTGATCCGGGCGGCGACCCCGGGGGTTCCCCACGCAGGATTCGACACCTTCGAGCGCCCTTCAGTGCTCTCGGAGCGCCTCCGCGGCCAGGCAGGTCCGCTCGGCGTTTCAGGACGCCGAGGCGACGGGACCGGTTGGTCGGTCCACTTCACCGAGCAGGTCGGCAGCGCCGAGATGCCTGCGGGAGTAGCCGGGGACCTCGGACACCTTGCGGCTGTGGCTGAGGATCCGGCCTCGGGATTGCGGGCCCGAAGCGAGCTGGTTCTACACGACAGCGGCATCTTGGAGGTAGTGACGTCGCTAACCAACATCTCTGACACCGTGTACCAGCTCGACGGGCTGACACCGGCTCTGCCAGTGCCTGCGACAGCGCAGGCACTGCTTTCCTTGTCAGGGCATTGGGCCTACGAACGCATACCTGAACTTCTGCCGATCTCGTTTGGGGTCTGGCAACGCGACAGCACCGAGGGACGCTCCGGTCACGACTTTCCTATCGCCCTCACCGTCTGCGAAAAGGGATGCGGCTGGCGTCACGGTGAGGCGTGGGCACTCTCGCTGTGCTGGAGCGGCAACCACCGCCACACGGTCGAACGCCGGCCTGACAGAACGACCTGGGTGAGCGCCGCCGAGCTCATCCTTCCAGGCGAGATCGACCTGGAGCCGGGCGAGACATACACAGCCCCGAGAGTGCTCGCGGCGTGGTCGGACCGGGGCTTGGACGGGATATCGCAGCGCTACCACTCGCACCTGCGGGCGCGTGACGGCCACCCCCGCTCCCCCAGGCCCCTGACGCTAAACAGCTGGGAGGCGGTCTACTTCGATATAGACGAACGGCGGCTGGAAGGTCTTGCGGAGAGGGCCGCAGAGGTAGGCGTCGAGCGCTTCGTCGTCGACGACGGCTGGTTCCATCTACGCACCAGCGACCGACGGGGTCTCGGGGACTGGTGGGTGGACACCGACCGTCTTCCCTCAGGGTTGAGCCAGATCGCCGGTCGGGTCGGGGATCTGGGAATGGAGCTCGGTTTGTGGGTCGAACCCGAAATGGTCAACCTCGACAGCGACCTTGCCAAAGCGCACCCCGACTGGATCCTACAGATGCCGGGTCGCCTCCCCCGAGAGGGCCGGCACCAGCAGGTGCTCGACCTGACCAACGACGAAGCCTTCGAATACATCTTCTCCAAGCTAAACGGCCTGCTAGGGCAGTATCCGATCTCCTACCTCAAATGGGACCACAACCGTCCCCTCTCCGACGCCGGCGACCGGTATGCGAGACCCGCAGCGCACCGCCAGACGCTCGCGCTCTACAGACTTCTCGCGGCCCTACGGGAGAAGCACCCTCAGGTGGAGATCGAATCCTGCGCGTCTGGTGGTGGACGAGTGGACCTGGGAATGGCCCAATTCTGCGAGAGGTTCTGGGCCAGCGACACGAACGACCCTCTCGACCGCCAACAGGTCCAGCGTTGGACGTCACTGGTGCTACCTCTGGAGATGATCGGTTCTCACGTCGGAGCGCCACGAGCTCACGTCACCGGCCGTCACGCCGACCTGTCGTTTAGGGCTGCTACTGCACTGTTCGCGCACGCCGGGATCGAATGGGACCTCACCAAGCTCACCAGCGAGGACCTCGACTTCCTGCGGCGATGGGCTGACCTCTACAAGGCCCGCCGGGCCCTGCTCCACAGCGGCACTCTGATCCGCTCTGATCATCCGGATCCCAGGGTTGTCGTGCAAGGGGTGGTCGCTACAGATCAGAGCGAAGCGCTCTACTGTTACGCCCAAGTAGGAACAAGTCGAACCAGCCAGCCGGCTCCACTTCGCCTCGACGGGCTCTCCCCAGCTCGCGCCTACCGCCTGAAAGTCGAAGACCTTTTCGCCTTCCCGAGGACGGTCGCTAGGTCAGCTCCACCGTGGTGGCCGGGCCCCGTGGAGATTACGGGAAAGGCAGCTAGGGCCGTCGGCGTCACGCTGCCCATTCTGGCGCCGGCACAGGCCGTCGTAGTGCATCTCGCAAGCATCTAAGCCGACACGACCGGATGCCCGCTTAGAACGCGACAGGCATCCGGTTACTAACCGTTCAGTTGATGCGCACACCGTCCCGGGGATCGAACACCCTGGCATGGTCCGGCTTCACCAGAAGATGGACTATCTCGCCGCGAGTAGGCGGCCGTCGACCGTCGGTCCGTGCCACCACCTGCGACATTCCCGAGTTCGGACCGGCGAGGGTTGCGTACGCATACGCGTCGGCACCGAGCTCCTCTACGATCTGCACCTCCACCGGTATCCCCGTACCGTCGTCGCTCACGGTCACGTCCTCGGGTCTGAAACCGATCGTGACCTCGTCGACTTGCTTCGCTGCTGCCGCTGCGAGCGTGTCACGGTCCAGAGCCACAGTCGCGCCACCGACTACGGCGCCTTCGCTGGTGAGCTGGGCCGGCACAAGGTTCATCGGAGGCGAACCGATGAACCCGGCGACGAAGACGTTCTCAGGGTGATCGTAGAGCTCCCGCGGGGTTCCGACCTGCTGTAGAACCCCGTCCTTGAGCACAGCAACCCTGTCCCCCATCGTCATCGCCTCTACCTGGTCGTGAGTGACGTAAACGGTGGTGGTCCCGAGACGGCGCTGGAGGGCAGCTATCTGCGTGCGGGTCTGAACCCGAAGCTTGGCATCCAGGTTCGACAGCGGCTCGTCCATCAAGAACACCTGAGGCTCGCGCACGATAGCCCTGCCCATCGCCACACGCTGGCGCTGGCCACCGGAAAGCGCCTTGGGCTTACGCTCTAAGTACTGCTCCAAGTCGAGCAGCTTGGCTGCTTCTTGAACCCGCCGGTTGATCTCGTCCTTGGGAACCTTGGCGATTTTCAGGGCAAAAGCCATGTTGTCCGCTACCGAGAAGTGCGGGTACAAGGCATAGTTCTGGAAGACCATCGCTATGTCACGCTCGCGTGGCTGCAGGTCGGTCACGTCCCGCTCCCCGATGCGGATAGTCCCTTGGTCAACCGGCTCGAGGCCAGCGAGCATTCGAAGGGAAGTCGACTTGCCGCAGCCTGACGGCCCGACCAGCACCAAGAACTCACCATCTTTTATATCCAAGTCCAGCTGGTCCACCGCTGGCTTGGTCGAACCACTGTAAATCCTTGAAGCTTTGTCGAAGGTGACGGTTGCCATGATTCCCCTCTCCTGTCCTACTGGCTCCGACCAGTTCTCGCCAAGCATATACCACACAGCGAACCAGCCTCGCGTTCACACATTTTGTCACAAACTCCAACAATGCGCAGGTGCCCCCTTCCCCAGAAAAATCCCCTTCCCCGGAAAAATCCCCTCCAGCGGGAAATAGTGTTGCCATGGGCTAAAGAGACCCCGCGGTTGCTCCGAGGTCGGATCATGGCCAGCTTGCGGTCAAGGTTGCTTTTGAAGCTGATCGGGCTGTTAGTGACGCTCGTGATCACCGTGATCACGATGCGATCCTTCTCCTTGTCCCCTTCGTCACCTCTAGCTCCTGCCAAGGTCGTTGGTAATGCAGTGAACGGCCTGTGCGCCGACAGCAGGGCGATCAGCGAAGCAGACGGCCAAGACAGCGGCCCCGCCGCGTCTGTGATCGAAGGTGCCGGACCTACCGTCGGGTCACCTCTGGGCGCTTCGTCAGCCCTAACTCCGCTCGTCTCCGCCGCGGGGCTAACGCCGGGGGAGCTGTCGTGCGCTACGGCGACGCCACCGCCGGCGAGCCCGGTCGTTTCGTCTTCGGGCTGACAGCTGGCCGGACCTCGGTGTGGTTGCGCTGCTCTGCCCCGGGGGACTGGAGGCTCAGTCGGGCAAGAAGAGCCTGCAGCCCAAGGACCTCAGTCGGGTTGTACTGCAGTGCCCGGGCGAACTTCTCGATCTCTTGGAGACGGGCTAGGACACCTCCCACGTCGAGAGACCGACGTGGCGTCGCTCCCTCAGAAACGGATTCCACCAACCGGTCGCGGTATGCCGCCGACAGCACGGCCAGCCCCTCCTTCAGCTCGTCGGAACGGTAGCGGCGTAGCTCGCGCCGGTGCCTCTCTTCGAGTTCGGCAGTGCCAGGACCGGCTCTTGCCTTGGAGGTCTTGGCACCACGCGTAGACTTGGAACGCTTGGCGCCCCCAGAAACCTCAGATGCACGCCGGTTTGCCTCGGCCAGCCTGCCGACTTCCTCCGTCTGCCTTGCGACGAGCACCGATGCGCTCGCGTCGAGCGCATCGACGATCTCATCAGCGAGAGCCGCTGCGGTGGCGTTGGTACCGTCGAGGCGACGCGGTATCGAGTACCACAATTCCCGGCGTTGTTCGGTCCGCGGGTCAAGGGCCAGGTCCCTTGCACGGTCCAGGCGACCCGACGAGAGTTCGGCTATCAATTCCGCCCGCTGGCGCTCGACGCCGTCGGCGACCAAAGCTTCGGCAATCTGAGAGCCAGACAGCGCATCGAAGGTCACCTCGACGCACCGGCTGGCAATGGTAACCAGTTCAGGGGGCAAGTAATCGGCCAGCACCACAAACACTGTTGTGGCGGGGGGCTCCTCCAACGTCTTCAGCAGTGCCGGACCCGTGTCGCGAACCAGGTGGAAGTCGTTCAAGATGATCACCTTGCGCTTGGACTCCAGCGGACTGCTGTAAGCCGAACGCACTGTCTCCCTGGCGGCGGGCATCCCTATAAAGGCCCCGTCCCGTTCTACTGACACCACGTCGGGGTGCATCCCGCCGAGAGCCCGCCGGCAGCTTTCGCAGAGCTTCCCCGAGAGGTGCTCCCCCGCTGTCGGGCAGACCAGCGCAGCGGCAAAGCTCGCTGCGGCGGCCCGCTTGCCACTGCCCGGCGGGCCTACGAAAAGGTAGGCGTGCACCGGGCGATGCGCTGCTTGCTTGAGAAGCTTTACTGCTCCCGGTTGGCCGATTACATCCGAGTAGAGCTCGCCCATGTCCCCACTATTCTCTCAGCTCTCCGCGGCACTCGGCTGTTCGAAGGCAGCTAACCTCACCCGGAGTTCCACCTCGTCGGGGTCGCCTGTACCATCTACGATCCTCCACCGAAGGGGGTCGGCGCTTGCGAGAGCCACGAAACCGCCGGCTACCCGCTCGAAGAACGTTTCCTCCTCGGATTCGATACGATCCGCCCGGCGGGCCTTTAGGCGCGCTCGCGCCACGCTGGGCGGAACCACTAGGAGGATCACGCGGTCGGGCACTAGGCCAGCAGAAGCCCAGAACGAGATCTGGGTGAGTTGTTCCGGGTCGAGCCCGCGCCCGTAACCTTGGTAGGCGAGGGTGCTGGCCGCAAAGCGGTCGCAGACCACATCGCGTCCTGCTGCGAGAGCGGGGACGATCACGTCCTGGACGTGCTGGGCTCTCGCTGCCATCATCAGCAGCGCCTCGGCACGCGCCGAGATGTCCGTTGCGGCCGGGTCGAGCAGCAGCGACCGGATTCTTTCCCCCAGCGGGGTGCCTCCCGGCTCCCTTGTCAGAACGGCTCCCATAGCCTGGGCAAGACGGGCCGCCTGAGTCGACTTGCCGCTCGCCTCGCCTCCTTCTAAGACTATGAAACGAGCCGTCGAGGAGCTCTCAACCACCGGCCTTCTTGACCCCTGTGGTTTTCTTGACCCCTGTGGTTTTCTTGGCGGCTGTGGGCTTTTTGGCGGCTGTGGTCTTCTTGGCAACAGCAACCGGGACTTTCTTGGCCGCTCCTGAGGCCTTCGGAGCGGAGGTCGCCTTCCTCGCTGGAGAAGCCTTCTTAGCCGATCCAGCCTTCTTCCGTCCGCCGGCCGCCCTGCCCGGACGTGGAGGTGCGCTCCGCCGATCGGAGAGGAGCTCCGCTGCACGCTCGGTGGTGATTCCATCGACGGTGTCACCCTTACGAAGTGACGCGTTGGTCGTCCCGTCTGTTACGTAGGGACCGAAGCGACCGTCCTTGAGCAGGATAGCAACGCCAGAGACAGGGTCAGGGCCGAGCTCGCGCAGTGGGGCTGCGGCTGCGGCCCTGCCCCGGCGTTCCTTGGGTCGGGAGAAGATCTCTAAAGCCTCTTCAAGCGTGACGGTGAAGAGCTTCTCGTCCGAGTCGAGCGACCGGGAATCGGTGCCCCTCTTCAAGTAGGGGCCGTAGCGCCCGTTAGCCGCCTCGATCGGCTCGCCCGTGCCCGGATCAGATCCGACCAAACGCGGAAGGCTTAGAAGCCGAACCGCCTCATCCAACGTGACAGTCTGGGGGTCCATACCCCGAAGTAGCGACGCTGTGCGAGGTTTCGAGCCCGCCGCAGTCTTCGACGTCGACTCGTCAGCTGGGTCTCCTTCTTGGACGTAGGGACCGAACCTTCCAGTCTTGACGTAAAGCGGTAAGCCTGTATGCGGGTGTAATCCAAGCTCACGGTCAGACGAGCCCGCTTCGAGCAGCTCGAGCGCCTTGGCGACCGTCAACTCGTCAGGGGCGAGGTCTTCGGGAAGGGGAGCTCGCTGGCCCAGGCTCTGCGACGGGACAGCCGGTCCCTCATCGAACTCAACAGAGACTCGGGCGACTTCGTCCGGCAGCACTTCGCGTTGGATGTAGGGACCGTAGCGCCCCACCCTTACTACTATCCCGGAGTCCGGCCCCCCCACGGGAATAGAGTTCACCTCGCGAGCGTCGATCTCTCCAAGGTTCTCCAGCACCAGTTTC
>JAJZNG010000076.1 GCA_021847945.1 Actinomycetes bacterium | reverse complement strand
GACCAGATCGGGCCGGGATTCGAGCCGTCCCACGAAAGGCGTGATCGGCGCAACGTCGAGAGCCGTCGTTGCCGTCGACAGGCGCCCTATCACCTCGACGTCGCCGGGCGGTATGCCGACCTCCTCCGAGGCTTCCCGCAGCGCTGCTTGTAGAGGGGTCTCTCCGGGGTCGATCCTCCCGCCGGGGAACGCCACTTGATGGGAGTGTGTCCGCAACCTGGCGGAGCGCCTGGTCAGCACCACGTTCGCCTGGCCGGCCTCGTCGAAGAGGATGCACGCGACAGCCGCCGGCCTGCGATGGGCTGGCCTCCCCGCAGTGCCCGCTGCTGGGCTTGGATTCGACGGCGCAGCTTCGGGGCTCCACGCTGGAGGCTCGCCACGGCCGCGGAGGGCTTCCCGGACGAGGTCCACCGTAATAGCGTCGGGCGTCCATACTCCCGGCCTGGCCCATTCGGCGCCGCGACCGAGCCTCCAGCGGGCGGGCCGCGGTATCTTCTGAGGCCCGCCTCTCAAGTCCCGGCGGCCTCGCGCTGCGCGAGGGTTTCGAGGAGGGTTCGCATCCCGGCGGTCTTCAGGTTGGACATGACCCGTCCGGGCGGGGTCTCTCCACGCTCCCACTCCATCCAAGCGTCGAGGAGCTTCGCGGGGTCGGGGGGAGCTAGTTCCATGCCCTCAAATCTACGGCAACTCGCGCCACTGACGGCACCTACCGAAGCGATACGCGCTCGGGGCTTCTGCACGGCACGGCCCGAGCCGCTGACTGGCCCCCGCGGCCGAGACTGCGGCGGACCGCGCCGAGGGCCGACCCTCACGGGCCGGCCCTCGGATAGTTTTCGTGTGGTTTTACCGATTCGGCGCATGAATGCGCCGAACGGCGATGGAGGCCCGGCTTTAGAAGCCCATGCCCCCCATACCGCCCATGCCGCCCATGCCACCGCCACCGGCGGGAGCTGCGGGAGCCTTCTTCTCGGGTTTGTCGGCGACGAGCGCTTCCGTGGTGAGCAGCAGGGCGGCTATCGAAGCCGCGTTCTGCAGCGCGGAGCGGGTCACCTTGGCCGGGTCGATAACCCCGGCTTTGATTAGGTCCACGAACTCGCCGGTAGCTGCGTTCAGGCCCATCGAGCCGACCTCACGTTCCGCCTGCTGGACGATCACAGAACCTTCCAAGCCGGCATTGATAGCGATCCACTTGAGGGGCTCCTCCAGGGCTCGCATCACGATCGACGCACCGGTCGCTTCGTCACCCGACAGCTTCGCCACGACCTCAGCCACCGCCGGGCGGGAGCGCAGCAGAGCCGTACCGCCACCGGCGACGATGCCCTCCTCGATAGCAGCCCGGGTTGCCGAAAGGGCGTCCTCGATGCGGTGCTTCTTCTCTTTGAGCTCGACTTCGGTGGCCGCACCGACCTTGACCACGGCTACGCCGCCCGACAGCTTCGCGAGGCGCTCCTGGAGCTTCTCACGGTCCCAGTCGGAATCCGTCTCGTCGATCTCCCGCTTGATCTGGGCGATCCGACCTTTCACGTCAGCCTCGCTGCCGGCACCTTCGACGATCGTCGTGTTGTCCTTGTCCACGACCACCTTACGGGCCCTTCCGAGCAGGTCGAGCGTGGTGTTCTCAAGCTTGAGACCTACCTCCTCGGAGATGACCTGCCCTCCGGTCAACACGGCCATGTCGCCCAGCATCGCCTTGCGCCGGTCCCCGAAGCCCGGAGCTTTCACAGCGACCGAGGTGAAAGTCCCGCGGATCTTGTTGACGACCAGCGTCGCAAGAGCCTCGCCTTCCACGTCCTCGGCGATGATCAAAAGCGGCTTACCTCCCTGCATGACCTTCTCCAGGACCGGGACCAGGTCGTGAACGGCGCTGATCTTGGAGTTGGCGATCAGGATGTACGGGTCCTCCAGGACAGCTTCCTGGCGTTCCTGGTCGGTCACGAAGTAGGGGGACAGGTAGCCCTTGTCGAACTGCATGCCCTCGGTGAAATCGAGTTCCAAGCCGAAGGTGTTGGACTCCTCGACGGTTACCACCCCGTCCTTGCCGACCTTGCTGATAGCGTCAGCCAGGACTTCCCCGATCGACGTGTCAGCAGCGGAGATGGAAGCCACCTGGGCGATCTCCGAGCGGCCTTCGATCTCCTTGGCCTGGGCGGTAATAGCACCAACAGCGGCTGTGACAGCCTTGTCGATGCCCCGCTTGAGCGACATCGGGTTCGCACCGGCGGTCACGTTGCGCAGACCCTCACGGATGAGAGCCTGAGCGAGGACCGTGGCGGTGGTGGTGCCGTCGCCGGCCACGTCGTTGGTCTTGGTGGCTACCTCTTTGACCAGCTGGGCGCCCATGTTCTCGAAGGGGTCCTCGAGCTCCACCTCGCGGGCGATGGTCACGCCGTCGTTGGTGATCGTCGGCGCCCCGAACTTCTTCTCGATCACCACGTTGCGGCCCTTGGGGCCGAGGGTCACCTTGACCGTGTCGGCCAGCTGGTTGACCCCTGCCTCCAGGCCACGTCGGGCCTTGTCGTCGAATTTGAGTTGCTTGGGCACTTACTTCACCTTCGCCAATACGTCCCGGCTGGTCAGGATTAGCAGGTCCTCGCCGTCGATGGTGATCTCGGTTCCACCGTACTTGGAGTAGACGACCTTGTCGCCCACCTTGATGTCCAGGGGGATCAGCTCGCCGCTGCTCTCAGCACGACGGCCCGGGCCGACGGCTAGGACCTCGCCCTGCTGGGGCTTCTCTTTAGCGGTGTCGGGGATGACCAGACCGGAAGCGGTCCGCTCCTCGGCTTCGCTCGGGCGGACGACGATCCGGTCGTCGAGTGGCTGCAGACTCATATCAGTGCGCCTCCATAGGTTGTTAGCACTCTCGGGTTACGAGTGCTAAGACTAGCGGGCGCGTGGCGCTAGTTCAACACGCTTTTAATAGTTTGCTAGCTCAAAGGTCGAAACGTATCGCCAGGTTCGGGTCGGCGGCCGCATCCAGAGGGGTCGGGCCGTCGGTTCGTAGCCGGTACCAGGCGGTAGCCCCGACCATCGCGGCATTGTCTGTGCACATCGCTCGGCTCGGCAAGAAGCACGCGCGTCCGTCGGCGGCGGCCGCAGCGGCGATCGAAGAGCGCAGGGCCGAGTTGGCGGCTACGCCCCCGCCGATGCAGATCGACTTGGCGTCGAGGTCGGCGGCGGCAGCCCTGGCCTTTTCGACCAGCACGTCGACTACCGCAGCTTGAAAGCTCGCCGCGACGTCGGCGACGTCGACGTCAGGGTTCTTGCGGACGTAGTTGACGACGCTCGTCTTCAGCCCGCTGAACGAGAAGTCGTAGCCTTGGCCTCGCAGACCCCGGGGGAAGGCTATCGCCGTCGGGTCACCCGAAGTCGCCAGCTTGTCGATCACCGGACCTCCGGGGTATCCAAGACCGAGGAAGCGCGCCACCTTGTCGAAAGCCTCCCCGGCGGCGTCGTCGATCGTCGCTCCGATCAGACGGTAGTGGCCTTCGGAGCCCATGTGCACGATCATGGTGTGACCGCCGGACACCAATAGCACCACCGCTGGCAGCGCCATCTCTGGGTCTTCGAGGAAGGCGGCGTGAAGGTGGCCCTCCATGTGGTTGACCCCTACGAAAGGCACATTCCACGCGAGCGAGTATGCCTTGGCGGCGCTGACCCCGACTAGGAGGGAGCCGATCAGGCCGGGGCCGAGGGTTGCGGCCACTGCGTCGAGGCCGGCCGGAGTTGTGCCGGCGCGCTCGAGAGCTTCGGCGACGACCGGTGTGAGCAGTTCGATATGGGCCCGGCCGGCGACTTCGGGGACGACCCCACCGAACCTGGCGTGCAGGTCCACCTGGCTCGACACGACGGAGCTGGCGATGTTTCGCCCGTCGAGCACCACGGCAGCGGCGGTCTCGTCACAGGAAGTTTCTATAGCGAGAATGGCCGTCATAGCGCCGCCACGCCGGTCTCGTCTACGGTCACGCCTCTTATCGCCGCTTTGATCTGCTCGATGCGACGCAGGTAGGCGTCGGAATCGATGTCGTGGGCCCACATGACCAGCGCATCCTCCTGGTTCTCGACGTAGTAGTTCTTGCGTATACCCTCGGTTTCAAAACCGAACTGGCGGTACATGGCCTGAGCCGGGGCGTTGGATAGGCGCACCTCAAGGGTCATGTTCCTGGTGGAGTGCTTCAGCGCTGCGCCGTGGAGGTTTATCAGCAGCCTCGTCGCTACCTGATGGCGTTGCCACGAGGGGTCTACGGCGATGTTGGTGACGTGGCTTTCCTCGTAGCCGATCATGAGCCCTGCGTACCCGGCGACTTTCCCGGTGATCCGTGCCACCACGTAGAAACGGTCTCGGGGCTGGCCGAGCTCGCTCAGGAATAGGCCGAGCGTCCAAGGGTTCGGGTACACCTTGTGCTCGATCTCAAGCACGCGGCGCAGGTGACGCCGTCTCATGGGCGCGAGGTGCACCGACAGGGGACCGTCGCCGCCTACGCCAGGTTGGCGTACCGGCATCAGCGGGTTTCCCATCCGATCCGCACGTCAGGAGCGCGAAGGTAGCGTGGGGACAGAGCGCCTGGGCTGACTGTTTCGAGTCGCTCGGCGAGCTGCGCCAGGACGGCGGCGTTGGGATGGTCGAAAGCTTCGGGGGCGATCTCCACCAGCCCGGCCAGCGCGGATATCGCCCCGGCGTAACGTCGGGCTCCGTCTCCCACCGCTAGCAGCGGCCCGCTGGACGAACCGAGCGCCTCGACGAGCGCCTGGGGGGTGGCCACCGCCGGCGGTCCCGCCGAGCGCACCCCGCCCGGGGCTGGCTGGTAGATCTCCCAGAAGACCTCCCCCCTCCTGGCGTCTACGATCGCCGCCACCGGGCGAGTGTCGTGACGGCAGGCGAAGGCGAGAAGCTCCAGTGAGCTCGCTGCGGCGACGGGGATGTCAAGGGCCTGGCCGAGAGCTTTCGCTGTCGCAACGCCGACCCTGAGGCCGGTGAACAGACCTGGACCCGCGTCGACGGCCACCTTGTCGAGAGTTGCGATCCCAACCCCGGAAATGTCGCAGGCCGCTTTGATGGCGGGGGCGAGGGTCTCCCCGTGGCGGCGCCCGGCGTTCGCGGTGAAACTGGCGAGCAGCCCGTCGGAGTTGCTCAACGCCACGCTCACCTGGGAAGTGGAAGTGGATATGGATAGCGTTACGGTCATGTGGAGGTCAGGACTTTAGCGTCCAGGTCGCCCAGTCTGAGCTCCCAGGTGGGTCCGTAGGCCGTGAAGCTGACGGTCCTGGCGGTGTCGTCCGCGCCGGCTACCAGCGAAACCGTCAGGTGGTCCCCGCCGATAGCAGCGGCCGCCCGGTCGCCCCATTCGACGACGACGACGGCTCCGTCGTCGAGCATCTCGCCGAGTCCCAGGTCGACCACCTCCGAGAGACGCTCAAGGCGGTATACGTCTACGTGGACCAGGTCGAACCCCGAAGTCGTCGGGTAGATGTTCATCAAGGTGAAAGTCGGGCTGGTCACGGCGGCGTCCACTCCCAGGGCTGCCGCCATGCCTTGGGTGAAGGTGGTCTTTCCTGCGCCCAGGTCACCTTGGAGCAACACGACGTCCCCCGGGTGAAGCATCCCGGCGAAGCGTCCTGCCAGGCTTCGGGTGGCTTCCACGTCTCGGCACGTGGTCTGCAGTGTTGTCACAGCGATGCCTCCCCCGACACGCGCACCCCTTGGATGCTCTGCCGGGCTCTGACGAAGTCGGCTCGCATAGCGGCGAGCACCTCCCCGCCGCCGCGAAGCGCCGCAGCGGGGTGGAAGGTCGGGACGACGACGGTGCTTCCCAGCCCCGACGGATCCCCCGACGGGTCCTCGCCGGACGGCCACGGGTAGACCCTGCCGCGCAGCCGGGTGATGCCAAGCTCGGAGCGCAGAAGCGTCTTGGAGGCGAAGTTGCCGAGGGTGATTATCACCTTCGGGGATATCAAGGCCACCTGCGCGTCGAGATACGGCCGGCACGCTTCGATCTCGTCGGGTTTCGGGTCGCGATTCTCCGGAGGGCGACACTTGACGACGTTGGCGATGTAGACGGCTGCGCGTTCGAAGCCTGCCTCCTCGGCAAGCAGCCTGTCGAGGAGGCGGCCAGAACGGCCGACGAAAGGTCGGCCCTGCAGATCCTCGTCGCGTCCGGGCCCCTCGCCGATCACCATCAGAGTCGCGGAGGGTGAGCCCTCGCCGAACACGACCGTGGTCCGACCTGATGCGAGACGGCAGTCCTGGCAGGAGGACGCTCGGGCCGCCAGTTCGGACAGTTCCGTCACGAGGTTCGATCGTAGGTGCTTGGCGCACGGGTTACGAAACCGGACTGCCCCCATCCTGGGCGGCTTCGGGCCGCGGTCAGCGCAGCGCACCGGCTTCGACGTGCGGCGCGGCGGGCGCTTCGACGCCTTGTGGGGTAGCCTGGGGTTTAATCGAGCATCGACCGCCCCCGGGCGGCCCGGGAAAGGGTAGATCCGACTATGAGCAACCTGCCTCCTCCGCCCCCACCGCCGGGTGGTTTCCCGGGCGGCGGCTACCCGAGCGGGAACTATCCGGGCGGGGATTATCCGGGCGGCAGTTATCCGGGCGGGGGCTTCTCCCCCGGCGGCTTCGACGTTTCGGGGTTCGGTTCGGAGGTCCTCGCGAGTTGGTGGCACCGCGCAGGCGCTTCGATAGTCGACGGCCTCCTTGTAGGCGTGCCAGTCCTGCTGCTGGTCGCTGCCGCCGGCATGAGCGGGGTGAACGCAGACCTGCCTGAGAGCATCATTTCCGCCGTGTACGACTTCGCTTTGATCGCGTGGTGGGCTGGCCAGACGGTCGGTAACCGTGCCGTACGCACCCGCGTCGTCGACGCGCAGACCGGCGGGCCCGTCGACCCTCGCCGCTCGGCTATACGTGCGGGAGTCATGTGGATCCTGACCATCACCTTCGTGGGCGGGATCTTGGACATCCTCTGGCCCCTGTGGGATCGCCGCAAGCAGACTCTCCACGACAAGGCTGCCGGCACGCTGGTCGTGCGCCGCTAGACAGATCGGCGCAGTAGCACAGACTCTCATCCTGCGAGAGAATCTCCGCCGTCTGCGACGGCGTCCGCTATTGCTCGTTCGACCACCCAGGCCGCCAGCCCTTGAACCACCGGGAGAGGCGCTTGGACCGTTCCCGTCGCCGCCACCACCAGCGCGTCGCCGTCCGCCGCGGTGTGCACCGGTTCCAGCGCTCGTGCGAAGCCGTCGTGTCCGGCTTCGGCGACCTTTCGACAGCCGAGCTTTTCGAGCTTCGCGTTGGTCGCCACCACGCCGATGGTCGTCGCCTCGATACCCGCCCGGCCGCCTAGGGGATCCCATACCCGAGGGCGTTGCGCCTCCGGATCAGCGCGACCGTCGTGGCCGCGGGCCGCACCCACGGAATCGGCGTTGCCCGGATGCCTCCAGTCGACCGGGTCGCCGATAGCGTTGACGACCATCAACGCGGCCACCACCAACTCGCCTCTTCGCACCAGTGCCGACCCGATCCCCGAAGGCCGCGCCGCGCCGGGACCGCGCCATTTTCCTACGGTCGCTCCTGTGCCGGCGCCTACCCTACCTCTGGTCAGCGCAGCCGGCCCGGTCTTGGCGTCCGCCGCCGCGGCGTAGCCCTCCGCTCGACCCGGCCTGACTTTCGGGTCGCCGACGGAAAGGTCGTAGATGACCATACCGACGACTATCGGCACCGGCCCAACGGGCGCCGGCCAGCCCCGACCGTTTCTTTCGCACCACTCGACGACACCGTCGCAGGCCGCCAAGCCGAAAGCCGAACCGCCGGTCAGCACCACTGCGTCGACCTGGTTCACCGACGCGCCAGGGTCGAGAAGCGCCCATTCGCGGGTACCGGGGGCGCCGCCGCGAACTTCCCCCGAGGCGACTGTGCCCGGCGGGAGCAATACCACGGTACATCCGGTCAGGGCGCTCTGATCGCTCCAGTGCCCTACAGCCACCCCAGGTATCTCGGTTATCACCTCGGCGTCACCTGTGCATTTCTTATACCTGTGTAGCGTCTCGGAACCCGAGCGCTGATACCGCACACCACCTCGTAGCAGATCGTCCCGGCGAGCGTTGCGACATCCTCTGCGCTGATGGTCTGGTCGCCTTGTCTACCAATCAGGACCACCTCGTCTCCTACGCTCACCCGCCGGTCCACGCCGCAATCGACGAGGATCTGGTCCATCGTGACCGTCCCTGCTATCGGGTAGCGCCTGGCGCCTATTAGCACGTGCGCTCCTTGGCCTGAGACGGCACGCGGCACTCCGTCTGCGTAGCCGATCGGCACCGTGGCTACGGTCGAGTCCTCACTGACACGGTAACGCAGGCCGTAGGAGATCCCCTCTCCGGCCGGGACCGTTTTCACGTACGAGACCCTCGCCTTGAGCGAAAACGCCGGTCGGAGCCCCGGAAGGTCCGTCGCGCCCGAGGTCGGGCTGAGCCCGTAGAGGGAGATCCCGCAGCGGACCATCGAGTACCGCGCCCGGCGATGCCACAACGTCGCCGCAGAGTTGGAAGCGTGGAGCACCATGGGCGCCAATCCCCCTGCGCGCAGGTCCTCGACGGCGGACTCGAAGCGCTCTATCTGACGGTCGGTGAAGGTGTCATGCGGCCGGTCAGCAACCGCAAAGTGCGTGCAAAAACCCTCCAGGCGCAGCACCGGGTCCGCTGCCACAACGTGAGCCAGCTCCACCGCCTCTTGCGCTGTGGCGCCGACACGGTGCATGCCGGTATCCACCTTTATGTGCACCCCCAACGTGAAGGCGCCTCCGACGCGTCTAGCCGCCTCACTCGCTGCCCGTACACCGGCGCGGGTGTAGAGAGTCGGAGCGAGGTCATGCTCTACGACGGCCTGCATGGCCTCGGGGACGGGTTCGGACAAGACGAGGATCGGCGCGTCGATCCCCGCACGGCGCAGTCTGAGCCCTTCCTCGACTAACGCAACCGCCAGCCATCTCGCACCTCCGTCGAGAGCGGCGCGAGCGACCTCCACCGCCCCGTGACCGTAGCCGTCAGCTTTAACCACAGCGCACAACCACGCCGGCGCGGCGATCGCGCTCAAAACGGACGCGTTGTGGCGTATGGCGTCGAGGTCTACTTCCGCCCAGACCGGCCGGAGATCCCAACTCTCCCATCGCCCCCGCCGCTCAAACTCGCCTGGGACCGTCGCGCCTTGGACCGTCGCGTCTGGGACCGTCGCGTCTGGGCCTGCACCAGCTGGGCCTACCACGGCGTGACGCCACGCTCGGACGCCCGAGAAAGTTCCGCGGCGACAAGGCCGGGCAGGTCGGACGCCACGAGGCCTTCCAGCGGTCCACGCCTCGCTGCGGAGCCGTGGACGAAAGCAGCGACACTGGCAGCAAGCCAGGCTTCCATACCTCTCGCCAGGAACGCTGCCACTATGCCGGATAGAACGTCGCCGGTTCCGGCGGTCGCGAGGCTGGGAGGGCCTTCCACACACAAGGCGACCCGGCCGTCCGGTGCTCCCACAACGGTCGTAGGCCCTTTCAGCAGGACTACCGAACCGCTCTTGTCCGCTGCGTCACGCACTTCGGCTATGCGGTCCGCTTGGGGCAGGTGACCGCTCAAACGGCGGTACTCCATGTCGTGAGGCGTCAGGACCAGGGGCGCTGTACGCGAGCGTGCTATCTCAGCGACCGCTTGCAGGGAGCCGAGAGCGTTCAACGCGTCGGCGTCGACCACCGCTGGGACCTCTGTGCGCCTGAGCAGTTCAGCGGTCGGGTTCGCTGAACCTACCTCGCCGGAAGCGCCCGACGCGGCCCCGCCGAGGCCCGGGCCGACCACCATCGCTTTAACCCTTTTGGCTGCTGCGGCTGCCGTGTCAACCCAACCGGCGCCGTCGAGGGCTATACGGACCTGTTCGACCGTGGCCGCGCCGGCGGCGAGGTCCGCGCCGGGCACCCCGAGAAGGGCGTACCCTGCGCCGGCGCGCATCGCCGCTTGGGAGCACAGGATGGGCGCGCCCATCATCGCCGGGGACCCGCCGATGACCAGGACTGCACTGTTCCACTTGTGAGACGACCGCGGCCTCCCAGGGATGCACCCCATGTCGGAACGCTCGACGAGCCAACTACGGGCAGTACCGGCAGCGAGGTCTTCCAGGCCGATACCCGCCACGTGGACCTCCCCGCAGCGCTCCGGGCCGTCGCCGAGCAGCAGACCCGGCTTGTACGCAGCGAAGGTGACCGTCCTTGTCGCCGCCATCGACTCACCCGTACCGGTGAAGCCCGACAGCCCCGAGGGTATGTCGACTGCCAGCACCGGCACGGTCCCCTGTCGGGGCGGCTGGTAGGGGCGGCTGAGCCCGGTGCCGTAGGCTGCGTCGACTATAAGGTCACTCGCGGCGAGTAGAGCAGCGTCGGCTCGCTCGCCGGGTTCCGTCACGGCCACCCGCGCCCCCCAGGAGCGCAGGACTCCGGCGGCGACACGGCCGTCGGCCCCGTTGTTACCCCGGCCGGCTATGACCACCACCCGGCGCCCGTAGCAGCCTCGGAGCATCCGCCTAGCTGACACCGCCGCGGCGAAACCCGCCCTTCCCACGAGGACTTCTGCGGGATCGGGTGCTGCTCCGTCGACTTGGGCCATCTCCGGGGGACTAAGCACCGGCTTCACGAGCAGGCCACCACCGTCGCCGCGGCGACGCTGTCGGTGTGGGACAGCGAAACGAGCCATCCCGCCACGCCTCTCGTGGTGGCGAGGCGTTCGGCTCGCCCCCGGACCAGCAGTGTCGGGGCGCCGCTTGGCGCCCGTTCGACGGCCACGTCAGTCCAGTCGAAAGCACCCAGACCGACCTGGAGGGCTTTCATCGTCGCTTCTTTCGCGGCGAAGCGTGCTGCCAGCGACGGGACTGGGTCGGCGAGCGTGTCGGTATAGGCGAGCTCTTCGGCGGCGAACAAACGCCCCAGAGCGTTCCTACGGCGCCGGAGGAGCTCGCCGAAGCGTTCAACTTCGACCAGGTCGACGCCGAGGCCTATAACGGCACCTTTCACTTCGGGTTCGACCTCCACCGCTGCGCAAGCAGGTAGACGGGTTCGGTGAGAAGGTCCACCAAAGGTTCTAGGCCCAGGCGTGACGAATCGAAGTGCTCCTCGGTCTCGGTTACTGCGTCCCTTAGAGCGTCGAGGCGGGTCCGGTAACCGGCTAGCACCTCGGCCGCTGCGGTGGCGGGAAGGCTGTCGGCTATTCGCACATGCAGGAGGGTCATGCCGCACACTTCTCCGTCTTTGGCCTCAGGCACCAACACGACTGTTCGCCCGTCGCGGGCGCCCCGCACGACCGTCACCTCACGTTCCTCGGCGGCGCGGTGCTTGCTTCCGAGGAGTCGGGGGTCGCGGGCCGTGCGCGAAGGCGCGATGCGGGCGGCGACGCCCGACATGTCGATCACCGACGCCGTCGCGTTTGAACCGTCCGGCCCCCAGTCGATCCGGTACCTCGTGTAGCCGAGGACTTCCTCGACGGCGGCGTCGAGGCTGGCGAGGGTTCGCAGCGCTCGGTAGCCGAGCGAATCTGCGCTCGGTCCGGCTGCGAGAACGCTCGCAACGAGCGGCGCGCCGAGCAGGGCCGACTCGCTCCGGGAGATACCGACAGTGACGGTCTTGGCCTGGTGCTTGATCGCGTCCACCGGCCTCGTCAGCTCGTCTACCGCCTCGCTGAGAGCGTCGACGAGGTCAGCGTTGATCGCAAGGGGCGTGCCGATCTTGCCCGTCTCAGCTTCGAAACCTTCGAGAGGTGCCTGCCCTGTGGCGTAGCGCAACAAACCCGTCAATCTGACGGCGGTTGATGCACTCAGATTCCCGTCGAAGCGGCCTTCGCGCAGTCCGACCAAGAAAGGCTCCGCCGTCCGCTGAACCGACTCTTGGTCAGCCTTGAAGAACCCGTCTCCCCGGTTCATCCCTGCCTCAGCCGCTTCTCGGACGACCCGGAGTATCCGGGCCTGCGCGTCGATCGCCAGCGCAGCCTCGTAGCCGAAAATGTGACCTACCATCGCCGACAGCACGAACCCGACGGCGGGGTGCGTGCGTGGCACGCTGACCACGCAGGCTCCGAGCGCCTCGAAGCGGGACTGCTCCCCTTCCGAGGCGATCACCACCGGAAGCGCCTTGTGCGCGTTGTAGATAGCCACTTCTTTGGCGACGTCGTCGGCGTTGGCTCCGCTCAGCCCGGAAGCGCACACGATCACGAGCGGCTCACAGGAAAGGTCGATGTGCTTCTTGTCCTCGGTGTAGTCGGCCGAGATCGACCTGTAGCAAAGCTCCGAAAGCTTGATCCGCACCTCGGCGGCGGCGACCCTGTCAGGTCCGTTGCCGACGACAGCCCAAAACTTCCGGGGGGGTGCCACCTCGGCGGCTATCGCCGCTATGGCGTCGCGTTTGGCGAGGACCGTCTCCATCTGGTTTGGTAAGGCCAAGAGAGCA
>JAJZNG010000023.1 GCA_021847945.1 Actinomycetes bacterium | reverse complement strand
GCCGGCCGCTCGAAGCGAAACGCCACCCGCCGGTTAGCTAGGCCAAATGCGGTCTGATCAGGTACTTGGAGCCGGTCCCCTGACGGGCGTAATCCTTCACAGCATCGAGGCTGAGGGCCTCGGCGAGAGAAACTTCACGGGTGTATGAACTAGCGAAGAGTGTCTTGAGGTTCGAGGTGACCTTTCGTCTCATAGCGTCGACCGCTGCGGGTCCGATCTTGGCGAGCAGCGGTGTCAGCAGCCACCCTCCGAGTCCCCACGACATGCCGAAGCTCCTGTGCAACTCGGTAGGCCCGCGATCCAGCGAGCCGTAGATGTACACCTGCTTGTGAGTGTCCGACCCGTAACGGCTGAAGGCGGGCATCTTCGCTACGGCCGCCGCTTCCATAGCGGCCAGGATCTGACCGGCGAGCCTGCCGCCGCCTACGGCGTCGAAGCCCAGCGTCGCGGATGTCGCAGCAATCGCTTCTGTCAGGTCGGCCATGAAAGTGTCCGATTCGGTGTTGCAAACGTACTTGGCTCCGGCCTCGCGCAGGAGGTCCTGCTGGCCGGCGCGGCGCACGACGTTCACCAGCGGGACGCCTTCGTCGATGCAGACACGGTTGAGCATCTGACCGAGGTTCGACGCGGCAGCTGTATGGACGATGGCCGTGTGGCCTTCCATTCTCATCGTTTCGAGCATTCCGAGCACCGTCATAGGGTTTACGAACGACGACGCCCCTTCGACCGCCGAGGTGCCCTCGGGCAGCTCGGCGCAGATCGAAGCTTTCACCCGACGGTACTGGGCGTACATCCCCCCGCCGGCCACGGCAACGGTCTTGTGCAGCAAAGCCTGTGCCGCATCGGAGGACCCGGCGGCCACTACCGTGCCCGCTCCTTCATTTCCGACCGGCAGGGCCATCCCGACCCGCCCGACAGCTGACCGCATGACCGAAGCTGCGATCGGGGCGCTGATCGCCGGCCTAATAGGCGTTCCCTCCGACACTGCAGCAGAAATGTCGGCCCCGCCGAAGGCTAAACCTAGATCGGACGGGTTGATCGGGGCCGCCTCGACCCGGACGATCACCTCGTCGTCACCGGGAGGGGCGACCTCCACCTCGTTGAGGAACATCACCACCCGACCTCCTTGGCCCTCGGCTGGGAGCCCCGGGCTGTCGAGGTGCTCGACGAGCGAAGACAGCTGCAGCGATTTGGTCGGGAAAGTCTCGGTCATGGGGGAGTCCTCGCAGCGTCGGCTAGAAAAGCCCGACTGTAGTACCCGCCGACTGTCTGGGAATACCCGACGCATGCTCGGAGCACGGTTAGCTAGATTCGATCCTGTACAAGTCCAACGGCTAGGTCGGGGTGACGCCATGGTGGAAAAGCAGGGACTGAAGGCAGCGATCGAACCTTTCGACATGTCCGGGATCGACAGGCGCGCCGACGGAGTACTGGCGTACAGCGGCCTGGCGACCTCTGTGGTCGAGATGCTTTCGGCGAGCGTCGATCGTTTCGCCGACCATGAGGCGGTCGTGGAGGACGGGGGGGAGCGGCTCACATACAGACAGCTGTGGGACCGGTCCCGCCGGGTGGCTGGGGGACTGATCCAAGAGGGAGTCAAACCGAAAGACCGAGTTGCGATCCGCCTGGGCAACGGAGTCGACTGGTGCGTAGCTTTGTTCGCGTCGATGATGGCCGGCGCTATAGCGGTCCCGGTCAACACTCGCCTGTCCGAGCCCGAAGTCGCCTACGTCCTAGACGACTCCCAGGCGCGATACGTCTTCGAGCCGGGCCGGGCCATGCCACAAGGACCGCCCACAGTCCGGGAGAACCTGCAACCCGCAGACCCGGCGGCGATCTTCTACACGAGCGGTACGACGGGATTCCCCAAAGGCGCCGTCACCACCCACGAGAACTTCCTGTCGAACGTCGAGACCTGCCGGCGCCTCATGGACCTTCCCGAGGGTGAGCTGCGCAACCTGGTGTCAGTTCCGCTTTTCCACGTGACAGGCTGCAACAGCCAGCTGCTGCCGACGTTGCGCCTGGGAGGAACGACCGTCGTTATGGCGTCTTTCGACGTCCAACGCTTCTTGGCGGTGTCAGTCCAGGAGGGCATCAACTTGGTCACCTCCGTTCCGGCGATCCTGTGGCTTGCGATGACCCAACCCAACTTTGCTGACTTCGACCTGTCCGGGATCCGCTGGGTAACCTACGGCGGGGCGCCGACACCCCCCGAGCAGGTCGCCCGAATGCTCGAAGCTTTCCCGAATGCCAAGCTGGGCAACGGGTTCGGCCTTACCGAGACCTCGTCGGTGGCTACCTTCTTGCCCCACGACTGGGCCCACCCGCGCGCGGAGACAGTCGGTTTCGCCGCACCGCCCGTCGAGTTGGACCTCGCAGACGTGGACCCCGCGACCGGAGCGGGGGAACTGCTGGTAAGAGGACCGAACGTGGTAGCTGGATATTGGGGCAAACCCGAAGCGACCGCGGAGGCGTTCGTCGGCGGCTGGTTGCACACCGGTGACATCGCCCGGCTCGACAGCGACGGGTTCTGCCAGATCGTCGACCGCAAAAAGGACATGGTGAACCGGGGAGGCGAGAACGTGTACTGCGTCGAGGTGGAGAACGCCCTGGTCTGTCACCCCGACGTCTTCGAAGCGGCGGTCGTCGGCGTGCCGGACACGATGATGGGCGAGAAAGTAGGCGCCGTAGTGGTACCCCGGCCCGGTCGCAGCGTCGACCCGGCGGAACTCGTTCGCTTCGCCAAGACCCGCCTTGCCGACTTCAAAGTACCCCAGTACGTCGTGGTCCGACCCGACCCACTGCCGCGCAACCCGGGCGGGAAAGTCCTCAAGGCCACCGTTCGCGACCAGGCCGACTGGGGCAGTCCGTTGCGCTGAGCGGCCGTCGAGCGGGGCAGCCGTCGAGCGGGGCCGGCGCGGGGTCTGAATCGGTGCGGGGTCTAAAGTCGGGCGATGGTCGATCCGGTCGTCACAATGCAATGGCTGCGTGATCGTGAGGCGACGTCGAAGGTCGAGGGTGTAGTCGGCGTGGTTTTAGCCGACGTTCGCTGGTATCTCGACGGGCGCAGCGGACACGAAGCCTATCTTCGCGGGCACATCCCCGGTGCTGTGTTCGTCGACCTCGAAAGCTGCCTGGCGGGACCGGGCGGTCCGCGGGCAGGGCGGCACCCCCTTCCCGCCCCGGAAGTCTTCGCGGCGGGCATGCGCCGGTTGGGGATCTCCGACGCGACGACCGTCGTCGCCTACGACGACGCCGGGGGTGTGATCGCAGCGCGCCTGGTGTGGATGCTTAGAGTTACCGGTCACGACGCTGCCCTGCTCGACGGTGGGATAGAAGCCTACGCCGGACCCCTCGACGTCGGTGAGGTCACCCGAGAACCTGGTGTGTTCAGCTCTGCTGAGTGGCCAAGCGACCGGCTGGTGGACATCGACGACCTGGAAGGCCCGGGCCTGCTCCTCCTCGACGCCCGCGACCGCAGCCGCTTCGATGGCGACGTCGAGCCGATCGACCCGCGCCGGGGGCACATCCCCGGAGCCCGGAGCCTTCCCTGCCGGCAGAACCTCGACGCTGACGGCAGGGTCCTGGAGGCCGCAAAGCTGCGGGAGCGCTTCGAGGCCGTCGGCGTGGACGACACGACCAATGTCGTGTCCTACTGCGGTTCGGGAGTGACGGCGTGTTTCAACCTGATCGCGCTCGAGGTCGCCGGCTTTCCCCCAGGAAGGCTCTACCCGGGCTCGTGGTCCCAGTACAGCCACGCCGCCGAGAGGCCGGTCGCCTAGGCTCCCGGCGCTGTAGAGGCGAGGTTCCGCGATGATGGCGCCATGACAGACAGCCCCCTGATCCGCCCGGCCTGCGAGGGAGACGAGGGGGAGATCGTGCGACTCGTCAAGGCGCTCGCGACCTACGAGCGGGAACCCGACGCAGTGAAACTTGACGTGGACTTGCTGCACTCTGCGCTTTTCGGACCGAAGCCGGCGGCGTCGGCTTTGGTAGCCGAAGGTCCCCACGAGCTCGTCGGGCTCGCCCTGTGGTACCGGACGTTCTCGACCTGGACGGGCCGTCCGGGCATGCACCTGGAGGACCTATATGTCCAAGCTGAGGCCAGACGAGGTGGCTTGGGCCGCCGCCTCATGGCGGAGCTCGCCTCCATCTGCGTCGAGCAGGGGCTAGCGCGCATGGAGTGGGAAGTCCTTGAGTGGAACGAACCGGCGATGGCCTTCTACGAGTCCCTTGGCGCTACACCTCTCGACGAGTGGCGGACCTGGAGGGTCGCCGGCGAAGCGCTCGACGGGCTCCGCCGGCAGCGTGACTGACAGTTGCGGATGTGGGCCGTTGCGGATGTGGATAACCTGGGCGAAGCTGACAGGAGGCGAAAATGGAAGCTGATTTGGCCGGGGAAATGATTCCAACAGAAATGATTCCAACAGCAGAGCATGACTCTGCGAGCGTCGACACGGAAACCTTCGACGTGGTGATAGTGGGGGCAGGCATCTCGGGGATCGGCGCCGCCTACCACCTACAAAGCAGCCTTCCGGGCAAGACGTTCTTGGTGCTGGAGAGCCTCGAAAGCTTCGGGGGAACCTGGCTGGTGCACCGCTACCCGGGTGTCCGCTCCGACAGCGACCTCTACACTTTCGGCTACCGGTTCAAGCCTTGGGTCGGCCCGCCGATAGCGACGGCAGCCGAGATCCGCTCCTACCTGGGCGAGGTCATCGAGGAGAACCATCTCGACGCCCACATCCGCTACCAGCACCGGGTGCTGGACGCTTCATGGTCAAGCGCCGACAAAGCCTGGACGCTGAGAGTGCAGCGCGCCGACACCGGCAGCACCTTCCAAGTCAGGGCGGGTTTTTTGTGGATGTGCCAGGGCTACTACCGCCACGCCGAGGGGTACACCCCTGACTGGCCGGGAATGGACGACTTCGAAGGCACGATCGTGCACCCCCAGACCTGGCCCGAAGGGCTCGATCTGACGGGCAAGCAGGTCGTGGTAATCGGCTCGGGCGCTACCGCCGCGACCCTCGTCCCGGCGATCGCCGACGAATGCGCGCACGTGACTATCCTGCAGCGCTCGCCTACTTACTTCTACTCAGGACCCAACCGCAACGAGACCGCCGACATGCTGCGCGAGTTGGACATCCCCGAAGAATGGGTTCACGAGATCGCCCGGAGGAAGATCCTCCACGACCAGCAGGCCATAACCCAGCTGTCCTTCGACGACCCCGACTTCCTGGCGGCGGAACTGATCAACTCGGTTCGCGCTCAACTCCCCGAAGGTTTCGACGTCGAACGCCATTTCACCCCCCGATACCGTCCGTGGCGCCAGAGGCTCGCCTACCTGCCCGACGGGGACCTCTTCAAGGCGGTGTCAGCGGGCAAGGCGTCGGTCGTCACGGACGAGATCGACACTTTCACCCCCAAGGGGATACGCCTTGCGTCAGGCGACGAACTGTTCGCAGATGTGATCGTCACAGCCACCGGTTTCAACCTGAGCGTGCTGGGTGACATCGACTTCACCGTCGACGGTCAGCCGGTCGACTTCGCCCGGACGGTCACCTACAGGGGGATGATGTTCACCGGTGTGGCGAACATGGTCTGGGTGTTCGGGTACTTCAGGGCGAGCTGGACGCTGCGGGCTGACCTGGTAGCGGACTTCGTGTGCCGCCTGCTCTCCCACATGGATGACATCGGAGCTGGAAGCGTAGTACCCCAGATCCGCTCGGACGGAGCGGACAAGGACATGCAGATCCTCGACTGGATCGACCCAGAGAACTTCAACCCGGGTTACATGATGCGCTCCGTGCACCTCATGCCACGCCGCGGCGATAAGCCGGAATGGCAGCACAGCCAGGACTACTGGTCCGAGAAAGACCTTCTGGCGAAAGTCGACCTAGACGACGGATGCCTCATCTACGAGTGACCGCCGGCTTGTAAAACCCGGCGGTACACGCCCATGGTCCGCTCGGCGATAGCCTCCCAGGAGAAAAGCTCTATAGCCCTCGCTCGCCCCGCCCGGCCGAGCGAGGCTGCCCGGGTTGGATCGCCGAGGAGACTGTTTAGAGCGCCGGCCATCTGAACAGCGAAAGCGTCGGGGTCTCTCGGAGGTCCACCCGGCTCGTCCTGATCGATCGGCACGAGCAGCCCCGTCTCGCCGTCGGCGACAACCTCGGGGATACCCCCGGTAGCGGTCGCTACGACGGCGGTCTCGCAGGCCATCGCCTCCAAGTTCACGATACCCATCGGCTCGTAAACCGACGGGCAGCAGAACACCGTCGCGTGGGTCAGAACCTGGATTACCTGCTCTTTGGGGAGCATCTCCCGGACCCAAACGACACCGCCGCGGATTCGGGCGAGCGAATCGACTGCGGCCTCGGTCTGTGCCGCTATCTCCGCGGTGTCGGGCGCTCCCGCCAGGAGTATCAGCTGCGCCCGCGGGTCGAGATGTCGGGCGGCTGCGAGGAGGTGCTCCAAGCCTTTCTGGCGGGTGATCCTCCCTACGAAGACGACGCTCGGGCGTGCCGGGTCCATGCCGAGACGCTCGACCACGTCGGTAGCGGAATCCGGCTTGTAGAAGTCGGTGTCTATCCCATTGTGGACGACGGTTACGCGGTCGGCGGCTAGCGCCGGGTAGCAGTCGAGGATGTCGGCGCGCATCGCCGCTGACACCGCGATCACAGCGTCAGCGGCCTCGATGGCGGTCCGTTCCGCCCAGCTCGACAGGGCGTACCCGCCGCCCAGCTGCTCGGCCTTCCACGGACGTCGAGGTTCGAGGCTGTGGCTCGTCACGACGTGCGGCGCCCCGTAGAGAAGCTTGGCCAGGTGCCCGGCGAGGTTCGCGTACCACGTGTGGGAGTGGGCCAGTTCGCAGTCGGCGGCGGCGGCGCACAGACGCAGGTCCGTCGACAGCGCCTTGAGGGCAGCGTTCGCCCCGGCGAGCATCGGGTCGGGCTCGGCGGCGGTGACACCCGGGCGGACCTGTCCGAAGCACAGCACGGACAGGTCGCAGCGTCGGGAAAGGTGGTCAGCCAGGTACTCGACGTGCACCCCGGCGCCGCCGTACACGTCGGGCGGGAACTCCCTAGTGAAGAGTGCTACGCGCATGGCCCAACGCTAACCGGCCGGGGATGCGCCGCGCTCGGTCCGAGACCATGTACGGTAGAGACGATGATACGAGGCCAGCGTGTGCTCTCTATCGTGCTGGCCGGGGGTAAAGGCACGCGGCTGTCCCCTCTCACTGACCAACGCGCTAAGCCGGCGGTACCTTTCGGGGGTAGCTACCGGATCATCGACTTTGTCCTGTCCAACCTCGTCAACGCCGACTTCCGCCACATCGTCGTGCTGACCCAGTACAAAAGCCACAGTCTCGACCGTCACATCACCACTACCTGGCGGATGTCGTCGCTGCTCGGCAACTACGTGACGCCAGTACCCGCCCAGCAGCAGCTCGGCCCTTACTGGTATCAAGGCTCGGCAGATGCCATCCACCAGAACCTGAACCTCATATTCGACGAGAGGCCGGACTACGTTCTGGTCTTCGGAGCGGACCACATCTACCGGATGGACCCCAGCCAGATGCTCGACCAGCACATCGGTTCCGGAACGGCGGCGACGATAGCCGGGATCAGGGCTCCGCTGCATGACGCCTCCCAGTTCGGGGTTATCGAGACGGACGGGTCGGCAACGGTCACGGCGTTCCGGGAGAAGCCCTCCGACGCCCGTCCGCTGGCTGATTCGCCCGAGGAGATCCTGGCGTCGATGGGCAACTACTGCTTCAGCGCGGAGGCTTTGATCGACGCTGTCAGAGCCGACGCTGCCGACGAGAGCTCGGTGCACGACATGGGCGGGTCGATCATCCCCAGGCTCGTCGCCAGCGGGGACTGCGAGGTCTACGACTTCAAGGACAATGTCGTGCCCGGGGCGACCGAACGTGACAGGGGCTACTGGCGGGACGTGGGGACCATCCGCGCCTACTACGACGCGACGATGGACTTGGTGTCGGTGCACCCCGTATTCAACCTCTACAACCTGGACTGGCCGATACACACGCTGCCTTCGCCGCTGCCACCGGCGAAGGTTGTGCACCACCGCAGCCGCATGGTCGACTCCCTGGCTTCTCAGGGCGCTATCGTGTCCGACGCTACCGTCGAACGTTCGGTGCTCTTTCCTGGGAGCAGGGTTGAGAACCGCGCTCACGTAACGGACTCGGTGCTTATGAACCGCTGCTTCGTGAGCGAGGCCGCTACTGTCCGTAATGCCATTCTCGACAAGAACGTGGTCGTAGGTCCCGGCGCACGGGTAGGCGTGGACGAGGAGGAGGACCGAGCCCGCGGGTTCACCCTCACCGGCGACGGGATCGTGGTGGTACCCAAAGGGCTCAAGGTCGGTCTCTGAGCCAGCGCGATGCCCCGATTCGATTTCGACGACGTTACAGTCGAAGACCAGATTCGTCGAGGAACCCTGAAATGGTCGCTATACGGGCCTGACGTGTTAGCTCTGTGGGTGGCGGAGATGGATTTCCGTACCGCCCCGGTCGTGCTCGACGCTCTAAGGTCGGCGGTCGAACGAGAGGAGGTCGGCTACCCCTTCGAAGGGTCCGACAGCGGGCTGCCAGAAGCGGTGGCCGGCTGGCAGAGGAGACGCTACGGTTGGGAGATCGACCCTGCTGGGGTGCGCACGCTACCCGACGTTCTCAGGGGCGTCGATGTCGCGTTGGACGCGTTCACCCCAGCGGCATCCCCGGTGGTTGTCCCGACACCTGCCTACATGCCTTTCTTCGACGTTCTCGCCGCCCTTCGCCGCCCCGTAGTCGAAGTACCGAACTTAAAAGACGGTGAGCAGCGCAGGCTCGACCTCGACGGGATAGCCGCAGCCTTCGAGGCGGGCGCGGGGAGCGTCATCTTGTGCAACCCCCACAACCCCCTCGGGCGTTCCTACAGCGCCGAGGAGCTCGCCGGTCTCTGCGACGTCGTCGAACGCTACCAGGCGCGGGTCGTCTCAGACGAGATCCACGGCCCGCTCACCTACCCCGGCGAACGCCACGTCCCTTACGCGTCTATCTCCCCGGTGGCGGCGGGGCATTCCGTGACCCTGGTGTCAGCCTCCAAAGGGTGGAACCTGCCCGGGCTGAAATGCGCGCAGATGATCCTCACCAACGAGGCGGACATGCGACGATGGAAGGCTGTCCCGCCGATCAGGAGCCACGGAGCGTCGACTTTCGGCATCCGCGCATCGCTCGCCGCCTACAGGGACGGCGAGGAGTGGCTCGACGAGCTGCTCGTGTACCTCGACTCCAACCGCCGTCTGCTTGGCGACCTTCTGGCCGACGCCCTGCCCGAGGTCGGCTACACCGTCCCGCAGGCCACCTACCTCGCCTGGTTGGACTTCACCGGCTTGAGCCTAAAAGGCGAAGCGGCCGACGTCATCCGGCGCGAGGCCCGTGTGGCGACAAACCCCGGCTCGCCGTTCCGGGGGGACGGGCCGGGACACGTGCGGCTCAACTTCGCCACGTCCAAGTCGATCCTCGCTTCAGCAGTGCGCGCCATCGCCGACGCGTTCCACTGAACGCTGGATAACTGGCATGCCCGAGGGGCACATAGCGCACTTCAAGGTGCTTGAGCAGACCCCCCACCTAGTCGGGGTTCCTGTCGGGGTGTCATCCCCGAACCGTCGATTCGAAACCGGAGCGGCAGCCTTGGACAGTGCGACTGTCAGGTCGCTTCAGGCGCACGGTAAGCACCTCTTCTACAACTTCGACGCCCGGCGGGTGCTGCACGTACACCTCGGGATGAACGGAAGCTTCGCTTACCAGCGCGGCGGGAGCAGCGGCGCTGCGAGCCGCAGCGGGCGGAGCCGCAGCGGAGCTTGGCTCCGGGTCTCCTCCCCTTCGCTCACCTTCGACCTTCGCAGCCCGAAAGTGTGCGAACTTGTCGACGACGCAGCCCGCGATCGCATAACCGCAGCCCTGGGACCCGACCCGATCCTCGTCGACGAGGCGCCGGGAGGGCTGGGGGCGATCCTTGAAATGGCGCTACCCGTCGGAGCGGTCATCGTCGACCAGTCTGTGATAGCAGGGATAGGAAACGTCTACCGAGCCGAGATCCTCTACGCCTGCGCCATCCACCCCGACCGTCAAGCCTCGACTTTGAGCGACGACGACCTGGGCAACATGTGGGCTTGCGCTGTCAGGATGCTCCGGGCGGGAGTCGCCGACGGCGGACGGATCCGAACCGTCGACCGGCGCCGGGACCTCAAGGTTCGCGACAGCCGGACCTGCTACGTGTACGGCCAGCGTTTCTGCGCCCGCTGTGGAGGCCTTATCCGCCGCTGGATGCTCGCGGGGCAGTTTGCCTACGCGTGCGAGGCGTGCCAGCCACTTGCCGTTTGATCCGGCGTAGCCTTAGTCTCGCGACCACACCAGAAAGGTACTTCTATGGCGGTAGTAGCAACCGAGATGGACCTGCCCGAGGTGGATGTGTTCGGCCTTGACCGCCAGGCGATGGTGGCGGCGTTCGCCGAGGCTGCCGAAAGGCACTGGCTGGTGAGGACGCCTCTAGGCTACGCGGTGACCCGCTACCAGGATGTAAACGCCGTCCTGCGCGACAGGCGTTTCCACTCTGCTATCTCCCTGATCCCCGAGATGGCCGGGGTGCAGCGCCCCATCGGCGGCCGTCGCCAGGCGTCGATACTGGCGATGGAAGGCGAGGAGCACAGCCGGCTTCGACGTCTGGCTTCCCCAGCGTTCACACCCCGGGCCACGGAGAAGCTAAGGCCGTTCATGCGCCAAGTCATCGGCGACCTAGTCGACGGCGTCGCAGCGAGCGGGTCGTGTGAGCTGGTCGCGGACGTCTGCGAACCGTACCCCATCCCGGTCATATGCGAACTTCTCGGCGCTCCCAAGTCCGACTGGAAGCTGTTCTCCGCGTGGGCGGTTGACATCTTCAGGATCTTCAACAACGACGTGGCGAACGACCTGCCAGCTATCGAAGCGGCGATGGCCGACCTCGACACCTACGTCGAGGCGATGATCGAAGATAGACGGCAATCCCCCGCCGATGACCTGCTCAGCAGGCTGATAGCCGTCGAGGAGGAGGGCGACAGGATGAGCACCTCCGAGCTGGTGATGATGACCGAAGCCGTCCTGATGGCCGGCACCGACACGACGCGCAACCAGCTCGCCTGCTCGGTGGCGCTGCTAGCCGGCGCCCCCCGACAGTGGGAAGCTCTAGCAGACGACCCGGCTCTCGCCGCCCCGGCCGTCGAGGAGTGCCTCCGTCACCTCGGGGCTGTGCGCGCGACCGCCCGGTTCGCCTCGGTGGACGTCGAGTACCGAGACGTGGTCTTCCCGCAGGGCTCTCTCGTAATGGTGAGCCTTGCGGCCGCCAACCACGACCCTGACGTCTGGGACGACCCGGGCCGGTTCGACATCACCCGCAGCCCGGAAGGGCAGCCGCAGATGACCTTCGGAAGCGGAATCCACTTCTGCCTCGGGGCTTCGCTAGCCCGGGCGGAGCTTCAAGAGGCTCTGCCTATCCTCGCCAGGCGCATGCGGGGCTTACGCGTCGACGGGGAGATCGAATGGAAGCCGCCCACCGTGGGAATCTGGGGTCCCAGCCGCCTGCCTTTGACCTTCGAGCCAGCCGAATAAGCCGTGGTGGGCGGTCGAACAGGCCGTGGTCGGCGGGGGGGGTCAGTAGCCGGGCCACAGATGACGGGCGAGCAGCGGGGCTATGCAACCGTTGGAGGTGAGATGGGCGGCGATCGCAGCGTGCGACGACCACGGCCCTAGCGCCGCAACGCACACGGCGGCCAGCGCCGGCCCCCCAGCCAAGGCGAAGGCGCCGACAGTCGCGCGGTCCGGCATCCACGCCACAGTGGGCCTCCGGGGCGGCGAAGCACTGAAAGACCTTCTCGTGGCTAGGGACGCCCGGTTGGTCGCTTTTGGGTGACGCTCAATTGCGTCCTGGGCGGCGGCGACGGCCAGCTCGCCCAGCAGTTGCGGCGGAGGCCTCCTGGAAAGAAGGACCTGCTCGGCTAGGCGCAGCTCGGGGGCGCGGCACGCGAACTTGCTGCAAGAAACGCAGGATTGGAGGTGGTGGTCCAGGGCCTTGGTTGTAACCGGATGGTACTCCCCGTCGATCTCGCAGGACAGCGCCTCGCGAGCCTCCTCGCAGGTGGGCCCCTCAACGCTGCGTCTTGCGAGGGTCCAGTGTCTGGCTAGAGTACGGCGTTCCCGTTGGGTTCGGGTGGCGCTTCGCAGCGAGGCGGCCAGGTTCACGGGTTGGACGACCCGAACTCGATGTTCACGTGCATCGTCTGTGACCTGACCCACTCGTTTCCAGCGGGCTCGAAGGTCCAAAAGCTCAACACCGTGTCGTTGACGGACAGGGCTTCGAGCGTCCCCCCGTGACCTTTGGCAAGGGTCGCCGTGCCCGGTGGGGCGTCGGGGAGCTGCCGCCAC
>JAJZNG010000190.1:11812-12531 GCA_021847945.1 Actinomycetes bacterium | reverse complement strand
ACCCCACCCCCACAACCACCTACCCGAACTACACCACGCCTGACCTGGACTTTTACGGTGGGGCTAGGTGGAATCGAACCACCGACCTCAGCATTATCAGTGCTGCGCTCTAACCGGCTGAGCTATAGCCCCGCGACTTACGGAGACCTAAGATTACACCAAGCACCGGGGCGCTATCCTCACGCCCGCACGATCCCGGCTGCCTAGGTGACTCAGGCGACCATGGCGGTCGTAGGTCGTCTGTGGACCAGGCCAGCGGCGCGCAAGACGGGAGGCAGGGTAAAGACGAAGGCGAGCAGGCGAGCTACTGCCAGGAACAATTCGGGTGGAATCGCGTCGTCGACTTCGCACGTAGCGTGGATGGCTCGCGCGAGAGGAGGGTCCTCGACTACCGGCACCCGGTGGGAAATACCCTCGGCACGGATCCGCTGAGCCAACTCGTCGGTGCCTTTAGCAACGACAACCGGCGTTCCGCCCCGCTCCGGGTCGTAGCGCAGCGCCACCGCATAGTGCGTTGGGTTGACGACGATCACGTCGGAGCCGGCTACAGCCGACATCATCCTGGACCGAGAAAGCCCCTGCATCCTCCGCCTGACGTGACCTTTCACCGTGGGGTTGCCTTCGGCGTCCTTGTTCTCGTCCTTGACCTCCTGCTTGGTCATCTTGAGCGACTTCTGCAGCTTCCGTCGTTGCCATGCGAAATCCCCCAGACCGAGCAC
>JAJZNG010000190.1:0-11802 GCA_021847945.1 Actinomycetes bacterium | reverse complement strand
GTACGGCCGCCTGGGGGTCATTTGTGCTGGCTGGGAACCAACCAAGGTGTGGCTAAGTCCCAAGATCGTCGTGTAGGCAAGCCCGACGAGCGCTACCAGCTTCACCAGTTGCTTGCCGAGTTGCCACAGCGACTGCGTCGAGAACAAGTTCTTGAATCCAGTGAGAGGATTCAGCTTGCTCCACTTGGGCGCGGCAGCTCGAAGCGAGAACAGGCCTCCTGTCTGAGCTATTCCAGCTGCGAGGCCGATAACCGCGAAGGCTCCGACTACGGGCAGGATAAGGGCTGCGGCATCGTCGAGACCGCTGATCAGCACGCCAAGAGCCCCGGGGGAAGTAGGGTTGGCGATCACGTTCGCCGACTGTCCGAGGAGGCCGACGAGTCGTCGATCTGCGGTCTTGAAAAGCGTTGGGATGATCATCGTCCCGACCAACGCTATGAGCCAAGCCGAGACGTCCGGTGACTTGGAGACACGTCCCTCCCGGCGTGCCTTCTTCCTTCTCTTCGGGGTGGGCTTTTCTGTGCGATCGTCCCTCGGCATCAGTGCCCATTCACGAGGAGTGCCATGTCAGTGCCGATCCTGCCCAGGATGTTGGACAGGTAGCCAGGCAGTACCTGCAGGCCGATTGCGACAAACAGAAGCGAGAGGAGCACCTGGATCGGAAAACCCAGAAGCCAGACATTCATCTGAGGTGCCGCCTTCGACAGTAAGGCAAGACCTATCTGTGCCGCGAATAGGACTGCTACAAGCGGTGCCGCAATCTCCAGGGTGGCCGTAAAGTAGGTAGCGACATCGGCGCTTATAACCCCGGCCCCCAAGGCAGAGGAGCTAAGGGTGATAGCCCCCTTACCCAAGGACAGGGCGAACCCTTTAACCAGGAGCATCTCGCCGTTCGTGACGAACAGTAGGACCATGCCAACCTGCTCGTAGAGCTGACCCAGGATTGGCGTCTGCTGGGCCGAGAGGGGATCTATTGACGGGGGAAGGTTCAGACCTCCGAACAGGTCGACCATCGATCCTGCCGAGCTGATGGCGCTGAGAAGGATCTGCACGGGCAAACCCAGGATCACGCCACTGAACACCTGCATGACCAGCGCTCCTATGAGCCCCGCTGTATCAGTCGGTATGGCGCTTGCTGGAACCTGGTGTAGCGACAGCAGCGCAAGCCCGCCGGCGAACCCAATGAGGACCGGCCGAGGCGTAGTCGCGCTATTCGAAAAGGGGGGGACGACGACTAGCCACGCCAGGGCCCTCACGAACACCAGCAGGAAACCCAGGAGCCACAGAGGGTCTACGCTGAAGCTCAACCTAGCCCCCTACGAGGCTGGCTGTCTGAGAGATCATCGCAGTCGTATAGCCCTCCATCTGACTCAGCATCCAGTGACCTGCGACAATGAGGATCACGGCGACGACAACAAGCTTGGGTACGAAAGTCAGCGTCACCTCCTGGAGTTGGGTGACTGTCTGGAAGAGCGATACGACGAGCCCGACAACCAGACTGCCCAACAGGAACGGTAGCGCGAGCTTCATCGTCATCATGAGCGCCTCTGATGCCACGCTCATCAGCTGGCCCTCGGTCAATTGAATCCCACCACCAAAGAGTGTGTGACCAATATCCACCCGTTCACCATCACGAACAGCAGAAGCTTGAACGGTAACGACACAAGGGTGGGTGGAAGCATCACTACCCCCAAGGACATCAGCACAGATGCCACCACCAGGTCGATAACTAGGAACGGGATGAAGATGACGAAGCCAATAATGAACCCGCTCTTGAGTTGCGACAGCACGAAAGCCGGAATGATCGCTGCAAGAGACGCGTCAGTGGGCGTCGCCGGATGCTCGCCGTCAACGCCCGTCGTCAGAGCGAGCTCCTGGCTCCCGGTCTGCTTGAGCATCCACGACTTAAGAGGACCTTCTGCAGCGTGGTACGCCTGCGTTGCACTGTCTTGGCCGTGAAGATACGGTTGCAGCGCAACCTTGTTCAACTGGGTCAAAGTCGGAGTCATGATGAACAAGCTAATGATCAACGCAAGACCAGCTAGCACCTGGTTTGGTGGAGTAGTCGTCAAGCCCAGCGCCTGACGCAACAGACTGAAGACGACGATGATCCTGGTAAAGCCCGTCATCAGGATCAGAAGTGAAGGTGCCAAAGCCAGAAGCGTCAGCGACAGGATCACGAGAATGCTGTCCGAAGGCTTGCCTAGGGCACTGCCAAGGTTAATGTTCAAAGAGGCGCCGGCACTTGTCGTGGTCGGAGCGGTTACTGCTGCGAGTAAGTGGTTCATCGACCTAGTTCGCTCAGGCTCGCCGGATCGTCAGCTCTTGCAACTGCTGAAAAGTTTGTCGCAATCGTGCACTCGACCAGGCTCTCTCGGCTCTCGAATAGTCCTGGTCGACGGCCATACCAGCTTGCTCAACTTCAGCAAGTTCAACCACGTCGCTGCTGAGCTCCGCCAGGCGGGTGACCTGGTGCGCAGTGACTCCCAGGAGAAGGGTTTCCGATCCTGCTCGAACAATCGCTACATGAACTCCCTTACCCAGAGTCTGGCGGTTCAGGACCGTCATGCCTGCGTTTGGGCGTTTGGATCGCGCTGACCTGGCGAACCTGCCCCTTGCGAGCTTCGAGGCCAACCAGATCAGTGCAAGCACCACCGCCAATCCCACAAGCAGCTGGACCATGAGAGAGGTAGCGGACACGCTAGTGGAACTGGTACTGACAGATGTTGCAGCTAGAAAATCTCTCATCGCAATCAACTCGACGTTCGGCTTGCCGCCGCAGCATTAGCTATGATCTCAGTGACCCTAACCCCAAGCTCGTCGTCTAGTACCACGACTTCACCTCGCGCCAAGAGGGTGTTGTTGACCAGAATATCCACCGGAGAGCGGGCAAGTCGATCGAGCTCAATCACTTTCCCTGGCCTGAGAGCGAGCAGCTCGCGCATCGTCATCCTGGTACGGCCAAGCTCTACCGTGACCCCCATGTCGACGTTATATAACAGCTCGATAGGCCGTCCTTCCCCTCCGGTAGGCGAGCCGGCATCCAGAGCTCCCTGCTGGTCCATACCAACCGAGTTGGACACGTCAACCTGACTGTCTGTCATTTGCTCTCCTTTGTCTTCGTTTCTACGACCATGCAGGCAAGGTGCTTGCCGGACGTGGTAGGTACCACGTCGCAGAAGTGGATCCCCTCGACGTTCAGACACAATGTCGCTGCTTCAGGCTGCTGAAGGGAGATCGAGTCGCCTACGGACAGGCTGAGGATCTCGTCGGCCGAGAGGACCACCTCTCGGAACGAGACTGATACCGCTACAGGGGCCTCAAGAAGGCGCTCCAAAACGGCCGTGTCCTGCGACCCCTCACCGCGAATGTCGGGACGATCGATGCGTTCGAGGGCATCCACGAGGGTGAGCGGTACCAGCAGGGGCAGGCCGGCGGTCGCGTCGAAGACCACCTTGTCCTCGAACGTGAACTTCAGACCTATGAGAAGGTAGACCTCCGAAGAATCCGACATCTGTACTAGCGACGGACTGCTCGACGCCTGCAAAGGCCCCTTTGCCAGCGGAACGATCACGCTGACAGCCTTGAATGCCTCCGCGAGGAGAGTTTCCGCGACCTCAGCTACCAGTCGCATCTCGATGTCAGAGATCTGACGTTCGAGAGCTACAGAGCTAACACTGCCTCCTAGCCGCAACTCCACCAGGGCTTGCACCAAGGAGGACGGGATGTGCAAGCTCACCCGCCCGCCGAGGGGGCTGATCGCTCCTACAGCCAAGTAGGTTGGATCCGGAAGCGAGGCCGAGTACGTTTCCCAGCGCTCCTGGTTAAGAGCGCCGATCTCAACTCTGGTGGGCGTACGGAGCAAACCGGTCAGGGCTTGGGTTACGCGATGCGCTGCGACCTCAAGGACCGGAAGGAGACGGCGCAGCCTGTTGCGCTCCATCGCCTCGTGGCGCTGAAAATCGTATAGTTCGTATTGACGCAGGTTCTCAGCAGCCTCTTCGGCCGCGACGACATCGGGCATGCAGGGTCTCCCCGGGCCTGTCCGTGGCCGTGAGATCGGTTGCCGTCCTGGCGCTTCTGGTATTTCTTCGGCAGCCTCACCCGATCACTTGAGCCTCCCCCCAGGGATCAGGCGATCTGGGCCAGAGCGTTCAGGTTCGCCGCCGTGGTCGACACCACCTTCGTGTTCGCCTGGTATGCCTCCTGGGCCACTATCAGGTCGGTGAGCTGCGAGGACAGGTTCACGTTGGATCCCTCCAGGGCGCCACCCACCAGACTGCCGAGCCCCCCGGTACCAGCGACCCCGACTATCGGCTGCCCGGAGTTAGAGCTCTGAGTGTACATGAGGTTGCCCTGAGAGTTCAGTCCTCCTGGATTGGAAAACTGCGCAAGGGCAATCTGGCCGATTGCCAGGGTCTTTCCATTCGAGAACGAGCCCTCAATCACGCCATCCGCCCCGATCGAGTAACCGGAAAGGGTTCCCGCCGAGTAGCCATCGACACCAGTGACGCTGAGAGACTGCTGGCCGGAGTATTGCGTAACTGCCCCCGGGGAGCCCGGATTCGGGAAGTTGATCGTCCAGTTACTCGAGCCCGTCCCGCTTGTCGAGCCCGAGCTAGAGGAGGGGAAAGCATAACCAGCTGGTGTGGGAACCTGCAGAGACATCGACCCGTCTGCGTTTGTCGTGGCTCCAGTAATTGCCGTGATTTGACCAGCCGGGGAAGGTCCGAACGTAATCGTCGGCGGGGTGGTCCACAGATTCGTAGGGGTGCCTGTGGGGTTCGTTGGATTCGGTACGGTTCCTTGGATTGTCCAAGTGTTTGCAGTCGTTCCAGGAGTGAAAGTGAACGTCACCGGCACCGCATTGCCGAGCGAATCGTAAGCATTTATCGTGGTCGTGATCGGCGTTGACGTCTTGGACCAAGCAGGAAGGTTACCGCCGAGTGTCATTTCGGTGGTAGCCGTCGCCGGCATGGTGGTACTCGTAGGTATGGTTAGTGGGCCGGTAGGAGAACTTGTGCTGATAACGCCTTGCGAGTTGGCCATCCAGCCTTGAACCAAACCACCACTCTGCGTTGCGAGGTTACCGTTGGCATCTAGGGTGAGGTTGCCGTCTCTGGTGTAAATCGCCTGGCCGTACTGCTGTGCCACAAGGAAGCCGTTACCTTGGATAGCGACGTCGGTCGGAACGTTCGTCGCTTGGATTGCACCTTGTGACTCGTTAGATGTGACGGCTCCTATACGGACACCGGCACCGACGGATATCGGGTTGATGCCACCTGACTGACCACCCGCTACGGGAGCGGACGCACCGGAGATTTGTTCGGCCAGAAGGTCGGTGAACTGAGCTGTTTGAGATTTGTATGCAGTCGTATTGGAGTTGGCTATGTTACTGCCGATCACGTCGAGATAGGTCTGGTCGGCGGCGATACCCGATACTGCGGCTATTAGGGACTGTTCCATTAGGTCTTCCTTTCAGGTAGTTTGGTGTCTTGGTCAGGCTGCTCTAAAGATCAGCCTGATGCGGATGTCGTAGTGCCGTTGGCATTAGCCGCCGGAGATGTGCTGGTCGAGGTCGCACCGGTCGACGCCGTGCTAGTGGACGCTGTACCGGTGGGCGCCGCTGCTGCGCTGGCACTGGTGACCTGAGTCACCTGGTCCAGAGCGACGGATCCCGTCTGGCCTGCAAGGGTGAGCTGGGGAGGGCCCGACGAGTTGAGCAGAACAGCGGTCACAGTCCCAGAGACGGTCTGGCCACCCGAGCCCGTACCCGAAATTCTCTGACCTAGCATCGAGTCTGCTGCCACGGTCTGCTCCTCCGCGTTGAGGGTGGTCTGCGACTGCACGGCGGTCAACTGGGCGATCTCGGTCATGAACGAGGTGGGATTGGTAGGATTGCTCGGATCCTGGTTCTTCAACTGTGCGACTAGCAGGTTAAGAAACGTTTGAGTGTTGTCAAGCTGGTTGAGTCCGCTTGCCGTCGAGGCTGTAGCTGTCGGACTCGACGAACTGCTGCTTTGGCTGGCGGTAGAGCCGGATGTGGGTACTACGAAAGACATGGCTTCTCCTTGGAGGGGCTAGAGTCGAAGGTCTACTGATGTTCTGGAGCTGACCCCTTGGGAGGTGACCAGAAGGGAGTTGGCGGAGATACCGGCCTGCGCTGAAAGCTCAAGGTGGGAGTGATTCCCAGAGGTGCCACCTCTAGTGGCGCCACCCAGGAAGACATCTGCGTGTCGCCCTCCCGACCCGAGCTGCTGGCGAAGATCCGGCAGCGCCGTGCCGAGCGCCTGACGTGCACCTGGATGATCGGCGTTGAGCTCGACCGTCACATGACCCGATTGGACGGTTACGGTGGCCTGAATCGTCCCCAGGTCTGCGGGGTGCATCTCGATGGAGATTTGGTGTGTCCCGTTTGGTCGGTTCAGCACTGGTGACAGTATCGACAACATCTGCTGAGATTGCGAAGGGGCAGGCGTGGGAGCCTGAGACGATTGAGTCGAGGACGATGTCGGAGCGGTCACCGTCACCGGATGGGCTTGGACAGACGTCAAGGCGACGGCGGTCGGACCCATCTCACCGGAGGCCGACCCAGCGGAAGCCGACCCGGAGGAACTCTGAATGTGAGCAGGACCCTGGGCTGGCGCAGCCGAACCGGTCTGCGGTGCAACAGCTCTGACCGTTCGGTCTAGAGCCGAGCCTGCATTTCCGTTCGGCCCCCCGCCGCCTTGGACGCTGCCTGGTGTAGACGTTGGACCTCGGAGCAGTTGGCCGGCTGCGGTCGTGGAGCTTTCCGACGGGCCACCCGAGGGGACTGGCGGTGGGGAAGTAGGGCGGCCGGGCGGCAGTGATAGTGCGCCGGCAACAGAGGACGATGTGGCCCGCGACGAGCTCCCCGGAGCCTGTGGTTCCGCCGCCACAAGCGAGTTCGGCCGCCCAGGCCCGCTGGCAGGCCCCTGGGCGGCAGCAGCGGCCAGATCAGGCCGCTGGGCGGTAGTCGCAACAGCCATGCCAACATGAGGCCCCTTGGCGGCGGCGGCAGCGTCGACCGTCTTGGCGGCGGCTGCGACCGCTGGGGTAGCCGCAGGCGACGGGCTAGTGGGGCTCGGCGGCGGCGCGTTATCGCTAGCTACGGTAGCGCCCAAGCTCGGGATTGCTGTATTCGCAGCGGAGGCCTCAGCGGGCGGTCCGGCTGGCCCAGGATTCCCCGTCGACGCGCTGGAACTGGACAGCTTGACTTGTTTCACGCTGCGGGAGCGCTTCTTCGCAGAGGGGCCGGCCTCCGGCGAGTTACTCGGCGGTTGTTTCTTGGTGATGCCGTCGAGATGGCTCTTGAAGTCCGCGACCGCCGGCGGGCTCGCCCCGAGCGACGTTACCCCTGTGTCAGAGACGCTAGACACTCGTCTGGTGGATGAACCCTTCCCAGCGGCCTTGGCAGCAGTAGCCATCTGGTTGGCGTCCGTCGCTACCGTCAAAGTGGAAGCCACGTTGGCCGGCATGGCGGTCACGCCAGGACCCCGACATTGGACAGCATCGAGGTGATGCTGGAAACGTAATTCTGAGTCTCAGCGTAGGGCGGCACTCCGCCGTAAGAAGCAACAGCCGCAGGACCGGCGTTGTAGGCGGCCAGCGCCAGTGGGACAGAACCACCGTAGTTGGTCAAGTAGCTGCTCAAGAGCTGTGCCGCTCCGTCTATGGCGGAGGCCGGGTCGAACGGCGCCACTCCAAGGCCGGCGGCCGTGGCCGGCATGAGCTGCATCAGTCCCAGGGCACCGGCACCGCTCTGAGCAGTCGGGTTGAATCCGGATTCCTGCTTGGCCACGGCCGCCAGGAGGACCGGGCTGACACCGTACGCCTGGCCTGCAGACTCGAACAGGGGTTGGTACGAGGACGGAACGCCCAGGGCGTCCATCGCCGCGTTGGTCACCGATCCGTTCGAGGCTGCTAGGACTGTGCCTGCCGAAGTCTGCGAGATCGATCCTCCCTGATTGGCTTGGACGATGCGTCGGATCGCAACCGGTTGGCCGACTGCTTGAACTTGCACCGTCGAGCCGGTCTGCGGCGCGTCGATCATCTGGCCGTTGCCGATGTAGATACCGACATGACCTGGGCTGGTGGCCGTCCCGTCGGAACCGGCGAAGAAAACGAGGTCTCCGGGTTGGGCCTGGGCGAGGCTCGGTACCGCCACCCCCGAGGTGGCCTGCTCCTGACTCGTCCGTGGCAGGCTCACCCCGAGATCGGCGAAGACGGTCTGTACCAAGCCGGAACAGTCGAACCCGGTTGAGGGGCTCGTCCCCCCCCACTGGTATGGAACGCCGAGATACTTCGCAGCGTCGGCTACCACGGCCGACCCGCTCAACTGACCCTGAGAAGACGCTGCGGTAGACGCGCCAGCGCCTGTTCCACCAACGAGCGAGGTCAAGAGCCCGAGCGACCCTGACGACAGGGCTCCCGGAGACGAACCGCTCAGGCCGGTCCCGCTGCTCGGGCCGGCCGAGGCATTCGAGGCGGGGCTCAGGCTGCCTCCATCCTGGATGGAAGTGATCTCCGAGTTCACCTGCGACAGCACCGAGGCGAAATCGCCGGTCGACGCAGCGGCCGAAAGCTGACTTCCGATGCCGCTCAGTTGGGCAGCGAACTGCTGGATGGCTCCCACCGTCAGCGCCGGATTCGAAGTCACAGCGGGTGTCGCGGTCACTTGGGCCTCACCCCCGACGAGGGCTGCCTGTCCCACCTTGCGTTGACGATGTCGTCCACCGACGCCGCCTCCGCCCTCGCCTCCGAGTAAGACCACTCGGATCTGCGTCGCTCGTCGAGGCGCTCAAGGGAGGCCACTCTCTGGCCGGCGAGCACCCACGCCGAGTAGCACGATTCGGTCTCCTCCTCACATTGCACCACAAGCTTCGAAGCCTCCTCGACGGCTTCGGCTAGGCGCAGCTGGCGGCTTCTTTCGTCGAAGAAGGCATCCCTATCCCCCGGGCCACGCAACGCCGAAGAGGTCACGATCCGATAGGCGTCCAAGGCCGCGTCGCGCCGGGACTGAGCTCGGCGGAGATGATGGTTGGCGGCGGCGAGGCTCTGTCGGGCGGCCTCCTCCTGCGCCCGGCGGGCGCGCAGAACCGGCTCCAGGGAGAAATGGTACCTTTTCATCGGGTTACCTCGGCTAGTTCGGCGCCGACCTTGGGCTGCTCGCTCAGAACGTCTCCCAGCAGGCGCCAGGCCTCCTCGGAGGGCACGATCTCGCTCTTGCGCTGCTGGAGGAACGCGTCGAGATCGTCGCGAAGGCTGACTGCCCGGTCCACGAGCGGGTTGGTTCCCGGCACGTAGGCCCCAATCTCGATCAGGTCCCGGGCGTCGCGATAGGCGGCAAGGAGTCGCCTCATGTCGGCGCTAAGAGCACGCTGCTCTGGGGTTGTGATCATCGGCTCCACCCTGGATACCGAGTCGAGGACCTCGATGCTCGGAAAGTGTCCGGAAGTAGCGAGACGCCTTGATAGCACGATATGGCCGTCGAGGATCGAGCGCGTCGTGTCAGCTATGGGCTCGTTCATGTCGTCGCCATCGACGAGCACCGTATAAAGGCCTGTTATCGAACCCACCTCGCCAGCTCCCGCCCGCTCCAGGAGCTTCGGAAGTAGGGAGAACACCGACGGTGGGTAGCCGCGCGTGGCGGGCGGCTCCCCCGCGGAGAGACCAACCTCGCGTTGGGCCATGGCGAAACGGGTTACCGAGTCCATCATCAAAACCACGTCGTGTCCTTGGTCGCGGAACCATTCGGCTATTCGAGTCGCCGTGAAAGCTGCCCGGATACGCACCATCGCCGGCTCGTCGGACGTGGCGACCACCACCACCGACCGAGCCAGGCCTTCCTCGCCGAGGTCGTGGCTGATGAACTCGTTCACCTCACGCCCGCGTTCTCCGACGAGGGCGAGCACAGCCACCGTGGCGTTGGTGCCTCGAGTGATCATCGACAGCAAGCTGGACTTGCCTACGCCGGAACCTGCAAAGATCCCGAGTCGCTGACCCCGCCCGCACGGCACGAGCGTGTCCAAAGCTTTGACCCCAAGAGCGAGCTGGCGGTCCACGAGGTCCCTGCGCAGCGGATGAGGCGGCGTCCCGGTGACCCTTACCTGGTCCCACTCGCCGTCAATTGGTCTGCCGTCGATCGGCCTGCCGAGGCCGTCGAGAACTCTGCCGAGCAACCCGGGTCCCACCATGATCTGCATAGGACCGCCGACCGGGTCGACGCGGTCCCCGAAACGCACGCCGTGGAGATCTCCCAGCGGCATGCACGCAAGCGAAGAGCCTTCTACCGCCACGACTTCAGCGTCGAGCACGCCACCACAGCGATAGATGCGCAACGCATCTCCAACCGCAGCTCGAAGCCCGTCGACCTCTACACGCAATCCGACTATCCGAGTGACCTGACCGGAGATCTGGGGCCGGACCGCCTGGCTCAGGCGTACCCGGACTGACTCTGTGAGAGCCATCAACGATCTCCGGGCTCGTCTGTCGAGGGAGACGTCAAGCTGAGCTCCTCGAGCACGCGACGGGCCCTCTGTAGCGCTGGTCCGATCTGAGCATCGATGCGGCACGCACCGGCCGCGACTACACATCCGCCTATCTCTACTGCGGGGTCGGAGACGACCTTAATCGCGGCTTCTGGCACGAGTTCTTGTATGTCCTCGACCGTCAGTTCGTCAGCCGGGTTCACCTTGACGACGAGATCCTCCCCCTCGGGAACCAGTCGTAATGCTCGGGTCGCGGCCTCCAGCGCGGCGCGAGTCTGTGACAGCTCGCGTTCGAGGATCGCCTCCGCCAGCCGGCAGGCGAGCTCGACAACCTCGACCTCCCCAACGGCGAGACTCTCCCTTCTGGTCTCCGCGACCCGTTCGGCGGCGTTGGACAGCGCGTCGACCAGACGGCGCAACTGGGCTGTCCGGGTGGCCTCCTGTCCGGTGGCGAACTCGGCGGTTGCAGCGTCGTAGCCTTCCTGCCAGGCGCGAAGGCCCGCTTGCTCTAGTTCCTCGTCGAAGCTCACGCCCTGGGACCTGTCGACTGTTCGAGGCCTGGTCGCCAGCGAGGCGACCGGGGCGTCGAAACCTTCTTCGCGCCTGACTATGCGCCTATGGTGGAGCCTAGACGTACTCATCGTCACCCCTGGCGAGGACTATCTCCCCGGATGCCTCCAGGTCACGGACGATCTTGACGATGGCGCTTTGAGCCGTCTCCACCTGGGACAGTCGCGTCGGACCGAGCGAGTCGATCTCCTCAAGGAGGTCCTCGGATGCCCTCTCGGACATGTTGCGCATGAAACGCTCCCGGATCTCGTCGCTACCCGCCTTGAGCGCGATGGCAAGATCCTTGGGAACCACGTGCCGGAGGATCAGCTGCATCGAGCGGTCGTCGAGAGCATTGAGGTCGTCGAAGACGAACATCTCGTTGCGGATCGACTCGGCCAGAGCGGGGTCCTTTTCCTCCAGACCGCTCAGGATCTGCTTCTCGGTGGTGCGATCGGTAAGGTTGAGGATCGCCACGGTGGACTCCATGCCGCCGATCGGACTGGTGAAGGCAACTCCGTTCTTCAGCAGTGAAGCAGCCTTGGATTCGAGCACCTCGGCCAGCTCCTTTATGACCGTCGGACTGATGCGACCCATCGTCGCCAAACGGCGGATCAGGTCCACCCTGACGTCTTCTTCCATTCCTGCGAGCAGTTGGGCCGCCGCCTCCGCCGGCAGATGGGCGAGGACTACCGCTACCGTCTGAGGGTGTTCCTCTGAAACGAGATTGCCCAGCTGGCCA
>JAJZNG010000188.1 GCA_021847945.1 Actinomycetes bacterium | reverse complement strand
CGCTGGGACGTCACCCCAAGGAGTTCAACAACCTCTACCGGTCGATGGTCAGAGCGGGCGAGGTCGGCGGTAGCCTCGATCGCACTCTCACAGACCTGGCTGACACCATCGAGAAGCAGGTCGCCCTGCGAGGAAAGATCCGCAGCGCGATGACCTACCCGATCTCGGTGCTGGCCCTTGTACTTGGGATCCTGTCGGCGATGATCCTCTTCGTCGTGCCGATCTTCAAGAACATGTACGCCCAGCTTGGAGGAAAGCTTCCGGCTCCGACGCTTCTGCTCGTGGCCATATCGAACGTCGCTGTACACGGGGCACCGTTCGTGTTGATAGCGATCATCGCCTTGGTCGTACTTTACCGACGTTGGGTGCGCACGCCTGCGGGAAAAGCCACGCGGGACTCGCTACTGCTTCGAATTCCGGTCTTCGGGGCTCTACTGCGAAAGACTGCGCTGGCCCGCTTCGCGGCTACCCTCTCGACGCTCCTGGGGGCTGGTGTGCCGGTCCTGGAGTCGCTGGAGATCACCTCCGAGACGGTCGGTAACACTGTCGTCGCCCGGGGGGTCAAGGCGATAGCCGAGGGGGCCAAAAGGGGCGAGCCACTCACGCGCCCTCTCGCGGGTCACCCAGTCTTTCCTCCCATGGTGACACAGATGATGTCAGTAGGTGAGGAGACCGGCTCGCTTGAATCCCTGCTGCGCAAGGTGGCCGACTTCTTGGAACAAGAGGTCGAACGCACCGTGGACGCGCTCACCTCGATCCTCGAACCGTTGCTCATAGTAGTCCTCGGCTCTGCGGTCGGCTCTATGGTCATCGCGTTGTACCTTCCAATGTTCGACATCATCAAGCTGGTTGGCAACAACAACTGACGCCAGCGTCCAAGTCGTATTCAACCTAATAGAGCCGGGCTCGAAGCGGGTGTTGTAATCCCTTTTCGGCCCGGCCCTTTTGTCTCTACATACCTAGGAGGAAGGGTATCTTAGACGGCGTTTCGGAAATGGCGGAATAGCAGACAAGAGTGTCTCAGGTTGAGGGATCACGCGCCGAAAATAGTTCTGCGGGGCTCCACGAAGCTCTTTTAGGGTGTTTGGACTCCCGCATCAAAGGCAGAACAAAACACTAACCGAAAGGCAACAATCAGAATGCTAGATGCCATCAAGGGGCGCCGGGAGCGCGACGACGAGGGCTTCACCCTCATCGAGCTCATGGTCGTCCTGCTCATCATCGCCATCTTGATGGCGATCGCCATACCGACGTTCCTCGGGGCGAGAAACACCGCCAACGCAAGATCGTCCCAGTCCAATCTGACAAATGCGCTCACCGCCGAGCAGACCTATTGGACCAACAACCAGAGCTTCTCGGCGACACCCTCGGCTTTGGCCGGCATCGAGTCCTCCCTCACGTGGAGCACCACCGCAGCCACCACCGAGGGCGGAAACACGGTGACCGTTACTATGAGCTCCGATGGTCAAGCTGTTGAGCTTCAGGCGTACGCCAAGGACGGCAACTGCTACGCAATAGTACAGGATAACAACCCGGCTGATTCCTTCACCGGATACTCCGAGTCTCCGGGAGCCTGCACGGTACCCACGAGTCTCGCCTCTTCTGGTGTTGCCCCGCCGGCAGCCGGTTCAGCTGCACAAAACTTTGGCACCGCCGCAGACCAAGGAAAGCTTTACGCTTCCTTCTAGTCCACAAGCTTCTAGCCGGTAAGGCCACGTTACTTGGCTAGAAGTTAGACGGTTCTGCCCGATTCGGGCGGTGACCATGAGCGAAACTAACTAACAGTTAACGCAGCGTCAAGTGGGCCCCGCCTAAGGCGGGGCCCACTTGCTATGTCCGTTCGGCGCCCGGCCTAAGGGTTCCGACTTCCGGGTATTCCCCAGTTCGTTGCTTCGGGTAAAGCCTTGTCGCTTCAGACCGATAGAGTAATCGATGAGAAAGCCACGACGTAGCGGAGGCCGACTGTGGAGTCGGTAACGATAGGACTGGATATCGGCTCCTCGGCTATACGAGCTGCGGAGATCGTCGTTTCGAAGGACGGCAAGCGCTCCCTCCGCCGCTACGGCCAAGTCGGTCTACCCCGTGGATATGTCGTGGACGGCGAGATCAACAACTCGGTGGGTGTTACCGAGGCGCTGCGGCGTCTGTGGGCCGAGACCGGCTTCAAAAGCTCGAAGGTGGTGCTCGGCGTCTCGGGGCCGCGGGTATTTGTCCGCCAAGCGGAAGTGCCCGCCATGAGCCCGGAGGAAACCCGGTCGAGTCTGCGATTCGGCGGCCAGGAACTGATCCCCGTTCCGATGGACGATGCCAGCTTCGACTTCGGGTTTCTAGGGGAGCCGGTCAAAGGGCCTTCAGGCGAAGGGACCCAGAAGGTCCTCCTCGTCGCCGCCCACCGGGAGGTTCTCCAAACTTACCTGGACGTCCTCAGCGCTGCGGGCCTCAAAGCGACGGTGATGGACGCGTCACAGCTGGCCCTGATTAGGGCGGTTCCAGAACCCCCCTCCGGCGTAGCAACGTCACCCAAAGTAGAAGTTGTCGTGTCGATCGGGGCGGAGCTCACGACCGTAGGAGTCCGCCAAGGTGGGGTGCCTCGGTTCATTAGATCCTTGGCCGTCGGCGGCTCGAAGCTGACCGACTCTATCTCCGAGCAGATGCACCTGGAGCTCGCCGTCGCCGAGAGGCTAAAGCGTGGCGAGGGTGCGCCAGAGGCGCAGGCGCTCACCGTTCAGGCGAGAAAGGCTATGTCGTCTGGTATTCGTGATCTTGCAGAGGAGATCCGGGCGACAATCGATTTCTTCGTCTCCCAGTCGAACAACGGCGCCATCGACAAGTTGCTAATCACCGGTGGCACAGCTCTCACGACAGGCCTGGCAGCTTCGATCGGAGGCAACCTTCCGGTGGAGGTGCGCCTCTTGGACCCCCTGGCTACCCTCGACTGCTCTGCCTTGCCATACAACCAGGATCAGCTGAGGGCGATCAGTGCCGGTGCGGCGACAGCGGTAGGTCTCGCTCTTTGGCCCACTGACGCTCCTTTGATCCGCCTGTCGATCCTCCCCGACGAGGTTCTAGCCGCTAGACGGGCGAAGCGGATGTCGATGATGGCCCTGGCTGGCGTCGGGGTAGCTGCTGCGCTGTTCGCCGTCGGTGGGGTCGCCGAGTTTTCGTCGGTGCACCGAGCGCAGGCTGCTGCGAAAGCCGAGCAGGCCAAGGTCCCCCTTCTTACCTCTGAGGTCGGGCACCTTGAGGCGTTGACCTCCGTGCACTCACAGGCCCAGGCTCGCGCGGCGCTGGTCTCTACGGCCCTTAAAGGCGACGTCGACTGGGTGCGGGTGCTCGGCCAGTTCGCCGGTGTTCTGCCGCCACAGCTGAGCATCACTACTTTCAGCGGGACGACGTCTGTGCCCGCCTTGGCGTCTGGGTCGACTGTGGCGAGCTCACCAGCCGCTTCCGCCTTGGTGGGCACCGCTACCTTTGCCGTGCAGGGCACCGGAGGGCTCCCATCGGCGGCGCAGTGGCTTAGCCAGCTCGCTGGTGATCCTGACTTCACCAACCTCACCATCGGCTCGATAACAGTGAAAAGCAACGGTGGGGCCGTGACGTTCTCCTCGACCGCCGGGCTCACCCCTGACGCCGAGAGCACCCGATCCAAGGGAGTGACGCAGTGACAATGTCCACCCGCAAGCTCTACAGTCTGGCGGCCGCGGCAATAGTTCTCCTCGCTGCAGCGTGGTATCTCGCCATTTACAGGCCTTCCAGCGCCAAGATCGCCTCGGCTCACAACTCGTACGCTTCAGCTGCGAGCCAGGTGAGCAAGCTCGACTCGCAGGTGGCGTCGCTTCAGGCCTTAGAGGCGCACATCCCCGCCGACAAGGCGCGCCTCGCATCCCTTGAGGCAGCAGTGCCGACGACCGAGAACCTGCGCAGCCTCCTTGACCAGCTCCACGCCTTGGCGACTTCTACCGGAACCGAGCTGACGACAGTCAGCCCGAGCCCTCCTCAGTCGACCACGGCTAACCAGTCGTCTTCGGCGGCGGCAAGCTCCTCGACAGGCTTGCAGGAGATACCGGTGACAATGTCGGCTACAGGCACTTACGGTCAGCTGACAACCTTCATGTCGGGTCTCACGAGCCTGCAGCGCAGCATGGTGATACAGAGCTTGTCGCTCTCCTCCGGCTCCAACGGACAACTCATCGCTTCGCTATCCACTCAAGTCTTCTACGCACCCTGAACTGGAGTTGACGTCATGATCGACTCGACCAAATCCCCGATGCCGGCCTGGCGCAGGTACGCGAGCGTCGTAGCTCTGACCGTGTTGGTGTTCGTGGCGGGTTTCGTCATCTGGACCAAAGAGCTTCACCACAATACGAGCGCGGCAGCCTCTGTGAGGCCACCGGCTGCAGCCAAGACGACCGCGCCCAAGCCGGTCCCATCTACGACCACGACGACCATACCCGGTGGTTTACCGATCAGCTCCCGGAACCCTTTCGGCTGACCGGTTCGGCTCATCTGGCAGTCTGTAGAAACTGCGGCAGGATGCGGCACGGCTTCAGGCTGCAACCGGGCGGCGACTAGGATCGCACTTCGTGCTGCGTTTTTTGACCGCCGGCGAGTCGCACGGCAAAGGCCTCGTCGTAATCGTGGAGGGCCTCCCGGCAGGCCTCCAAGTGACCGCCGAGATGATCGGAGCCGAGTTGGGTCGCCGAAGGCTCGGTTTCGGTAGGGGACCACGGATGCGCTTCGAGGCGGACGAGCTCACCCTCCTGGCCGGCGTCCGTCACGGCCGCACTCTCGGCTCGCCTGTAGCGGTGGAGATCGCCAACACCGAGTGGCCCAAGTGGACCGAGGAGATGTCTCCCGCTCCGGGGGTCACCTCCAAGCCTTTGCACCAGCCACGCCCCGGTCACGCCGACCTGCCGGGAATGCAGAAGTACGCTTTCTCCGACGCCAGGGACGTCTTGGAGAGGGCGTCGGCCAGGGAGACCGCTGCGCGAGTGGCCGCCGGTGCGCTTGCGAAGGCGCTCTTGGCCGAGATCGGGGTGACGGTCGTCAGTCACGTGGTGCAGATCGGCTCCGTGTGCTCGGCCCGCGACGAACGGCCAGGCCCCGACGACTTGGACCAGGTGGACGCTTCGGAGGTTCGCTGCTTCGACCCCTCAGCGGCGGAGTCGATGGTCGCCGAGATCAAGGCGGCGGCCAAGGTGGGTGATTCGCTCGGTGGCGTGGCCGAGGTGATCGCCTACGGGGTTCCTGTCGGGCTGGGCAGTCACGTGCACTGGGATCGCAAGCTCGACGGCCTTTTAGGACAGGCCATGTTGAGCATACAGGCGGTCAAGGGCGTCGAGATAGGCGAGGCGACCGAGGGTGCCGCGAGGCGGGGCTCCGAGGCTCATGACGCGATCTCCTGGGAAGGTGACGCTCCGAGCCCTGACACCACCAGCAGCGGAGGTTACCGCAGGCAGACCAACAGAAGCGGAGGCATCGAAGGGGGCATCTCCAACGGTGAGCCGGTCTTAGCCCGCGTGGCGATGAAGCCCCTCGCCACCCTTAACCGTCCTGTCCTAAAGACCGTAGACGTGGTGACCAAACAGGAGACGGTGTCGTTCAAGGAGCGTACCGATGTGACAGCGGTACCCGCAATGGGTGTCGTCGCCGAGACGATGATGTCACTCGTCCTAGCCGGGGAGGCGCTGCGCAAGTTCGGGGGCGACTCTGTCGAGGAGTTCCGCCGCAATCACGACTCCTACCTCGCCAGCCTTAATGGGGCTGGCGCAGGAACCTGAGCGGGTGGCTTTTAGGGAGGTCCAGGTCGACCTCGGGGAGCGTAGCTACCCGGTCGTGGTAGGCAGGGGAGCCCGTGCCCGTCTGGTCGGGTTGATCCCCCCGGACGCCCGCAAGGCGGCCGTGGTGACCCAAGAGCGGATCCCGTGGAGCGTAGACACCGCTATAGAGCAGAAGACGTTCCTGATAGGTGGGGATGAGACCGCCAAGGAGATGGCCACGGTGGAGTCCCTGTGCCGGGGTTTCGCCGAGTGGGGGCTCCACCGCGGGGACGTGGTCGTCGCCGTCGGCGGCGGGGTCGTCACGGATGTTGGTGGCTTTGCCGCGGCTGTGTACCACCGGGGTGTCGCCGTCGTGCACGTAGCCACGACGCTCCTCGCTCAGATCGATGCGGCCATCGGTGGCAAGACGGGAGTCAACCTTCCGGAGGGCAAGAATCTTGTCGGCGCCTTCTGGCAGCCGGCAGGGGTGGTTTGCGACACCGAGACGCTCGACACCCTCCCTGACCGGGAGCGCCGCAGCGGCCTAGGGGAGATGGCCAAGTACCGCTTCTTGGGCGTCGAGGGCCTGGAAGACATGGGACTCGACGACGCTGTCGCTGCGTGTGTACAGGCCAAGGCGGACGTGGTCGGCATCGACGAGCGCGAGTCCGGGAGGAGAGCGCTGCTCAACTACGGCCACACCCTCGGCCACGCCCTGGAGACCAGCGGGAGCTACGAGCTGACCCACGGGGAAGCAGTCGGGGTGGGAATGGTCTTCGCGGCTCACCTCGCCCGGCGACTCGGGCGCGTCGACGACGCCAGGGTGGCCCTGCACGAGCAGCTCGTCGCCGGCTACGGCCTAGCGGTCCGGCCGCCGCGCCAGCGCCGGCCGGAGGACCTGGTGGCGCTCATGCGGCGGGACAAGAAGTCTGTCAACGGCGACCTGACGTTCATTCTCGACGGGCCGGGCGGGTTGGAAGTCGTGGACGGTGTCGACCAACGGGCCGTCGAAGCGACCCTCGCAGAGCTCCTGTCTTGAGATACTCCTACACGGCGCTGGGTTGGGAATCGAGGAAATAGGGCTTACCACCCCAACCTTGGGTCCCGATAATCTCCCATGGTCTCCGACGTAAATTCGGGTGTGAAGCCTCCGCTCTCTTGGCAGGGGTGGCGATGGGCTGCTCTCATGTACGCCCTTGCTGTGGCCGTCTGCGCTTGGATGAGCTTCGGTTTGCCCTATCTAGTTGGCCTTCCCCACCAGTGGCTGATGAACCAAGACGTGTGGACCACCACGAATGCTGCCCAGTACGCCTGGAATGGAGGGGCTGGATTCGTGTTCTCCGCGAACCCGTGGTTCGCTGCTCTGCCAGGTTTCGTCTACCTGTATGCGCCCGTTACCGCGTTAGCCGGTCATTTCGGACTCGTATCCGGTTATCCCATAGCGCTAGGACAGCCTTCGATGTGGCTAATTAGCGGGCCCTTCTTTTTCATATGTGGGGCAACGGCGGTGCTCGGCGTCGACTACCTAGCCGAGACACTTAATGTTGATCCCAAACGGCGCAGGCTAATTACATTCGCTGTGGCTGTCTTGGTAGTCGGGCCAACACCGGGCATTGCCGGGCACCCCGAGGATCTTATGGCCCTTGCTTTGGTGTGCCTCAGCTTTTCATTGACTTTTCGGGGACGTCCGGCAGGCTCGGCGATAGCCCTGTCCGCAGCGATCCTCGTCCAGACCTGGGCGGGATTGGCGCTTCCGGTGCTCATTGGCGCGGCACCCGCCGGCCTTCGCTGGCGCACATTGATCCGAGCGGCGGCCGCTCCTGCAGCGGTTGGCTTGTTGCTCCTGGCCTTGGACTTCCGCCAGGCCTCTCTGGATCTCCTCCGCCAGCCGATGCCCGACACCGGTCAGCACCTGCTGTGGTGGAATGTCGCCCCCCACTTGTCCATCTCCACCATATTCGGTACCCAAGAAATGGTTGCCGGTTCAACCACCAGGTCGCTCGCAGTCGTGGTTTCTGTGGTCGTCGCTTGGCTTGTGCGCAACCGGCGGGATCCTCGGGCAGTGATGCTTGCCTTGGCTGTGGCGCTGTTCGCCCGATGCTTCTTCGAAGTGGAGTACTGGCCTTACTACGTGGCCCCGGCGGTCGTGGTGCTCCTGCTTATTGGCGCCGTGACCACTGAGGTCGCGCCGAAGCGGTTCGTGGCGCTGGGCGCTGGCGCTCTTTTGCTCTACGTAAGTTCAGGGGGTAGCTACGTTGGAGGTCTTGTACCCCCGTGGCTCGAGACGCTCGTGGTAGCAGCAACTGGTGCTATCTGCTTCGCCTGCGTCGGCTCTAAGTGGTTGAACTCTCCCCGGCACCAGGAATGCCGAGCTTCCTCGCCTTTAGAGGCTCACGCAGGGTAGTGAAACGCCCCGCCCAGCATGAGCACGGCGAACGCACCGGCTGAGAGGAACACCCCGAAGGGGATCGGAGTGCGCCGGTTGGCCTTTCGCAGGGCTATGAGAGCTATCCCCACCCCAGCGCCGAGGAGGTTGGCGGCGAAGAAGGCGCCGAGAGCATAACGCCAGCCGAGCCATCCGAGCGCCAGGGCGATGACAGGTCCGAAGCGGACGTCCCCGAAGCCGAGAGAGCGAGGGCTCGCCGCGTTCAGGGCGAACAGAAGGGCGAACTCGACCGCAGCGCAGGCAAGCGCCACTTCCAGCCGATGCCAGCTGCCGTCGTAGGCCGCAGCGGCTACGAGGCCCGCGAGGACAAGAGCGCCTAGGGGGTACACGACGACCTTTGGGAGCAGCATGTGGTCGTAGTCGATGAACGAAAGGGCGACGAGACCGGCTACGAAGATGATCTCCGCGGGCAGCGTGGCGCTCCACCCGAAGCGCAAGGCGGTGGCTACGAACGCCAAAGCGGTCAGGGCTTCCACAGCGGGGTATCGCGCCGAGATCGGCGCTCCACATGACCTGCAGCGGCCCCTCAGCGCGATCCACGACACGAGTGGAATGTTGTCGACCGGAGAGATTCGCGACTCGCAGGCAGGGCACGCCGAGGGCGGCCTTACCACCGATTGGTGTAACGGGACGCGGTGGATCACCACGTTCAAGAAGGAGCCTATGACCAGCCCGTAAAGGCAGGCCGCAACGGCGAGGACGGCTGTCACGGGAGGGTCCGTGCGGTCACGGAGATACTGTAGATGCTCATATGCAACCTATGGCCGTCTCCTCGCGGCTCGGCGCTTTGCGTTCGCAGCTACAAGAACTTTCGGTTCTCCTGGTGTCTTCCTTGACCAACATCCGCTATCTCAGTGGCTTCACCGGCTCTGCCGGTCTCCTCGCTGTCGGACCCGAGAGGGCGTTGCTGGTCACGGACGGCCGTTACGAGACCCAAGCGGCCGAGCAGATCTCCGCTTGTGGAGCTCCCGTCGAGCTGGAAGTCGCAGGGGTCGCAGGCCAGCGCGAAGCGCTGGCCCGTTTCGTAGCCGACTCTGGCTGTCGCAGTGTCGGCCTGGAAGCGGCGAACGTCACATGGTCGAGGCTCAAGGCCTTCCAGGAGGACTGGTTTCCCGGGGTGGATCTAGTCCCAACCGAGGGCTGCGTCGAAGTCCTGCGGGTGCGCAAAGACCCCGGGGAGCTCGATCGGATGCGAGAGGCCGCTCGTATAGCTGACGCCGCGCTCGCGAAGCTGCTTCCCAGGCTCGGCGAGGGTCTCTCCGAGGTGTCCTTCGCACGTCTGCTCGACTTCGAGATGCGCGAAATGGGAGCCTCCGAGCCGTCTTTCGAAACGATCGTCGCTTCCGGACCGAACGCCGCGAAGCCCCATCACCGTCCCGGTGGTCGCATGATCGGAGCCGGCGAGGCTGTCGTGATCGACTTCGGAGCTCGTTTCGACGGATACTGCTCGGACATGACCCGCACGGTTTGGGCTTCTACTCCGCCCGCCGATGCACAGCTGCGCCGGGCTATGAGCGTGGTGGCGCAAGCCCAAGCCGCCGGCGTAGAAGCGGTCAGAGCCGGAGTGCCCGCCGCCGAGGTGGACCGGGTGTGCAGGGACCTCATCGCCGACGCCGGCTTCGGGGACCGCTTCGTGCACTCCACAGGCCATGGCGTGGGACTCGACATCCACGAGGCGCCGTCGGTGTCTGCCGGCTCTGGGGATACACTCGCAGACGGATATGTCGTCACGGTCGAGCCGGGCGTGTACTTGCCCGGTGTGGGTGGGGTTCGTATCGAGGATACCGTCGTGGTAACCGAGGACGGCTGCCGCCCGTTGACGCTCAGCCCGAAAGTATCTATCTAGGGAAGAAAGTAACCCATGCCTTCAGTTTCAACCAACGACCTCAAGAACGGGATGTCTCTCAACCTTCCCGAGGGGCTCTTCTCGGTAGTGGAGTTCCAGCATGTCAAGCCCGGCAAGGGCGGGGCGTTCGTCAGGACAAAGCTCAAGAACGTCCGGACCGGGGCGGTCATCGAGCGCACCTACCGGGCCGACGAGAAGCTCGACCAAGCTCTCATCGACAAGAGGGAGATGCAGTTCCTCTATCCCGACGGGGACAGCTACGTGTTCATGGACACCTCCGACTACGAGCAGATGCAGGCGCCCCGGGATTCGCTCGGGTCTGCGGCGTCCTACCTCAAAGAGGGTGACGCAGCGGTCATCCAGCTCTTTGACGGGGAGATCGTCGGCGTCGACCTGCCAGCGTCGGTGGAGCTGACAGTGACCGAAACGGAGCCGGGCGTCCAAGGCGACCGGGTGTCCGGAGCTAGAAAGCCTGCGACCCTTGAGACCGGCCTGTCCATCCAGGTGCCTCTGTTTGTCAACGTAGGCGAGCGAATCAAGGTGGACACCCGCAGCGGCGAATACCTGACCAGGGCCTGAGAGGCTTGGCAGGGACCGCCACCCGGCGTGAGGCTCGCGAGCGGGCGCTCATGCTCCTCTACGAGGCGGAGGCTAAGACTTTGACGCCCTCGGAGCTTCTCGACGACCTTCCTGTCGCCCCGGACGATTACACCTGCGCGGTAATGCTCGGCGTCGAGACCAAAAGCTCCGAAGTCGACAGCCTCATAAGCCGCCACGCTATAGGTTGGGCGCTCGACCGGATGCCCGCAGTGGACCGGGCACTGCTGCGTGTAGCCACCTACGAGCTCCTGGAGCGTCCCGACGTACCGACGGCTGTAGTCCTCTCGGAGGCTGTCGAGCTGGCAGGGGAGTACTCGACCGACGAGTCGGCACGCTTCGTGAACGGGGTCCTTGCGTCGGTAGCAGCCGAAGCTAGGCGAGGCTAGACTGATCCTCGCACCGTGAAGCCGGTCCTGTGAGGCCGGCACGGACCGTGGAGGAGATTTTGGCTGAACGAGAGAGGTCCCTGGCGCCCCCTTACGGGGGCGTTTTCGTTGCCCGGACGACTGTCATGGACGCCGAGGACGTCCGGCGGGCGATATGGCGGATGGCGCACGAGATACTCGAACGGAACCGAGAGGTTTCGGGGCTTGTGCTGGTCGCTTTGCAGACAGGCGGCGTGTGGATAGCTGAGGCGCTCGGACGGGTCATCGGTGAGGTGAGCGGCCACGACGTCACCATCGGAAGTCTCGACGTGGCGTTCTACCGCGACGACATCGGGCTTCGACCCGTCCTGGCGGAGGCTGCTACCGACATGCCCGGCGAACTGACCGGCCGCACCGTAGTGCTGGTCGACGACGTTCTTTTCACCGGCCGGACGATCAGAGCAGCCCTTAATGCTCTCGGGGACTACGGCCGGGCGAAGGCAGTGCAGCTGGCGGTCATGGTCGACCGTGGCCACCGTGAGCTCCCGATCCGACCCGACTACGTAGGCAAGAACCTGCCGACGCGCCGTGACGAGATGGTGGACGCCTCGCCGGACGGGGTGGTCATCGGAGACGTGGTGAAACCGTGATGGCCCGCCCCTCAGATCAACTCGTGACTTCCGCCGTCCGCTCTGGCGACAAGCCAGGAGGCTCTGGCGGACAGCCGGGAGGCGCCGCCGGCGAAGCGGACCGGACCCCCAGGCACTTCCTCGGCGTGACCGGATCGGACCCCGGCGAGATACGGGAGCTTCTACGGCTCGCTGACCGATTCGCGGAGGTGAACCGGCGGCCGATCCCTAAAGTGCCGGCGCTTCGAGGCAAGACCGTTGTCAACATGTTCTTCGAGGACTCGACGCGCACCCGGCTCAGCTTCGACACTGCGGCGAGGCGGCTCTCCGCAGACGTCGTCACCTTCTCGGCAGCCACGTCGTCTTTGAACAAAGGGGAATCCCTACGCGACACCGTCGAGACGGTGGAGGCGCTCGGAGCCGACGCGTTGGTCGTCAGGCACTCCTCCTCGGGGGTGCCATGGCAGATAACTTCCTGGGTGAGCAGACCGTCGGTGGTGAACGCCGGCGACGGCTGGCACGAACACCCCACCCAGGCGCTACTTGACTGCTACACGATAGCGAGAAGATCCCCGGTGCTCAGAGACCGCCACGGGCCCGACTCGGACGGCTTCGACTTCCAAGGGCTTAGGGTGGGCATAGTCGGTGACATAAGCCACAGCCGGGTGGCCCGCTCCGACGTGGCAGCGATGACAGCCCTCGGAGCCACGGTCACGCTCATCGGACCCCCAACCCTACTGCCGCCTTCGCTTGCCGGCTGGCCTGTCGAGGTGTCAAACGACCTCGACAGCCTTATAGGCGACCTCGACGTGTGCTATCTGCTCCGCTTGCAGCGCGAACGGACCGCCGAGGCGCTTCTGCCGTCGCTGCGCGAGTACCGGACCCTGTACGGCCTTACC
>JAJZNG010000225.1 GCA_021847945.1 Actinomycetes bacterium | reverse complement strand
CTCAATGCTGGAGAGCCGTAGAAGCCAGCAACGCGGCCCGCCTTCCGGTGGCGCCACTCGACCTCACACCTTAAGACCTCGAACCGCGAAGTTAGCCACTCCAACGGCGAAGGGGGCCGCCCCTTTTCAGCGCGTGCAAGGGATGGAAGCCCAAGCAAAGTCCGAAAAGGGACTGTCGGGCTGGGTAGGTGGTTGGAAGATAACGGGCATGGCCCGTTCGACAGCGTTCGAGTGGATACGGGTAGCCCGAGAGTTGTTTCGCCGTCCCGTCATCGCCGAAGCGTTCGGGGTGACATTCCCGACATCGAAAAGCTCGTACGGACCTTCGAGCGTTACAGTTCCCAAGACAAACCTGTAGCCGACGAAGCCGAAGCCACGCGGGGAGTGCGTATCTCCCGGGGGACTGACGTCTACGGGCAGGTGAACATCACCTTGTCCGACCTGGAGTTAGAAAGCTTTCCGTGGCAACTTGGCGGTCGTACCGGCATAGGTAACGGCTGATTGCTGTGTCGAAGGCATCACCGCATTATCCACAACGCCTACCACATCCAAGGCGACCCCAGAAGCCAACTCCACTTCTACCGACCGGACCGTACTTACCTAGGACCCACCGGACAGGCTGAAGGCCGTCACGGAGAGCTAGCAGGATTGCCGGGTTAGCTAACCTGGTGAGGATCCAAGCTGCTTGCACAGGTCCACCCGGGGTTGTGATCTGGCCTTCGCTGGTGAGGTAGCGTAGGCAGCTCTGCCACCCCGGCTACTTCAGGCCGGTCATGGCGATGCCTCGCACGATATGACGCTGGAGGAACAGGTACATGATGAGTACGGGGACCATGCTGGCGAAGACCATTGCGATGACGACGTTGTAGGGGACGGACTGCTCGCTGCTGAGAAGGCCGAGCGCCACCGGCAGGGTGTATACACCAGGGCGTTGGGCGATGATAAGCGGCCAGATAAAATCGTTCCACCGCCACCCCACGCTGATAATCGCCAGGACGACCAGGGCCGGCTTCGCGTTGGGTAGCACCACCCGCAGGAACGTGCGTAGCTCTCCGGCGCCGTCCATCCGGGCGGCTTCGAGAAGCTCGTCGGGAATGGACAGGAAGTACTGGCGCATGAGGAACACCCCTGTCGGTGTTGCCGCCGGGGGTATGATCAGGCCCCATAGCGAGTTGACGAGATGCAGGTCGATGACCACCTGGTAGATGGGTATGAGGATGATCTGTATCGGGATCATGATCGTCGCGAGGATGACCACGAAGAGGAAGTTGCGGCCCCGGAAGTTGTATTTGGCTAGGGCGTAACCGGCAGCGGAGCTCAAAGCCAGGGTGAGCAGAGTCGCCGAGAACGTGACGATCACGCTGTTGCGCAGATAGGTGAGGAAGTCGAACTGGCTGAAACCAGCGCTGTAGTTAGCGAAGCTGAGCGACTTGGGCAGCGCAAGCGGGTGGCCGAGGAGCTGCGGGAGCGTCTTGAACGAGCTGATGCCGATCCAGATGATCGGCGTGACAGCGACCAGGCCGGATCCTACGAGCAGGGCGGTCCGTATGATCGCCCATGTGCTCGGCGTGCGCCTGGTCGGGCTGATCGACACCCACCGCCTTGATATGTCAGTAGCTGAGGTGGTCATGCGGCTCCTCTCCTGCGGCCGATAGCCAGATTGATCAGGGTCAAGGCGAGCAGAACCAAGAACAAAAGAGCACTCGCTGCGGTTGCCATCCCGAAGTTGAGGGGCGGGACGAAAGCATGGTCGTAGATGTACTGCACGATCAGCGTCGTCGCTCCGACCGGGCCACCGCCGGTGAGGGTGTAAAGGAACTCGAAGGCCTGAAATCCTGTGATCGTGCTCAAGATGACTATGACGAGTAGGGTCGGGCGGATGCTAGGTATGAGGATGCGCCGGGTTACTTGCCATTCGTTGGCGCCGTCGACGCGGGCCGCCTCGAACATCGAGTTGTCTACGCCTTGGATACCGCCGAGAATTATCAGCGTGTAGAAGCCCGCGGTGGCCCAAAGTTCGACGAATACCACGGCGAACATCGCCAGGTGCGGGCTTACAAGCCACCCGGGCTGGCCGAGCCCGACTTTCGCTAACAGCCCGTCGATCACCCCCGAATCGGGTTGGAGCAGCCAGTTCCACAGGATCCCCACGACGACCGGCGAGACGAGCACCGGGACGTATATAGCTGCTCGCAAAAGCCCTTTCGCCCACGTTTGGGCGTTCAGCATCACCGCTAAGGCGGTCGTGACGATCAGGGTTGCGGCGACGTAGCCGACGACGAACTCGGACGTGTTACGCACCGCCGCCCAAAACGCCGAGCTGGATACGAGCTGGTGGTAGTTGGAGAGCCCGGCGTAAGTCGTTGCGTGACCCTGAATCGACGTCGTGAAGCTTTCCCGCAGACCATTTACCATCGGCCATAGGCTGAAGATCGCAACGGCTATAAGGTTCGGGGCGAGAAACATGTACGGAGCGACGGTCCGCCGCCTGCCCCGGCGCCTTCGCCGGGGTGGTGGGGCGACCCTCTCGGTAACCCGCGTAGGCGGGCTAGTCGAGCGCGACGGCCGGGCGCGACTGTTAGCCGTTGCCATTGTCCTTGGCGGCAGCCTGCGCCGTCGCGGTGACAGCCTGGCTGATCGTGGCGGTGCCGGCTACGACGTCGGTCAGCTCGTTCATCAAGGCAAGGCTCGCAGCGCTGTAGCCGGGGTTGGCCTCCGACAGCTCAAAGGCGCCTGGCATCAGCGTAGCCGCCTTGTTGAACATCTCCATGTCGGCTGCGATGCTCGCCGGATAGGTGATGCTACCCGGGGAGGCAAGGGCCGCCGAGGATGGGATCGTGTCGGAGGCGACGCTCATATAAGCCTGGTTGGCGGGTTCGCTCATGAACTGTATGAACGCCTCTGCGAGCTTGGGGTCGTTGGAGCTCTTGAACGCCGACATGTAGTTTCCACCTGAGCCGCCCCCGCAGTTGACCTGGCAGGGGTTCGGCACCGCCGCCCACTGGAAAGGATTGCTCTTCGCTAGGGCTGCAACCTCCCAGCTTCCGGACAGCAATACCGGGGCTTGCTCGGCGAGGAACTGGGTGTCGCCCGCCACGTACTTCTCCCCGCCAGCGATCCATGCAGCCTTGGAAATCTCGTTGCTCTTGATCAGCGTCGACAACTCGGTCATGGCGTTCGTGGCCTGGGCCGTATCCCAAGCGCCCGTGCCCGTAGTGCCGAAGAGGTAGGTCCCGTACTGGGCAAAGACGTTGGCGATTCTGTCACCGGAGTGGTCGATGGCGAGAGCGAAAGGCGTGTGGTTGGCGGCTTGGACTTTCTCTGCGTCGCTCACCAGCTGCGACCAGGTCCACTTCGAGTTGATCGTCGGCACGGCGACGCCAGCTTTTTGGAACATGGCTACGTTGACGATCGGCCCCATTACCGTCAGCTGGTTCGGTAGACCAATGATCCCACCGTTGTAGGTTGCCGAGGCGGTCAGCGACGGGTCGAGGCTGGACACCCAGGACGCTCCGAGTGCCTGGCTAAGGTTGACGAAGTCCTGCGCGTACAGGCCCGGCTCGGTGGTCTCCACGACGGCGGGAGGCTGCCCGGCGCTCAGTTGGGCCTGGATGGTCTGGTTGAGGTTCGCGTAGGGGACTGTGTCCAAGTTGACGGTGGCATGGGTCTGAGCGTCGAACTTGGCGATCAAGGTCTTTGTGGCGGCTAGGTCGGGGCCGTTGGTGAAGTACAGGTACGTGATCGACTTTCCTGCGAAGTTCGCCGGGGCGGTGCCTGATGTACCCCCTGCTTCGGTAGTCGCTGTCGGCGCGATGGTGGTGTTGCTAGCGGACTTCGTCGACGTCGAACCGCACGCGGCGGCCGTTACCGACACGAGAGTTGCGACTGCGATCGCCGACTTGCGGCCTGTCCGACGGGAGTCGCGGATAGGTTCAGTGGTTGTCATCTGGATTCTCCTTTGCTGGTCTGTATCTGGGTGATGGCTTCTTGCAGGTCAGGATTGGTGAAAAGTTCCCGCCCGACGCCGACTGCGAGCGCCCCTGCCTGGATCCAAGACCCGACGTCGGCGAGGGCGATACCTCCTGTTGGAATCACCCGTGCCGTCGGGCTTATCTGACGCAACGAGGCGAGAAAGGCTCGGCCGACGATGCTTGCGGGAAAGAGTTTCGCTATGCCGCGCGTCGACGCCCCCAGAACTTCGCGGATGGTCATCCCACCTTCGAGCAGGGCTATCCCGGTCTCAGCGGCGGCTTCGCGAACTTCGGGGACGGGGCAGGGGCTGACGAGGAAGTCCGCTCCGACAGACACAGCCACCCGGGCGTCCTCGGCGCCCAAGACGGTGCCCAAGCCCACTACCCGATGGGGGAACGCCTTCGCTGTCTCTCGGATAGCTACCTGCCAGCCCGGGATGCTGGTCGTCAATTCGATAACGTCTAGGCCAGCGGCGTCGCAACGCTCGGCTTGTGACAGCGCCTCGGCGACAGACCCTGCCCGCAGGACCGGGAGCACCACCGACGATCGCAGTCGCGATTCCAACTCCGGTAGCCCTAACACGGCGACGCACCCTCGGAGCCGGCCGATGTTTGCCCGAGAGTGGCCGGCGAGCCGTTGTCGTGAATGCTGGCGATAACGCTTGCTGCGAGACGGTGCCCTCTGGCGAGGGCGGCGCGAAGGTCGTGGCCCTGCCAGCGTGCCGCCAAGTAGCCTGCAGCGAACGCGTCGCCGGCACCTACGACGTCGATCACCTCGACCCGTTCGGGTTCAAGGCTCTCGGTGACGTGGCCGGCGAAGACGGTGGCTGTCCGGGGGCCGTCTTTGACGACGAGTTCGGCGACGTCAGGGAGGACTTCTCGCACTTCCGTCGGCGTCGAGCATCCCCACAGGGACGAAGCCTCGTCGAGTCCGGTAAAAGCGGTCGTGGCTTTCCTCGCCAGCTCTACCAGGACGCGGCTCGCAGCCGACACAGGCCACAGGGCTGCTCGGTAGTTGACGTCGAAGGAGGTCGAGTGCCCCCGGCCAGGAGCCCCATCCAAAATGTCGTATGACAGCTTGGCGCATTCCGGTGAGAGCGCCGGGGTTATGCCACTCAAGTGGACGTGGCGTACGTGGGCAAACGCCTCGTCGGTTAGCGACTCCAGGCGGCTAGCCGCCGAATCCGCCCGATAATAGTAGAAAGATGCAGGCTCAACCCGGGAGTCCTTCAAGTAGCATCCGGTGAGGCGGTTCGGGTGGGTGCGCACACTTGAAGTATCCACGCCTGCCTCTCTGAGAGAGTCGGTCAGCATTCGACCCCACGGGTCGTCGCCGACGAGACCGCCGAACCTGGCGGGGACGCCAAGGCGAGCGAGGTGCACCGCCACGTTGAGCTCGGCTCCTCCTGTCGACACCTGCAACGTAGAGGCGCGATTGAGGGGGACATGGTCGGGCGCGGAGAGCGCTATCAAAGGCTCGCCGACACACAGGACCACGCCGCCGCCGTGTTTGTCTGTCAAGGCTCGATACCTGCTACAAGAGCGGCCGATACCGCCGCCAAGGCGAGACCCTGTCCCCACAGCTGTGGTCGGTCGGATCTGATCACGGCGTAGCCGAAAGGAATAAGCTGCAGTATCGTCCCGGCGCTTACCCGACCTAGGACTCCGCCCGCGTCTATGTAGGCGAGCACACCTCGAAGGGCGAGCCGGCCTGCTACGCCGATCGAGGCGGCCGAAAGGTCTTTTGGCGAGTTGGCAGATCTGATCATCGCCGCAGCCAACCCAGCAGCGGCTGATGTCTCGACGAGCCCGGCTGTCTCGACTTGGCCGTCTACGAGCACGTCCCACACGCCGTGTTCGGGCTGGCAGGCAGCCAGGGCTTCGAGCTGGCGGTCGAGACGTTGGCGTACCTCCGCCAAAGCGGGGGATGTCTGGGGCGTCAATCCCAAGGTGCGCGAGGCGTCGAGGATTTCCACTGCGGCGAGGGCCGCCCAAGCGTTCGCGCGACCCCAAAAGTTCCACAACGTCTCCCCGCGATGTGATCCGTGTGCAAAGAGACCCTTACGGTCGTGTTGGAGGACCTGCGCGTGCGCGATGTACTGCCTAGCGGCGTTCTCGACGAGACACGGGTCACCGGTTATGGCACCGAGGCGGGTCTCTGTTACCCCGACCATGTACATCGTGTCGGCCCACAGGCCGTGCTTCCAGTGCTCGATCGCACCATTCGGAGCGCGGGGAGCGAGCTTGACCCACTCGACGTAACGTGCCAGGCGTGCTGGGTCGATCCCGGCCGTTGCCGCCGCAGCTGCAGGGGTTACGTCGTTGACATGCTCGATCGTGTGCGCTGAAGCGAGCATCACGTCCGCCCAGTCCTTCACCCGGCGAAAGTCGTCGGCTTGCGCGATCAGACCGAAGTCCGCCAGACCGATCAGGGCGACCCCTTCGGGCCAGAACCACCTCGGCAGTCCCAGATTCCAGGTGGCGTCGGCGAGGCGCCGCCCGAAGGCGAACAGCTCGCCTCGAGAGAGTTCGGGTAGGGGAGCGAGCGGCGCTTCGGCTTGCGAGGCCGGGCCGGTGTCCTCAGACGGCATCTACCGTGCCCTTTACAACGTTGATCGCCATGCGATGTCCGGAATACTTAACGACGAGCAGTTCGTCCCCGAAGAACATCTTGGCGCTCGGGTTGTCGATGTGTACGGTCGTGTCGGGCGTTCCGTCTATGGCCAAGTCCGGGCAGTGTCCGTCCACGCTGAAAAAGCCGGAAGCACTCAGCTGCAGGCGGCGCCCGTCGCGGGCGGTCCAGGCCAGGCGTCCCTCGGCTAAAGCCGGCTCGTCGAGGGACGCCGTGAACGCTGCGAAGGGGCCATCCTCGCTTCGTGACCCGACGGTTGCCACGTACCAGCCGCCCGCATGTCTCGGGGTCCACTCTTGGTAAGCGGTAGCGCCTGTACGTACCGCCTCGAACCCGCCGGCGGCGCCGACCGCGACGTAGCCATCTCCGACCCGTCCGGCGAGCCACGGCCCTACCTGTGCGACTTCGTCCATGAACGCGGCCGGGAACCAAAGGTGCGTCGGGGCATGACCGGTCGGCCCGTACGTGACCAGGACGGTGTCACGGTCTTGGCGTGCGACGGGCAGTACCCGCTGACCGGCCCAGGCGTTCGGTCGGGAGCTGGGCGAGTCGGAAGCGGAGCCGGGGTACGTGGCGAACACCTGAACTTCCGGTGCAAGTGTCGCCCCCCAGATGTGCTCCTGCAGTCCGGGCAGGCCCGAGCGGTAATCCTGGACGGAAGAAATCATCGCGTCGGCGGTTTTCCAAACCCGAAGGTCGGACCCGTAGGGCCGGCTGAGCAGATCTTGCGTGAAACTGTACTGACCGCGGTAAACCTGGCGGCCGTACCAAGGGGACTGAAAGTCGTTAGCGACAGATCTGATGACTTCGGGCAGTTGGTAGCGCCGGGCGAGCGCAAGGCACGTGGCTGGTAGCACCGCCCGGTTGAGGGCGCCGGTTCCCCACAACGTCCACATGATCGGGGCGGTCTCTTCGAAACGCGCAGAGCGCAGGGTCTGAGCGTACGAGCGTCCGTGTGCCGCGCCGTGAATTCCGTGCCAGGAGTTCGCCGCCAGCGTGTACAGAAGTTTGTGCAGCAGGGCCTCTGCGGCGTTGGCGACCTCTGGGTCGGTGCTGAACTCTACGAGGGACACCAGCGCCAAGGAGTCGATTGCCAGATAGGCGTTCGAGTCGAACTCGCTGAAGCCGCCTCGAAGCTTGCGCCTGATCCATTCCAGGGTCATCGAGCGTCCGTGCTCGCAGTGTTGTGCGCCTTTCCAGCCGGTATTTGCGAAACGCTCCTCAGGGAATAGTTCCCCTGCTAGAAGCTCGGCGACGTGGTAGACGAGCTGGTGGTTCTCAGTGAAGTAGCACATGGCGTCGAGGCCCGGTTGGTCAATCCAGTATTTGAACCCGAGCAACGCCTGTCGCACCTCGTCGCGGGCATGCGGCGGCCACCCCTCGTCGTCGGCAAGTCTGTGGAGCAATGTGATGAGGCCGACTGCCTCGAAGTCGGCGCAATCCGCGCGCTGTTCTATCATCGACAGCGATGGCCACAGGTCCTCGCGTGTGAGCACGTCGCGTGTGGGCGGGAGACGCTGCGCAGCGAGCCGAGATCTGGCCAAGGCGCGAGCAGTGCACGGCTCCCCAGAAGCCACGTGCTCCAAGACCTCGCGGCGCCACAGTGCGGGGTCGGCGCCGTGGGGCGCTAGGCGCGCCTTGGAAGAGACTAAAGCGACCCGCATCTCGCGAAATACCGGGCAGCGTTCGTCGTCCAAAGCGACCTTGAGTGTCGTCTCGCCGGTGCTGAGCATGGACGCCGAACCTTGGTCACTGTCGTCTTGAGCCTCCTCCAAAAGGCTCAAGACGCCTTTACCGCCTTCGAGGACGAGGGTCTGTGAGCGCCCGGATGTCGCAGTAACCCGCAGTCGGGCGCCATCGGGACCCTCGAGAGCTACCACCGGCTCCTTCAGAGCCCACGAACGGGTCGACACCTCCTCGACGATCCCCTCGGCTATCCGGCTGGCGTACTCGTCAGCCCCCCGCGAGGGGATCACAACTCTTATCGGAAGCCCGATGACCCGCACACGGCAGGTGTGGCGTACCTCGCGCATGCCTACCTGCCATGTGGCAACCAACAGCGTCGACAGGCCTGATCCGAGCCTCAACCTCACCGTGTGGACGATCGGCTCCATGTACGACACATCGGCCGACTGTGACACAAGCGCGCCGTCGACGTACACGGCTGTCGGGCCGGTGCTGGCCACTTCGAGCTCACGCCATTCGGGCTGATCTACTTCCAGGACCGTTGCTGCCACAGCGTGGCGGAGCTCGGGTAGGTAGCAGAACTCGCTCCAGTCGACCAGCCCGTCGCTCCTGGTGTGTACGCGGGTCCAGATGCCGCTGTCAGTCCTGTCAGCACCAGGAGCGATCCAGCTCACGGGACCGCCTTCTACGATCTGCGGTAGGGCCTGGTCGATTACGAGAGGACGGCAAGCGTGCAATCTCTCCTTGAGGGGTGCCACCTCTGGGCCTTGGGTTAGGGTCCATCGGCCGTTTGGACCCCATGGCTCGCCGGACTCCTCGATCAACGCGCTGAGAAGGTCGCCGCAGGGGGCCTTCCACGCTGGGCTCACCAGCCAGTCTTTGATCAGGCCCGTCGCGTCGAGTGAATGCGTGGTGCGGTTGGTTCGCTCCGGTATATGTCCGGCGGCCTGGGTCATGTATTGCAACTGTAGAAAGCATCCCGCTAGAGTGCAAGTGTATCCCGTCAGACGGAATGGAGCTCTTGATGGACGTTCGATATCCAACCCACCCCGGCGAGTTTGCCCACCTGTCCCCCCAACAATTGCGAGAACGTTTCGTCGTCGAAGGCCTCTTCGTCGACGGGACGGCCAGAATGGCCATGTCAATGTCTGATCGGCTTGTGATCGGCGGAGTTGTGCCGGCTGGGAGGGACATCCGCCTCGAAGCTCCCGATGAGATCCGCGCAGAGAGGTTTTGTGATCGACGTGAGCTAGCTGTAGCGTGTCTCGAAGGCGAAGGGTCTATCGTCGTCGACGACGCGGAACACCACATGGTTGGTGACGACGTGCTCTACATAGGCCAGGGTGCGACCAAGATCGAGATGGTAGGCGACACCGCTTGTTACTACTTCGTGTCGACTCCCGCTCACGAGACGCGCCCAACGCTTAAAGCTTCGAGGGACGCCGTCGAGACCCACCGCATAGGCGACGCCGGGCGGGCGAGCGCCCGGACGCTACGAAAGTACGTCCACGAGGACGGGATAGCCTCGTGCGAGTTGGCATTCGGTATCACTACACTCGACCCGGGAAGCGTTTGGAACACGATGCCGTGTCACACGCACGAGCGTCGTACCGAGATCTACCTGTACTTCGGGCTGCCCGAAGGTGAGCGGATCGTGCACCTCTGCGGGAGGCCCGACGCCACACGAAGCCTCATCCTGGGAGACAAGGAGGCGGTTATAAGTCCGCCCTGGTCTATCCACACCGGGGCAGGGACTGCACCCTACAAGTTCGTCTGGTCGACAGGCGGCGAGAACCTCGCATACAACGACATGGATCTGGTAGTGACAGGCACCTTGCGGTGAGTTCCGCCGACTGGCTTTTAGGCGAGTTCGGTCTGGCGGGCCGCACCGCCTTAGTCACCGGAGCCCGGAGCGGCATCGGACGCGCTACGGCGATCGCATTGGCGCAAGCCGGCGCCGACTTAGTGTTGGTGGGCCGCAATGTCGAAGGTTTGGCAGAAGTCGAACACAAGGTATCCGGGTTCGGCGTTTCAGTCCGTTCGGTCGGAGTCGACCTGACCGACCTTGACTCCGTGGCGGCTGTAGCGAGGTCGGTTGTGCAAAGTGGCAGCGTCGACATTTTGGTCAACAACGCCGGTAGCATCTTCCGGGCTCCCTTGCTCAGCCAGACCCGTGATCATTGGCGTGACATCATGACGGTGAACCTGGATGCAGTGATCGAGCTCACCCTGCCCATCGCGGCGGGAATGATAGAACGGGGCTTCGGTAAAGTTGTCAATGTGGCGTCGCTGCTATCGTTCCAGGGCGGTATCAACGTGGCCAGCTATACCGCAAGCAAGCACGCAATAGCTGGACTTACCAAGGCTATGGCCAACGAGTGGTCTTCGCTTGGTATCAACGTCAACGCAGTAGCACCGGGCTACATCGAGACGAACAACACGGCGCCGCTGCAGGCGGACGCATTTCGATCGGCGGAGATCACCAGGAGGATACCGGCTGGGCGGTGGGGTACTCCCGAGGACATCTGCGGTGCGGTCGCATTTTTGTGTTCGCACGCGGCGCGATATGTTCACGGCCATGTCCTCGTCGTAGATGGTGGGTGGATGGGCAGGTGACAGCGGGTGCTGCTGATACCCCGCCCGTGATAGGTTCCAGCGAGCGTGACGGGGGGCAGACCTACAGCGCTATCGAAAAGGTTGTCGCAGTCGTGGAAGCCTTGGCGACTGAGAGCAAGGTCTCTCAGATCGCGCGCAAGACCGGGCTCGCTACGTCGACCGTGCATCGTATCTTGCAGGGCCTCATCGATGTCGGCTGGAGCCAGGAGACAGCAGACCGCGGGTATCGCCTTGGTACGCGTCTGCTGACGGTCACTGCTCGTGCCGACACCACGTCATTCCTTGCCGAGGCGGCGATGCCGTACCTGCGCGAGCTCCGGGACCGATCCGCTTACACCGTGCATCTCGCCGTGCGTCAAGGTGACGAGGCGATTTACATAGCCAAGGTCGACGGACCCAAGGCATACCAGATGCGTTCGCACGTGGGTCTAACCGTTCCCCTGCACTGCACAGCCGTCGGTAAAGCCATCCTCGCCGCTGACTCCGACGAGGAGGTGCGGGCCCTGGCTGGACGCATAGGGCTGCCGCGGCGTACTGAGAACACTTTCACCGATGTCGATGCACTTTGCGAGCAGTTGAGCCTGGTGCGCTCGTGCGGCTATGCTGTCGACGAGCAGGAGAACGAGGGCAATATCCGCTGCATCGGGGCGAAGATCACAGCCCGCCACGGACTGCTGGCCGGGGTAAGCGTCTCCTCGCTGACCTTCGACCTGAACAATCGCCAGGTCGGACGCGTCGCCAAGCTGGTGATGACCACGGCGAAACAAATATCAGAGGCACTCGGCAACCCTGCCTAGCCACCCATCGCGCGGCCCTTTAGAGGTGCCGGGAAGCCTGTCGTGAGGCTGCTCTGACCAGCACATCCTTGGAATGCTCCTAGGTAGGCCCTGACGTGTGGGAGATCATGGTTAATGGGCCGTCGTCGATCTTCGTGAAGCGGCGTTCTGGGCGGGGTGGGTTCCACGATGAGGTGTTCCACGACGACGAGCACGTCGCCCGGGTGATCACCAAGATCATGGAGGACTCGTCCGCGTCGCACCGCAAACTCGACCCGGCGGAAGGTCTCCAAGACGCTCAGCTCGAAGGCGGAGCCCGCATGCACATCGTCCACGCTGACATCAGCCGGGATCTCCAGGCGTCAGAATCAACTTATTCGGAAGTCGTGTCGTGATTCCGAGGTCGGAAGCGAAGTTCGGGGAGATCATGGTCGGCGGCTTGTGGGAGGGGGCTGGGAGCGATACTGCTGGTCATGTTGGCAGTCTCGCCCGCGTTACTGGTGGTGCTGGCGGGCCGGGCGGCAGCTGAGGCGGGTCAGCCTGTCGGGGGACGCCTAGGTGTTCAGCGTGGACCGGTCGTTCCCTCGGGCTGGAACGATGTCCGAGTTGGCCAAGCCGGGTTTCGTAGTCCCAGTCGTGTAGGCAGCGCTTTGCGATCGGTGGAAGCTGGCAGCGGTGACTAGTAGCCGGTTGCCCCCTGGCGCTTCGTAGTGGTCGGCCTAGGGCTTGTTCGTCGGCGGCGAATCTTGAGTTGTTGGGATAGTCGGTCGAGGTGATGCCACGCCCACCTTGGTTAGGTGGTTCCGCCGCTGGCGGTGATGTTGGTGGTCCAGCGGGTTTCGATGTTGCCCCAGTGCCAGTAGGCGAGGGCGGCGGCCACGAGCTGGTCGAAGAGGGCCTGGCGCGCGTCGTCCGCCGCTGCCTCGAGCTCGCGCCGGAACC
>JAJZNG010000038.1 GCA_021847945.1 Actinomycetes bacterium | reverse complement strand
ATCTAAGGTTCACATCATCCCCACCCCTGGAGCTGGGCACCATGGCCGCCGACTTTGTCTACAACCTACGTAGTGGCCTCGACCATCTCATGGCCGATCTGGTGCCGTCGGCCCAGAGGCGCAGTGTCTACTTTCCGATCTATTTTGAGGGGGTCTGGGAAGAGCCCCTCGCGGGGGAGGATCAACAGCGCACGAAGGAACGTGGGCGATGGCGGTCAGACACCGCCAAAGTACGGCCCGAGGCGGTCGCAATCCTCAAGTCGCTGCAGCCCCCGAGGGGAGCGGGGCAGCCCGGCGAGGGAGTGCACGCCCTCCTACTCCTCAACCGAATCTCGAACACTGACCGACACCAGCGCCTGCCCGTCCTGTTTACGGCCCTCAGGGGCTTCCGCCTCCTGTGGCAGGATCCTACAGGGAACCAGCACATCGGACCCGGCGAGACCCGGACCCCGACCGACACGCGCGTACTCCAAGATGGCGCCGAACTCGGCTTCCCCCCGAGCGCGCGGAACGTGCAGATCGCTGGTTCCCCGGTCGTAGCCGTGAAGATCCCGGACCCGCCAAGGGATATAGAGATCCCCAGCGCATTCGACCAAGCCCTCGACGCCTACCGGACCAGAGTCGTCGGTCCTCTCTCCCCCTACGTCCATCACCCGGGGCGACCGTAACCGAAATGTCAATCCAGGACTCTGTTCATCATGAGCAAAGATGCTTGGGGCAGCCTGGCGCTAGGCCTGGCACTGGCCGGGGCTTTCGCCAGCCTGGTGGTTCTGCTCCGCACGCAGACCGGGCGGTCCGCAGCAGCCTTCGGCGCCTCCGCCGCCGCCCTCTACTTCACCCTGTAGAGACCGGCTCACGGAGCCAAGGTTCTACCTCTCGACCGAAGTGGGACGGGGAAGGGCGAAGTTGACTGCAGTCTCCGAAGCCCATCTTCCCTATGCCTTACCGGTATCGTTGCCGCGATGGCCCAGGGTGTGGTTCTACTGTTTGACGGCGCGGCCGACGCCGCGATCAGATCCCTCTGGTCCGCGCTTGACGAGGCCGGTGTCGGGTCGCTAGGCACCTACTCCCACCGTCGCCACCACCCCCACGTCTCGCTTGTCGTCGCCGACGCGATCTCGTCCACGGTGGTTGCTCGTGTACTCGCCAGGTCGCTCAGGATCCCGAGGGCCTTGACTCTCGACGGAGTCGGCGCCTTCGTTGGCCGGGTCCTGTTCTTGGGGGTTGTGCCAGCTCCAGAGCTCTTGGAGGCAAGCGCGGAGATAGGCACGGCGCTCCGTCGTGCTGGCGTAGACATCTGGAGCCATTACCGACCAGGCCAGTGGATCCCGCACTGCACCCTCACACAAAGCGTCCCCCAGGGCCAGTTTGGAGTCGCGATAGACACGGTCCTGAATTTCCCCCTGCCACTTCGGACCGCCGTCTCCGGGATAGCGCTGGTGGACGACACCTGCGGTGAGATCCTCTGGCGAGCCGAACTCGGCGAATAGGACGGGCTCGGAGCAGTCGATGGTCGAGGCGGGCTCAGAGCGTCAGCGCCTAGGAGAGCGCCGCAGTAGACCTTCCCTGGCGCTACGGATGTTAGGGTTCTCGCATGCTGGCCCCTAAGCCGTTCGTGGTCACACGAGGAGCAACTCGGCTAGTCGGCGAGCGATGGGGGGAGGCGGAGACATGCGTGGTCCTACTCCATGCCGGAGTGGCCGATCGACGCAGCTGGCGCGGTGTAGCAGCACATCTCGCCGATCGCTTTCAGGTGATCGCCTACGACCTCCGTGGCTTCGGCGAAAGCGAGCCGGGCAATGGCGAGTTCTCCCATTTGGAGGATCTCGCTGCAGTGCTCGACCATCTGGGGCCGGTCCCTGTGTGCTTGGTTGGAAGCTCCCTGGGAGGCGGAGTAGCACTCGACCTGGCGCTGCGCAGCGCGGAACGCGTCGCCTCACTGGTGCTCTTCGCACCGGCGATCAGCGGGTCACCCGAGCCGGAGCTGGACCCTGCTACAAAGCGATTCGATGAACTCCTCGGCCAGGCCGCGAGGTCAGGCGACTTGGCGGAGACGATTCGACTAAGTCTCTGGTTGTGGCTGGACGGCCCGCGCGAAGCCGAGGGACGTGTGCCCGAGCCAGCAAGGCGGCTTGCTCGCGACATGATCGGCGACATCGAACGCCGCGGCCTGTCGGAAGGCACGGGAGCCAGCGGTCTCGACATCTGGAGTCGGCTTGAGGAGATCCCAGTGCCTGCACTGGTCGCGTGCGGAGACCGCGATGTGCCGTTCTTGATCAACCGGTCGCAGGAACTCGCCAGCCGTTTGCCCCAGGCCAGCTACATGGTCCTCCCTGGGACTGCCCACCTCCCCTACCTCGAACAACCACATGCGGTTGCTGACGTGGTGAGGCGATTCTTGTGAGAGGAGATCGGGCACACCCTCATAGGCATGGGTAGCCGGACCGGCGTCTATACGGCGACCCTGGACTCAGGCGCCCGAGGGGACCGGACCGGCAGGTGTCTCGTCCATCAGCTTGGCCGCCTCGGTCTGCATGGATTCGGTGACGTGGGAGTAGAGGTCGAGGGTGATGGCTACCGTCGCGTGCCCCAAGATCTCCGATGCGACCTTCGGATGCACCCCCCGGCTCAACATGATTGTCGCCGCCGTATGTCAGCGACGCGCCTTCCGGCCGCGGGGGTGCCGGTCCGAACAGTGAGTGACCCGCTCGAGCACGCCAACGCCGCGACACCGCCCCGGGTTAATGCACGCTTCGTCGAGGAGTCGGACCCTGGGGCACCCACAAAGCTTACCGCCCTGCTGGGAGATGTAACGCAAGCGTGTCAATGGTCACCAGGCGAAAGCCGAGCAGCATCGACCGGCAGGTGGAGGGTGCGGTACCCTTCGGCTTGGCGGGGTCCGGAGTTTCCACAGTGGGACCGAACATGAGCACAGAGCATCCGCAGTGAGCGTTCGAGGCGAGGATACAATGGATGGAATCGATGCCTGCTGGCCCTTGGAGGCCCTCGCGTGAGTACTTCATCTCATGAGTCAGCGCCGGGTGACCTCGGCAATCCAGTCATCAACTCGCCCTACGAGGCGCCGAATGCCCACTTCGAGATCGGGCCCAAGGGGCCGACCGGAGAACTGCGCCCCGGTCGGCGACCGAGTGAGTCCTTTGTGCCTATACCTCTCAGCCGAAAGGGGCGTGCGGATCAGCAGGCGTTTGATTTTGACGTGACCGGAGAGCGTCGCGAGGAGAACTCGCTCATTAACGGGATACGACGCGCCGTTGAACTGTGGCGGGCCAACAATTGGAACGGAGTCACCCCCTACACCCGCAAGCTGCTCGCACACTGGACTGCCGGCCCGCCCACCCGGGACGAGCCGGTCCTGTTCTGCCAGCGGGAAGCGGCCGAGACCGCGATCTTCCTCGCCGAGGTCGCCGGGCGGCATGGGACGGCCGACTACCGACGCCGGCTGGAGCCGGAGAACCAGCTTCACAACGACGGCCTACCCCGGGTCGGGCTCAAGATGGCGACAGGCACCGGCAAGACGGTGGTCATGGCCATGATCATCGCCTGGCAGACGATCAACAAGGTGATGGCCCCCAACGATGCCCGGTTCGCCAAGCGGTTCCTGGTCGTCACCCCCGGCATCACGATCCGCGACCGCCTCGGGGTGCTACATCCCGAGCGGGAGGAGAACTACTACCACGAGCGGGACCTCCTCCCGGCCGACCTGTGGGATGCGCTGCTACAAGCCCAGATCGAGATCGTCAACTACCACACCTTCCTGCCCCGAGACTCGAAAGAGATCCAGGGGGTGGCCTCCAACACCCGGAGGCTTCTCCGCGGCGGCAGACCGGAGGAGGCCGACGCCTTCCGGGAGGCGCCGAACATGGTGGCGGCTCGGATCCTGCGTGCGTTCGGCAGCGGCAGGGGTGAGGTCCTCGTCCTCAACGACGAAGCGCATCACTGCTATCAGGACAAGCTCCTCGATGCGGCCGAGGCCGACAGTGAGGACCTCGAGCGCAACCGAGATGCTCGAGTCTGGTTCCGCGGACTGCTCGACCTGCGTCGTAAGGCCGGGATCAAGACCGTCTACGACCTGTCCGCCACGCCGTACTACCTGAAAGGCTCCGGACACAACGAGGGCTTCATCTTCCCGTGGGTGGTCAGCGACTTCCCGCTGATGGACGCCATCGAGTCTGGGATTGTGAAGATCCCACGCATCCCAGTCGACGACGACGCCGCTGGCAAGGAGCTGGTGTACCTCCAGCTGTGGGACCATATCCAACCCCCGCTCCCCAAGCGGCGCGCTCTGCGGCCGAGGGACGTTGACCTGGGTCCCCAAGGTTGGGTGATGCCGGAGACGCTGGAGGGGGCTGTTCGCAGTCTGTATCGCAGCTACGAGCAGAACTACACCGAATACGAAGGGATGCTCGCCGCATTGGGGGAGCCGCCACCGGTGATGATCATCGTGTGCCCGAACACCGTGGTCAGCAAGCTGGTGTTCGACTGGATCGCCGGCCACGAGGCCGAACTTGCTGACGGGACGACGAGGCTGATCCCCGGCAACCTGTCGTTGCTGAGCAACGTCGAAGACAGCACCTGGAGCACCCACCAGCGCACGATCCTCATCGACTCCGAACAACTCGAGTCCGGAGAACCACTGGGCGCTGAGTTCAAGAAGGACGCTGCCCGAGAGGTCGAAGCCTTCAAACAGGCTTACCGGCTACGGAACCCTGGCGCCGACGTCGAGAAGCTCACCGATGCCGACCTTCTCCGGGAGGCAATGAACACCATCGGCAAGAAGGGCAAGCTCGGTGAGAACATTCGCTGCGTCGTGTCTGTCGCCATGCTCACCGAAGGTTGGGATGCCAATACCGTCACCCATATCCTCGGGATCCGCCCCTTCCGGAGCCAGCTCCTCTGTGAACAGGTTGTCGGGCGGGGCCTGCGTCGCCGCAGCTACGCCATCAACCCCCACACCGGCTGCTTCGAACCGGAGTACGCCGAGGTCTACGGCGTGCCGTTCGCCTTCATCCCGGGTGACCGCCAGATCGCAAGACCGCGGGAGCCTCGACCCGCCATCGAGGTCAGGGCGCTGCCAGACCGGTGGCCCCTGGCAATTCGATTCCCCAAGCTTGACGGTTACCGGGTAGAGCTGCCCGACGCAGCGCTGCATGCCGACTTCGACGAGAACTCGAAGCTCCACCTCGACCAAGCAACGGTCGCCCTGTGGGTGAGGAACCAAGGGGTCATCGGCGAGGCGGCGGAGATCGACCTCGAGGACATTCGCAATGCCCGCGACCAGCGGATCGCGTTCGCGATCGCCAAGACTCTTGTTCAGCGCGAGGAGTTCTTCGCTGCTCTCGACGGGGTTGAACGGCCCTGGCTCTTCCCGCAGCTCGTCGACATCGCCCGCCGCTGGCTTCACGAATGTGTCACGGTCGAGACGGGAGTGACCAAAGGCCACCTGCTGCTCACCCAAGCCGGCGCCAGAGCAGCCGAGAAGGTATTCGCGTCCATCGTCCGCTATCCAGAAAGCCGCCCGACACTGCTCATGCCCATCATTCGCCGGTTCGACTCCAGCGCGTCAACGGACGAAGTTCGCTTCCTTACTCGCAAGGTGGTCATGGACCCACCACCAACCAAGTCCCACCTTAACCATGTGGTTCTGGACGGCATCAGGGGCAACTCCTGGGAAGAGGGCCTCGCCCAAGCTTTGGAAGCCGATCCTGGCGTGAAGGCGTACGTGAAGAACGAGCGCCTCGGCTTCACCATCCCGTACGTGCACGAAGGACGGACGCACGAGTACGTGCCCGACTTCCTAGTCCGGCTAGTGACCGACCCCGCCGACGTTGAGCGCACGCTGATCATCGAAGTGTCGGGCAGCCGAAAGTCCCCAGGCCCGACGGCAGCCAAAGCAGAAACGGCGCGCAACCAGTGGTGCGCAGCCGTCAACAACTGGGGCGCATACGGCCGTTGGGGTTACGTCGAGGTGCGCAACCCTGCCGACGCCGCTTCTCTGCTCGACGAAGCCATCGCGAACCTATACGCAGACCGCCCCATCATCGGATTACCCGCCTAGCTCAAGGACGTTTGGATGTCAGCACGCAAGGCTAAGACCTCCGCCCCAACGCCAGTAGGCGCAATCACACACGGCGATAAGCGCGCCAACATCCCGACTGCCGATGCGCAGGATTTCATTTCGCCAGAGCTAGAACAGTCTGTGCCAGTCCGGTATCCGCGCGATCCAACACTGGATCCGCAGCTGGTCTGGAAGGGCAAGGACGACATTGACGGCGAGGACCTGGTTGCCGATGCGCCAACGATCTACATCCAGGAGAAGATCGACCCGCGGGTCATCATCGAGAATCTTCGCAGGACTGCGAGTCAGGCGGAGGACGAGCCCGAGCTCACCCTGTTCGACAGCTTTGATGGGCTCGAGGAACTCGACCTCGTTGACTTCTATAAGCACCAAGCGAACTGGTCCAATCGAATGATCCTTGGCGACTCTCTCAACGTAATGGCAAGCCTCTCAGAGAGGGAGGGGCTACGCGGACAGGTCCAGATGATCTATCTCGACCCTCCCTACGGGATCCGGTTCAACAGCAACTGGCAGGCATCGACTCGGAAGCGAACCGTCACCGATGGAAAGCTGGAGGACGCATCACGGGAGGTCGAGCAGATCAAGGCATTTCGCGATACCTGGGAACTCGGGATTCACTCCTACCTCGGGTACATGCGTGATCGCCTGCTTGTTGCTCAGGACCTTCTGACCGAGAGCGGTTCGGTTTTCGTCCAAATCGGTGACGAGAATGTTCATCTGGTGCGATCGCTTTTGGACGAGGTCTTCGGTAGTGAGAACTTTGCTGCCCTCATACCGTTCAAGAAGACAAGCGCCGTCTCCAGTGGACGCCTCGACGGCGTCAACGACTATCTACTGTGGTACGCGAAGTCTCTTGAGCAGATGAAGTACCGGCAGCTCTATACCCAGTCTGTACCAACCGAGGCCGCATATCCCTATATCGATGAGAATGATGGTTACCGGCGCGTGAAGGCTGGCGAGACAACATCTACGAGCGGACGGTTTCGCACGGACAATCTCACCTCCCAGAGCGGCGGCTCTACCACGAGCTACGGGTTTGAGTTGAATGGAACGACCTACTCTCCCAGTCGGGGTGCTTACTGGAAGACCAACGTGGAAGGTATGACCCGTCTCGCACAGGCACAACGGCTGCTCGGAGTTGGTCGCACGCTAGCCTTTAAGCGCTATTTCTCGGACTTCCCGGTTCGCGCTCTTACGAACTGGTGGGACGACACCGTACAAAGCACGTTCGCCATCGAGAACATCTACGTTGTGCAGACGTATACTAAGGTCGTGGCTCGCTGCCTTCTCATGACGACTGATCCGGGCGATCTGGTACTAGACCCTACGTGCGGATCGGGTACTTCTGCCTACGTGGCTGAGCAATGGGGCCGACGTTGGATCACGATCGATACCTCGCGCGTGGCCCTAGCACTCGCTCGCCAACGGCTCATGTCGGCGAGGTTTCCTTGGTATCTGCTCGCAGACTCGACCGAGGGCCGGATGAAAGAAGCCGAACTCTCGGGCTCACTGCTACCGCCTGCGAAAGTAGGCAACGATATACATCACGGGTTCGTGTATGACCGCGTGCGTCACATCTCGCTGCGAACGATCTCCACGAATCCGGATATCAAGGCCGGGTTGGATACCGATGCCATCAAGTCAGCGATTTGGCGTCACGCGGAGTTTGAGCTCATCTACGACAAACCGATTGAGGACGCCAAGAAGGTCCGCGTCTCGGGCCCCTTCACGGTCGAGAGTCTCTCGCCTCACCGATCCTTGGCGTTCGCGGGTAGCGCAGTCGACCGTCTCGGAGCGTTCAACACAAACAGTGCAGAACACGCATCACGCGGCGACGTGACCTTTGAACAGACCATCGTGGCAAACCTAAGGACAGCCGGGATCCAGAACGGCCGCAAAGGCGAGCGCCTCATGTTCGACACGATTGACGCTTACGCTGCCACGCACATTCAGGCGGTAGGCGAGCGGGAGGGTGCGCCGGACGGTAGACCCAGGAGAGTCGGAATCACGATCGGACCCCAGTACGGGACGGTAGGACCTTCCTTCATCAAGGACGCTGCCCGCGAGGCCAACCGAGCGGGTGAACTCGACTTGTTGTGCGTGCTCGCCTTCGCCTTCGACCCGTCTGTCCTTGGGACAGGAGATGGGTACGTAACGTCGGACGAGGGCTTTGCCAACGTTGCCGCGGAACGCCGACTTGGGCGAGTGCCCGTGCTCCTGGTTCGCATGAATGCCGATCTCGTGATGGGTGACGAACTGAAGAAGACTGGCGCCGGCAACCTCTTCACCGTGTTCGGAGAGCCTGATATTGAGATCAAGGATGAGGGTGATGAACTACGAGTACTTCTTCGTGGCGTCGATGTTTACGATCCGAACACCGGCGAGATCCGGAGCAACGACACTAATCAGGTGGCGCTGTGGATGATCGACACTTCTTACAACGAGGAGTCGTTCTTCGTTCGGCATTGCTACTTCACGGGTGGGCAAGATCCGTATGTAAGATTGAAACGAGCGTTAAGTGCGGACATTGACGAAGAGGCCTGGGCGAGCCTGTACCGAACGGAGTCTCGACCGTTCCCTCGTCCGGAGTCCGGCAAGATCGCCGTGAAGGTCATCAACGACTACGGCGACGAGGTGATGAAGGTCTTCTCTGTCAGACGATGAGCCTCAGTGTCGTGCTGACGCGCAGATCGTTCGGACCTCGCAGCGGTGGCATCGGAGTCCCGGATTGGGCCGGTAGTCGCGGGCGCGGATCTGAGCAGCGGCGTGGGCAACCTTCGCTTCAGCCCGCACGATCGCTTGGGGATCGACCGCTACGGGGTCACGCGAGGCCGCCTTGAGATCGTGCACGTACGCGCCCCTGACGTCCAACCCCTCGCGCCGTCCGGCGTCGGCATACACCTGGAGCTGCAGGGCGTGGTCCTGCACGTCTCCCGAGGTGGAGGTCTTGTAGTCGACGATGGCAAGACCCGTCGTGACGCCGCCTTCCCGGTCAAGGATGACGTCTGCCCGACCGGTAATTGTCACGCCGTCCAGGTGGAGCTCGAAGGGCCGCTCTGTCTCCCACACACGCTGGAGATCGTCCTCGTACTTCTCCGTGTACGTGGTGACGAGTCTGCGTGCAGCATTTTTCAGCTGACGATGCGCCGGCTTGTTGGCGGTAGGCAGGAAGAAGCTGGCATTGAGGATCTCGTCGATCTCTGCCGGTGTGGGGACCCTGCCCGCTGCCTTGGTGGCTTCGGCGACGGCACGCATGACGTGATGAACGGCTTTGCCGTAGCCGAGCTCGGGGGCGAGGCGGGGTTGGAATCCGATCAGGTCGCGTAACCGGAATGCGTGGCCGCAGTCGATGAAGGCGGCTAGCTCGCTGTAGGTGATCGAGATGGGGTCGTCAGCTCCCCGATCGTCGACCTCGATCGCCGGCAGGGAGATGTCTTCAGGCCTGACTTCGAGGTGGGCCAACTCCCTGTAATAGGGGCTCGCCGCGGCTGCCCGGGTGTTGACCCGGCCGTGGTGGGAGATGGAAAGCCAGTCCCGAGCGCGGGTCATGGCTACGTAGAACAGACGTCGCTCGTCGGCATCGCTGCCTTCGTACCGCGGCGCATCGAATCGATCCCGAGGGACGAGCCAGCTTTGGATCTCGCCGGTTCTGGTCGTCGGGAACCGGTTCGCGGTGAGGGAGGTGATGAAGACGGCGGGCCATTCGAGACCCTTGGCTCGGTGGACTGTAGTTAGGTCGACGGCGTCGAGGACAAAATCAGCCTCCCCGTCGAAGCCTTCGTAGGCGCCTTGCGCGTAGTTGATGATGTGCAGTCCCAGGTTGCGGTAGTACCAGGTGCCTCGGTCTTCGCCTCCGACCTGCTCTCCTTCGGTGTCGGGGTCCGGGCGGGCGCGGCGCCGTACCGATTCGTAGTCGGCCAGTAGGGAGGAAAAGCGGGCCAGAGTCCCGAGCCGGTTGACGGCTTGGGGAGTGCTTAAGTCCCAGCTGCGAACGGCAAGCTCATCGAGCAGGTCATACAGCTCCCCGACAAGGTCGGCGGTGCGGTCGCTTCGGGGTACGGCCGTCTTCCACTGGCGCAGGAAGCGTGTGAGCCGGTTGCGTCCCGGGTCAGGAAGCTCGAAGACGCGCTGGTACTCGTCGAGCAGGTCTTCGTCGCTCGTAGCTTGGCTGGGTCCATGATGGGCGCGCCACTCGGTGTCGGTGAGCCATGTGATGGTGTGCCCCAGGACGACAGCCTCGGCCTGATCGAACAGCCCCGAGCGTCCGCCGGGCTGGACGGGGATGTCGAACGTGCCGAACTGTTCGACCAGTCGGGCGTAAGCAGCTCGGCTTCGGACCAGTACCGCGATGTCCCGGTAGCGGACGCCGGCGTCGACCAGGTCGAGGATGAGGTTGGCGACCCATCCGGCTTCCTCGACCTCGCTGGGTGCACTCCAGACGACCACCTCGGGTTCGGGGCCGCCGGCCGGTGGGCGGTGATGGCCCATGGTCTTCTCGACGCGTTCCGGGATAGTGCGGGCGAAGTCGTTGGCGGCGTCGATGACGCTAGGCCGGCTGCGGCGGTTGGTGGTGATCTCGAAGGTAGCCACTCCCGGGTAGCGGTCAGGGAAGGTGACGATGTTGGAGACGTCGGAGCCGCGCCACTGATAGATGGCTTGTTGGTCGTCCCCGACCACGCATAGTTCGACCTGTGGACCGGTGAGTAGCTCGATCAGCCGCTCCTGTGCCCGGTTGACGTCCTGGTACTCGTCCACGACCAGGTGACGCAAGCTCTTGTGGATCTCGGCCGCCAGCTCCGGGCGCTCAAGTTCGCGGACGGCGCGGACCACCTGCTGGCCGTAGGTGAGCAGTCGGTACCGGTCGAGGGTTGTGTAGTAGTTCCGGAGGATCGGGCCGAACGGGTCAGGCATCGAGGCGGGGTCGAGCAGCTCGTTCTCGATCACGTCGACGCCCTTTAGAAACGCTGCGATCGAGGCGAAGAGCCGGTTCCCAGCGTCGAGCTGGCGAAGTTCGAGCCGGATCGCTTCCCGTGAGAGGAAGGCAGTGAGCTGGTTTTCGTCGAGAACGTCGTAGGTCTCATAGCGGGGCACGTGCTGCTGGAGAAGGCGAAAACAGAACGAGTGGATGGTTCCGACGAAGAGGCCGGCCATCTTGTCGAGGGCGCCGCGGCCCAGACGGTCCTCGACGCGATGAGCGATCCGGTTCTTCAGCTCATCCGCGGCGCGTTCTGTGAATGTGAATGCAACGATCGAGTCGGCGGGAAGCGATTCGGCGAGCAGGTCGGCGACCCGTTGGGCGACCACCTCGGTCTTGCCGGAGCCGGCGGCCGCGATGATCTGGAGGTGGCTGCCCCGGTGGTGGACGGCACTGAGGGCGTCTCCGGTCAGTTGCGGCGGCATACGGTGGTCACGGCCATCGCCCATGAGCCCGATTATGGCTGAACCACTGAGGCAGGGACTGGAGGGCCAGAACTGGCGCTGCACGCTCAGGCCGTGAGCCGCGCCAAGTTCAAACGCTCATATGCCCCTCAGCTTCATCAGGCGAGGGACGGTACCCGCAGTCGGCGCAGCAGAAGTCGCCGTCCTCGGCATGGTGGTGGTCATACTGACGGATGAGGTCGGTGTCGACTGAGCATCCGCAGCGGTCGCAGAAGGCCCAGCTGACCTCATGCGAGAGTTGACGCGGCGCCAGGCCCTCGCTGCTGTCGACGAGATCGAAGAGGTTGGACGAGGCGGCGTCGTCGTTGCGGGCCGCGACGACGAGTTGGTACTCGATAAACTCAGCAATCTCAGAGACGGTGTAGGCCATGTCTGCAACTCGTGTCCCTTCTGGGTTCGTACGCGCGAAGGGGCGCCGGGCTGACTCGGAGTCAAGGGCAGAGGGCGCAGCCCGCCAGGAGAACCGGAGCGCAGCGGAGGCTCGGACTCCCTTGACGCCGGGGAAGTCCGCGGAGACTGCGAGACCGAACCCCACAGGCGCGTTGTGGATGTGGCCGCGGTCCGAGGGGACCGGGTTCTCCTCGGCCGCAGCCGCACGGTTAGGCCGGCCTGTGCCTCCGACCCGTTCCTAGGGGAGGATAGTGTCTGAAGCCGGGAGGCGACGATCTCGACCGTTTGCCTCGTCGTGCCGTCCCGGGAATGCCACTGGCGGCTCGGGAGCCGGGCCGTCGTCACGTGCTTGCCGGACGCGGTCTGGCGCAGGTGCGGGGCCCCTCACTCAGCATGCTATGCCGCTGACGGGAGGCGTCGCCCCGGCCGGCACCAGCCCTGATCGAGATCGCCCGCTGGGCGACGTCACCCTGGTGCCCCTCGCTCCGGCCCGAGCACACCTGGCCCACTCCATTCGACGACCCCGTCCGGCCCTCGGGCTGGGTCCGGTCGCCCCGACTCCAAGACCTGCGAAGCCGTCTGCGCCGGGGCGGAGGTACCCCACCTGGGCGGATGGCGACTGAAAGGCGACTTTACGCCGATCTCAAGCTCAAAGAGCCCGGTTTCCTAAACCGCGTGTCGGAGGTTCGAGTCCTTCCGGGGGCACCAGGCCTTGGGTCCAGCGAGTGTCGTCGAGTCTCACTTCAATTCGTCCGGATTGGAGTCAAAATCGCAGTCAACAACCGA
>JAJZNG010000228.1 GCA_021847945.1 Actinomycetes bacterium | reverse complement strand
ACGCTGCGGGCGATAGCGCCTGTAAAGAGCCTGGTAGGGAACTTCTTGATCCTCGGCCACCCTACGAGCCTAGAAGCTGCGAGGATGGCCGGGTTCGCCTCACGATCCGCCGCTAGCCGCCCTCGCACGAACGGGCGTCGGGTGCGACGGTCAGGCTGTCTACGGCACACGGAGCGTTCCGCTGAGAGCTGCTGCCGTCAGGCCCTGACTCGGTTCACGGTGCCACGTTGCGTAGGACCCGACCGTCGCACTCGACGCCCGTTCCTTTCCGACATAGTAGTCTAGAGTGATCACATCCTGGAGGGGTGCGAGAGCGGCCGAATCGGCACGATTGGAAATCGTGTGAGGGGAAACCCTCCGTGGGTTCAAATCCCACCCTCTCCGCCATTGTGATGTCACGAGACATCGCGGATCGACGAACCTGCATAGTTGCGGCACCGTTCTCCCACGGGTTGCAAGACCCCGGTTGCCGTCCCGCTCAAAGATTGACATTTATCATAGTTTCGCCTATCATTCTGTCCGGTGGACAAGCCGAGCGACCTGTTCGACCGGGACCGGGAGTGGCAGACGCTGGAGGGCTTCGCCGCCAACGGGCGGGCAGGGGCCAGCCTCGACCGGCTCTACACCGGCAGCTGAGCACTCTCCCGCGCAGCCAACCCTATCCCCATCCCTAAACCCAGTTAGGAACCGCCGGACCGGTCACAGTCGACGTATCTCGAAGAGTCCCGCGAGTTGCGCGGCGAGAGCTGCCATGTCGCTGGAGTTTGAGGTGAGGATCTCCACCGGCCCGCCGCCCGCAGCTGCGCGCTCTGCCGCGGCTGGGTGATCAGTACCCGACACCCGTCGCTTGGCCACCTCCGCAAGCCGCGGAAGGTCGTCGGGGAACGCAGCGAAGTACGCTCTGGACGCCGCCTGGCGGGCGAAACCACGGATCCGCTCGACCAGTGCCTCCCGCGTAGCAGCACTGAATGAAGAATCCATTCCCAACTCAATCCCGATCGGGCTCGCCGCGTTCGGGTTACTTAGCGCGCTCTCGCTCAGCACCACGTCACAGACGGGTAAACCACGCAAGTCTGATCCTCGTTCCTTTCGGTCTCGCACGAAGTCGCGCCGCCGTCGCAGCGCCCGCCCACGCTATCGAGTCGATTCCGCTACCACCCCGACGTGTTCAAGGGCGGTTAAGAGTGGACAGTCCCTCTTGCGAGCCTGACGGTGGTCTGTCTCGATGCCGAAATGCCAGATGGCTTTTGTAACGGCTGAGACCGACGGGTAGCGTTGAGATAGGAGGCAAATACATGATGGTTTCACTCCGGCGCTTAGCTGTGGGCGCTTCGGCTTTGGCAGCTGGGATGGTGTTCGCCGCCTGTGGATCGTCCGGTAGCTCCAAGACGGACGCCGCCGGGCAGACGAACCCGACCGGCACAAGCAGTTCGACGACCTCGACAGACTTGACATCGGCTACTTCGGGAGGTGGCCTGAGCCTGGCCCGGCTCGGCAGCCTGACTAACTACTCGTTCGTCTCCACGGCCGGCAACGACGGCTACACCTTCACCATCACCGGAGAGGTTCACGACCCCACCGACTGGGAAACTCATTCGACCAGCCCCGACGTGACCGACTACGACGTGAACGGTCGCGGGTACAGCGTCGCCCTCGGACAGGTCATCGCCGGATCCCCCCAGACACTCGACGGCGAAACATCTTACGCAAAGGCGCTGATCGGCTACACCCACGTGACGGGGATCCAGATCACGACCGGTGGCGTCTGCGACGTCGCAGGGGTACGAGGCGCCACCTACCAGGTGAAAACTCCGGGAGCTGACGCATCCTTGCTGGTGGAAACGGCGACGGCCTGCGTCGCCAAGAACACGGGCGCCCTCCTGTCGTACTCGGCGGGCGTTCCGGGAGGCTCCGCCGCCAGCGCCGTTCACATCACAGGAGCGAACACCTCATTCAAGATAACGGCCGTGGGTGGCATCGCCCCGATCGCTGCTCCCCAGACGACGCCGGCCACTACTGCGCCCAACGCGCCGCCCGCTTCCAGCGCCACCCAGGCGATGCCGGCCGGGTTCCCATCCCAGGTACCGACGCCGCCCGGGAAGGTCCTTTCCAGCGCCACTTTGAGTGCCAGCAAATGGTACGTGCAGCTAACCGAAACCGACGCCACGGCCTTGGCCACCTACGTCAAAGCTTTGCAGAGCAACGGTTTCACCGTCCAAAACACGACAGATACCTCGGTAGCGGACATATCTACGCTGTCCGACAGCCAGTTTCAAGTTTTGGTGGAGCAGATATCGCTTCCCGGCCAGGGCGTGACCCTGGCAGTCACCGTTTCGTCCGCTGGCTGACAGCCTCACCCCGGAGTCCGCTTCCCGCTAACAGCACTTCTAGGCATTCGGCCCCCGGCGTAAGCGTGTCCTCGCGCAAGAAGTCGCCTGAAAATATAAACCGCGTGAGGTTGGAATAGGCCGCTGGTGTTAGGGCTTCCTGACATGCCACGGATAGTGGCATGTCGGTTGGCCTGTTCGGTTCGGGCTTCAAGAGTGTTAAGGACGAAGACATATGACAACTGTTTCCCAGGTCCGCTCCTCCACGTCTTCCTCTCCCCCGCTGGGAGCTTTGACACGGGTCTTAGCGCTTCCCGCGATCGGCGCGGGCTTGCTGGCGGACTTCTGATGATCCTGCTGATGATCATCGTCATGGGTGCGTCAGGCATGGGTTACGCAACCCCTTTGAACATCGGAATGGCTGCGTTCGTCTACACGATCGTCCCGCCGCTGCCGATGTTTCCCTCTCTGATGTCGATGATGGGCATCAACCTTCCGAGTTCGGTGATGAGCCAGCTCGACGGGGCGATACACGCAGGGCACATTCCAGCGGCGATGGTGGCCAAGCTGGCCCCGATGCTCATGTCCATGCACTTGCCCGCGTCGCGAGTGGCTTTGCTGGGCCAGCTCATGAGCGGTAAGGCGACTAACGCGACCGTGGCGCAGCTGATGAAGCAGCTTCCCGCCTCGAGTCGTAATGCTGTGATGGCCTCCATGCCGGTGAGCGCAGGTAACGTCGTAGTCGGTTCGATACTGCACTTCGCGTTTGCTGCATTCCTGGGTGTCGCGTTCTTCGCTATCATCGTCGGTGCTGCGTATATGGTGCCGGCCTTGCGTTCGTCGACGGCGTTGGTCGCTGCTGGCGTCATCGGTGGGGCTGTCGTGTACGTGGTGAATCGCTGGGCGATCCTTCCGCACGCAAACCCGATGATGGCCCTCGTCCCGCAGCTCGCGTTCTTCTTGGCTCATCTGCTCTTCGGAGCGGTGGTCGGGCTGATACTCGCAGTCACGCTCAGGCGCACGTCTGTCAGGCGGCTTTTGCCAGCTGGCATGTGAGCGAGTGACAGTCGGAGCTTTATCGTGAGCACGAAGCGACCTGCACCACCTAGAACCCTGCCAGCGCGACGTAAGTCTCCCCCTCCTAGGAGGACGCCGGTCGCTTACTCCGACCGGCGTCGCCTCTACCAGATCATCACCGTTGGGGTCATGGCTACCGTCGTCGTCGCTGGGGTTGTCGTCCTGGCGGTGGCCAAGCGGGCATCGACCGCTGGTGACAGTACTTCGACGCAGGCGTGGAAACTTCCTCGCCTGGGGGAGCCAGGAAAAGTGGCGCTGACCTCACTCAGCGGTAAGCCTGTAGTGGTGAACTTCTTTGCGTCGCGGTGCACCGTATGTGCCACCGAACTTCCGGTGTTCACCGCAGAAGCGCAGCTCCTCGCGAGCAAAGTGACATTCGTCGAAGTGAACACTCTCGAAACGGGTAACGGCAACTCGTTTGCGAACGAGTACCACCTATCGCAGGCAGTGCCTTACGTGCTGAGCGACGTCGGGGGCTCACAAAACAACGGCCTCTATCAATCGCTCGGCGGGACGGGAACCATGCCGATGACCGCCTACTACAGCGCCACAGGCACGTTGCTCACGACGCACGTGGGTGGCTACACGCAGTCGTCTCTTACGAGCGAGCTCGCAGCGCTGTATGGCTCCGGCATAACAGCCTGACACGGTGAGCGTCTCGGGAGTCAGCGTCGCGGCGGCCTTCGCCGGCGGGTTCGCGTCCTTCGCGTCGCCGTGCGTCTTGCCTCTGGCCCCTGTGTATCTTTCCGTCGTCGGAGCGTTGGACCTGACCAGACGGGTAGACGCCGGCGACACCGCACCCGAAGGATCGTACCCGGAAGCAAGTCAGGATCCGCCCGGTCCGCCGGCACAGCTACCGCTTTGAGAAGTCGGCGCTCTCGCGGTGTCGGAGCGATCACGCGAGACACCCTTTTCTTCGTCGTCGGTGATGGCGGTCATGGGCGTGTTGTTGGTAACCGACCGACTTGCGTGGGTTACGACGTTTCTCACTCAGAACCTGTGACGCCAAACACCGGCTCATGGCAAGCATGCAGCTCGGGAGGTCCCGGGGCATCAGCTCGTACTCAGGGTCGGCGGTTAGCCAACTGATCCTGAGGCTTGTGACTGCCGTTCGATTTCGGTTCTGGACGCTGTCATGGCTGATCGGGTGGGCCGTCGCCGCCGGCGCCGGATGGTCAGCGGTCGCGATCGCCCCAGCCGTCGTGTTCTGCGGTCTGCTGTCGTTCCGACACATGCGTCTCGCTTGGATGGCACACTCCAACGGGCCTCTGGCTGTATCGGCAAGCGCTGTGCTGCTCGCCGCGTCGAACCTGATCTTCGTCGCCCGTGGCCCCTGGACCGCAGCGTTTTGGATGGCCCACGGCTTCGACGCCACCGCCGTGCTGGCCGGCACCGTGATCGCCGCCTCCACCTACCGGCGCTCGGGAACTGCCGCCATGCTGCTTTCCCCCATCGACGCCGTGACACCCCTGCGGGCCATCGAGCTCGGGCTCGACCCTCTGGTTCGCCGTTTCGTTGCCGACCTCGAAGCGAAAGACCCCGTCACCCGAAACCACGTGGTTCGTACCGCCCACATGGCCGCTGGCGTCGCCGAGGAGCTCCACCGGCCCTTCGACCAGGTGCGGGTGGTAGCCCTGGGCGCTCTTTTGCACGACATCGGCAAGTTGCAGGTACCCGACCACATCCTCAACAAAACCGGGGCGTTGGATGCCGCCGAATACGAGGTCGTAAAGCGCCATCCCGCAGACGGCGAGCGCATGGTTCTCGGCTCGCCGGCCTTGGCGGAGCTCGCCCCGGTGATACGCGGACACCACGAACGCGTCGACGGGCGGGGCTACCCCGACGGGTGGGCCGGCGAAGGCATCCCCCTCGGGGCGCGCATCGTGGCTGCGTGTGACGCCTACGACGCCATCGCCAACACCCGGCAGTACCGAGCTGGGGTGGGCCAGGAGAAAGCCTTGACGGTACTGGCCGAACACGCAGGGACACAGTGGGATTACCGGGTGATATCAGCCGTCACCCGGGTAGTACGCGCGCAGGCCGGTGCGTTCGAAAGTGATGCCTTCACCGACGTCGGACACGACCTTCGCGCCCATGACGAGCCGACGTGGTGTGGCTGCGTGGAAGCCGTCCCCGCCAAGCTGGCCGTGCCAAGCCAGCGGTGCCCTCCGCCACGTGCTCTTCAGCGGCGCCGCACCTCGTCGTAGAAGATCACCATCGCCTGCAGCAACTCGGCAAAGCTGGTGGTGAGTGGGGCGAGACCCAGCCGTATTCCGTCGGGGAACCGGAAATCGGGTATGACCCCCCAGCTCCACAGCCTGTCCTTGACCGACTCGAAGTCCGCCCGGCGCAAGGTCACGTGACCGCCTCGCCGGTCGGGGTCTCGCGGGGAGGCTAACTGGACGCCCTCGCCGGCCAGCCATGCGTCCGATAGGTCGACGGCGAAACTGGTGAGCGCAACGGACTTCTCCCGGACCGCTTCGATACCAGCCTGCTCCAAATGTCCTAACGCGACGCCCAAAGCGATCATCGACACGACGTGGGGCGTTCCGCTGAGCATCGACTTGACACCGGATGCCGGCACGTAGCCCGGGCCCATGGCGAACGGCTCTGCACTGCCGAGCCATCCCCATATCGGCTGGCGCAGACCCTCCTGGAGCTCGGAGCGCACGTAGGCGAACGCCGGCGATCCCGGCCCGCCGTTGAGGTACTTGTAGGTGCAGCCGGCGGCCAGGTCGACTTCGAGGTCGTCGAGTTGGACGGGCACGGATCCCACCGAGTGGCTGAGATCCCACAACACCAGCGCTCCAGCGTCGTGGGCGAGGGCGGTGACGGCCTGCATGTCCGCGAGCCACGCGGAGCGGTAGGAGACGTGGCTGGCTAAGACGAGGGCGACGTCGCCGTCGAGGTTGGCGGCGACCTGCTCGGCCGTCAATCCGGCTTCCGGGTCGGTGGTCACCCAGCGCAGACGGCAGCCCCGTTCGGCTGCGATACCCTCGGCCAGGTAACGGTCGGTAGGGAAGTTGTCCGTGTCGACGAGGATGGTGCGCCGCCCAGGTCGGGCTTCCAGCGCCGCCCGCGCAAGTTTGTACAGCAGGACGGTGGTCGACTCCCCCACCACGACCTGGCCCGGTCCGGCCCCTAGTGCCGCCTTCGCCAGGCGGTCACCGAGGGCCGCCGGCAAGTCCATCCAACCCTCACCCCAACCTCTTATGAGTCGCCCTCCCCACTGGTCGCGAAGAAACTGTTCCATCGCCTCTGTGACGCCCTTGGGGATGCGCCCGAGCGAGTTGCCGTCGAGGTAGGCGACAACGTCGGGGGGTAAAGGCTCGAACTGGTCCCTCCAGGCGCCGAGGGGGTCTTGTTCGTCGGCTCGCCTCGCCTTTTCCTCCCAGTAGGCCAGGTCCGCTGGGAGTACTAGTTCGTGGGTCAGTGCTCGCTGTTCGCTCGACGGCAGTTCGTGGGTCAAAGAGTCAGCTCGCTTCTAAGGGCGTACAGTTCGGGGAAGAACGACTGCTCCAGGGCTCGTCTGAGGAAACCTACACCGGTGGAGCCTCCGGTTCCGGATTGTTCGCCTATCGTCCTGCGCACCGTCGAGAGGTGCCGGAAGCGCCAAAGCTGGAAGTTGTCTTCGATGTCCACCAGCTCCTCGCAGGTTTCGTACGCCTCCCAGTGATCGGCCGGCGTCTCGTATATCGGGGCGAGAACCCCGACAAGCTCAGGTACGAAGCTCCACGGTCGTGTTACATCGCGGTCTAACACGACGTCCGGCACCGGGTAGGAGCGCCGCGACAGGTAGCGGAGGAACTCGTCGTAGAGAGTCGGCTGGGCCAGCAGTGACGCGAGGAGTTTCTGTGCGTCGGGGTCGTGACCGAACAGTTCGACCATCGCCTCCGACTTGTTGCCGAGGATGAATTCGACCGCCCTGTACTGCCAGGACTGGAAGCCCGACGAGGTCCCGAGGCGGTTGCGGAACTCGGCGTACTCCGACGGGGTGAGAGTCGCCAGCACTGACCACTGCTCGTTCAGTTGGCGCTGCACGTGCTTGACTCTTGCGAGGGCTTTGAGGGCTGGGCCGATCGAGTCCGCTGCTATGCAACCTCGGGCGAAGGTGAGCTCGCTCAGGACGAGCTTGAGCCACAGCTCGGAGGTCTGGTGTTGGATTATGAACAGAAGCTCGTCGTGGTTGTCGGGACCGCTCACAGGGTGCTGCGCTCCGAGAATCTGCTCGAGGTGCAGGTACTGTCCGTAGGAGAGGTCCACTTTCAGCTCTACGATGCCCTGTTCGAGGGGCCGCTGCCCGCTGAGTTGTGCACCCTCGTTCGTCACGCTTCGACGATAACGCCTGGCGCAATGCGCGTTCCACGGCCGACGCTGGTCACAGCCTGGGTTGCGACGGCGGTTATCGTCGCGAGCCCGAACGCCAGGAGCAGGTTTCCGCTCGCCAGCAGCACAGCCAGTGCGAAGAGGGACGTTACGACGGCGAAGGATCCCTTCGTTACACCGTAGAGGAACTCGACGGCCGCCTGGCTTCCTTCCTCTTTGTGCGTGAGACCGCCCATGACGAAGGTGATGACCGGGAAGGCACTCACCAGGCCGGACAGGTGTGACCCGAGAATCCCCGAGGATCCGGTTAGGACAGCGGCGAACATCGCTGCGATGACCATCCTTATGACAAGGCGGTAACGCAGTCGCAGACCCTGCGCCGGGGCCGTCCCCCGGAGACGTTCAGGTTGCGTCGAGCGGCCCCTGCCCTGCGCCCCAGGCCACCAGATGAGGACGAACACGTAGGACATGACGCCGACTCCCAGTCCGACCAGAGCCGGCCAGCGAGGTGAGGGATCCAGGATCGCGACACCCGCGCCGAAGGCGGCGGCGGAAGCCGCCAGCCCTGACAGGACACCGCCACGCCTGGCGACAGCTGCGTAGACCCATATAAGCAGGGCTTGTGCGCAAGACGCCTCGAGGCTTGAGGTTGCCGCCGCTGCCGCGAAGTGCGCTCCGTGTGCCAGGCTCAGCAGGAAGAGCAGCGGAAGGCTGGTGAGGGGAAGCCCGACGATAAGCCCGCTCACGCGTTGGCCCCAGCGCTGCTGGGCGAGACTGCTGAGCAGGATTAGGCACGGGGCCAAGGAGAGCTCGAGGACCAGGATGTTCACGTCTGCCATGATCCGGTATTTCCCTCCGAGAAAGTTTCGCTTCTGCGCCAGATAGGAGCATTTATGCGAGATAATCGAGGTGATAACGCGAGATTAGGGAGAAAAGCGTGGACGACATCGATCGCCAGCTGGTAAGGCTGCTCGTCGCGGACGGTCGGCTCAGCTACCAAGAACTGGCCCGTATGGTCCTACTGAGCTCTAACAGCACCGCCGACCGCGTACGCCGGCTGCGCCACTCAGGGACTATCGCCGGCTACCACGCCGAGTTCAACCTGGCCAGTGTCGGCTGCACCCTGCACGCTCTAACCGACGTGAAGCTGAAGGAGCACGTCGCTCGCGAGGACTTCGAGGACGCCCTAGAAGGCGTCCCCCAGGTTCTCAGCGCCATGCACACGACGGGCGAGTTCGACTACCAACTCCGCATCGCCTGCACCGGAACTGCCGACCTGCAGAATCTGGTTGACACGGTACGGCGTCTGGGCGCCAGAGAAGTCCAGTCGAGGATTGTCCTCGGCGAACGCCGCTTCGACCCTACCCGCCTGCTCGCTTGACCCGTCCCCGGGGTGCGGCGCTGCGGTTGCGTCCCGCTGCGGGGCCGGGGGAGGTGACTCCCCGCCTGCCAGCCGAGGTGTTACGGCGAGGTGACCCTTGACTGCGCGGAGCCGGCGAGGTTCGCAGGGTCGACTGGGTCGGCGGCACACGAGGGGGCGCCTGCGTGAGACCGTTGAGGTCCGGCGAAGTCGTAGAGATGTCGTGACCGAGCGTGCGCTGCAGCGACTTGACGTCCTTTGCCACCTCGGCTGTCACCAAGGTGACCACCAGGCCATCTGCCCCGGCTCGGCCGGTGCGGCCCGAGCGGTGGACGTAGTCCTTGGCATCGCCGGGCGGGTCGAAGTGCACCACGCAGGCCACCCCATCCACGTGGATACCCCTAGCGGCGACGTCGGTCGCGACCAGAGCGTCGACCGTTCCCTGGCTGAACTCGGCCAGAGCCCGATCCCGCTGCGGCTGAGAACGGCTCCCGTGGACGGCTGCTGCCTTCACCCCGGCCGCCTGAAGGCGCCGCGTGAGCCTGTCGGCGCCGTGGCGGGTCCGGCAGAACACCACCGCCGGCGCCCGGCGCTCGACCAGGCGAGCCGTCAACTCAGCGCGGGCGTCGCGATCGGTCTGCCACCACAGGTGTGTGACTTCGCCCGTGTCCTCCTCGGTCGGCAACGACTCGTGTACCCGCGGCTCGTGCAAATACCGGCGCACGATGACGTCGACAGCACCGTCCAGCGTCGCGGAAAAGAGCAGGATCTGGCGCTTGGGGCTGATCCTGTCCATGAGGCGTTTCACGGACGGCAGAAACCCCATGTCGGCCATCCGGTCGGCTTCGTCGAGCACAGCCCAGCGCACGTCTGAGAGATCCAGGTCACCTTGGGCGATAAGGTCCTCTATCCGCCCCGGGCAGCCGATCAGCAGGTCCAGACCGCGTCGCAACGCGACGCGTTGAGGTCCGTAGCCGACCCCACCGTAGGCGACGCCGACAGTGGCGCCAAGCGGTTTGGCCAGCTCCGACAGTACAGCTGCCACTTGAGCGGCGAGCTCACGGGTCGGCACTAAGACCAAAGCCAAGGGACGCCCGGGAAGAGCGGACGTCGGCGCCTTGGCGAGACCGGCCAGGAGCGGAAGTCCGAAAGCGAGAGTCTTACCGGACCCGGTGGGCGCGCGGCCACAGACGTCTTTTCCGCTCAGGGCGTCCGGCAGGGTTGCGGTTTGGATGGGGAAAGGGTCAGTGATGCCCTTTGCGCCGAGCGCTCGTACGAGAACCTCGGGTAGGCCGAGGTCGGCAAAGCTAAACGAGTTGATGATGATCTCCAGATGTAAAGTCGGTCGTGTTGAGCAGGCTTTTGCCCGGCCGGCTCCAACCGGCTAGCGCCCGGGGAGAACGTACACGCCCGGAGCACAACTAATCTTCATTCTATCAGCTGTCGGGGCGATCGAATGTAAGGGCGATCCGATGCCGTCGAGCTATTGCCGGCGAAGCTATCGTCGTGGGTAGTGATCTGTCCGCCAGCCGTGGAGCGCCTCCGCATGTCTTGGCGCGTGCACGGACAAGACGAGGGGTGATCGGTCGTGGAGATGCAGATTGCGAGCCGGAGCTCCTACTCGGGTCTCATAGACCTGGACTGGTCAAGACCCTTAGGCCGCTGGAAGGATCCTCGCCTGGTGCGAATGGCGCGGGGCCGTTCGCGCCACATGGTGCGCTTCGTCGAGCTTGAGGGGAAGGTGTTCGCCGTCAAGGAGCTCGACGATCGCCTCGCCGTCAAAGAATACGAGATGCTCAAGGAGATGGCTGATTCTTCGCTGCCGGCGGTGGAAGTCGCCTGTGTCGTCCTCGACCGCAAGACACCCACGGGAGAGCCCCTTGATGGCGCCGTGGTCACCCGGTTCTTGGATTACGCCCTCCCATACACCTACCTGTTGCGCCGGGACGGGTGGTCCCAGAGCCAGAGACGTCTGATCGACGCGGCCGCGGTGCTGCTGGTCCAGCTCCACCTCGAAGGGTTCTGGTGGGGGGACTTCTCCCTCGGCAACGCCCTTTTCCGCCGTGACGCAGGGGAGCTTCGCGCTTATCTCGTCGACGCTGAGACAGCGGAGCGACACGACACGCTCTCCGACGGGCAGAGACGCTACGACCTGGATATAGCCGTCGAGAACATGGCTGGGGGACTTGCGGACCTGGTTGCGGCCGGCAAGGTCAAGACCGACGTAGACCCTATAGATGTGGCGTTTCAACTGGCAGAGCGCTACGAAGCGCTTTGGGCTGAGGTTACCTCCGAGGAGGAGTTCTCCACGGACGAGCTTTGGCGTCTCGAGGACCGAGTGCGCCGGCTTAACGCTCTCGGTTTCGACGCGAGCGAACTTTCCGTGGTGTCACTCGTGGGTAAGGACAGGATCCGAATACGACCGCTGGTAGTAGAAGAGGGTCACCACGGCCGGCGATTGGCGCGCCTGACCGGCATAACCGTCCAAGAGAACCAAGCTCGACGACTTCTCAATGACCTGGACTTTTACCGGGCCGAGCTCGAACGCGACCGGCGGGCGCCGCTCAGCGAAGCGATAGCAGCGCACCGCTGGATGACCGAGCGTTTCGAACCGTTCGTGACGTCCATACCCCCAGACCTGGCCGGCCGGCTTGAGCCGGCGGAGGCCTACCACCAGTACCTGGAGCACAGGTGGTTCCTGTCAGAGGCGGCCGGACACGACGTTAGCGACGCGGAGGCAATGCGCTCGTTCTTCGACAGTGTCCTTCGGCCCCGCCCGGAGGAGAAGATCGTCTTCGACGAGCCCACCCAAGAGCTTCCCATCACTTGGTTTGCCCCGTCGACGGACCGGCCCCCGAACGCCCCCGAAGACCCGAACGCCCCCGAGGATCAGTCCGGCGGGGAGACGTCTCCCTATCAGCTCTCCAGGTCGGGCTCGCCGAGAACCTCCGTCGAAGTCGGAGGCGACGGCGGAGGTGGAAGCGGCGGAGTCGGAAGCGACAGGGTGCGGCCGGCGATCTCCGGCTGAAACCCGGCGATGGCTGTGAGAAGGTCGCCGACGCTGTGAGGTTGCTCGACGGGATGGCGCACCGGAAGGTCCGGGTCGATTTCGTAGTGGTTGCGACGGCCGACCTTGCGCCGCCTCACGTAGCCCGCGTCTACAAGGTCGGACACTATCGCCTGGGCGGCCCTTTCGGTGATACCAACCCTCTCCGCTATGTCCCTTCCTCGCACCCCCGGGTCCTGGGCAATGCACACCAGGACGTGTCCGTGGTTGGTTAGAAACGTCCAGGTCGCCATAAAAGCAACCATATCGTGTCACATTTCATAAGGTTTCGACAAGCACAGAGTTGCCCGCACTCATTTCACGAACTATATTTTACGAAGTCTTATTCGTGAGTATGGAAGGGTGAGTGTGCTGCTGTTCGAGGAGCTGTCGCTGGTGCTTTCGTTGATCCTGGCGGTTCTACCTGTGCTCACAGCCTCTCGCGCCAAGCGCCTGACTGTCACTGCCGCATGGCTTGCAGCTCTCGCATCAGCCGCCACGCTCGTCGCTGTAGCGATCAGGGGTAACGCGACCGTCGGGTTCGGGGGCCCACCTTGGACCTCCTGGGTCGGCTTGGACGCTTCTGCGCTCACGGCCAGCGTCGAGACCCTGATACTC
>JAJZNG010000148.1 GCA_021847945.1 Actinomycetes bacterium | reverse complement strand
AGGCTCCCCGGCGGACATCCGCGCCACTTTCGCCTCGTCGACGTCGACGCCCACCACGCTGTTGCCGAGGTGCGCAAGGCACACGGCGGTTGTGAGACCTACATACCCAGTGCCTATTACGGCAACTCGCGTGGGTCCTACCCCGGCCTCGCCGCTTACGCTCATGTTCACGAACTTCGAGCTTAATGTGCCTGACCCGACGGGAGCGTGCCAGCGTCCGCAGCTGCGGTAGCCTCGCCCGCATGGTCTCGTGGGGTCCCGACGACATTCCCGATCTCGACGGGAAGGTAGCTGTGGTGACCGGAGCCAACTCCGGGTTGGGGTTCGAAGTGGCACGGCGCCTCGCCGCTAAGGGAGCGAGGGTGCTCCTCGCTTGCCGTAACACCGACAAGGCCAAGGTGGCCGCCGAGCGCTTAGGAGCACCAGCCGAGGTCGTAGAGTTGGACTTGGCGTCACTGGCGTCGGTGGGGCGGGCGGCTGGGGAGATCGCGCAGCGCACGGACCGCCTGCACATTCTGGTCAACAACGCCGGTCTGATGGCAGTAGATTTCTCGCTCACCGAGGACGGCTTCGAGACGCAGATAGGCGTCAACCACTTGGGGCACTTCGCGTTGACCGGGCGACTGGCCGGGCTGCTGGCGTCGACGCCAGGTTCCAGGGTGGTCAACGTGTCGAGCATGGCGCACCGCAACGGTGTGCTGCGACTCGACGATCTCATGTGGCGCAACCGCCGTTACAGCCGTTGGGGTGCTTACTCTCAGAGCAAACTTGCGAACCTCCTTTTCACCTTCGAAGCTGACCGCCGCTTCGCTTCGGCGGGCGTCGCGACGCAGGTGTTAGCAGCGCATCCCGGTTTCACCCGCACCGATCTCGGGGTAGAAGGCAGCGGGATATCGAACGCTGTCATCCGCTCGGTCAGCCGGGTTCCCGGCATGGGGCAGTCCACCGCCATGGGCGCACTGCCGCTGCTACGGGCGGCCACCGACCCCGGCGCTTCAGGCGCCGAGTATTACGGGCCGAAGTGGATGTTCGCCGGGCCCCCGGTACTCGAAGTCCCGTCGCGTCGGGCGCGCGACACGAGCTCGGCCGAAGCCCTGTGGGACGTGTCGGAGAAGCTGACCGGAGTCCGATACCCTTCCTGAGGCCCCGTCATCGTCGTCGCTTCAGGATCTTCTTCAGTCATGCCAGTAGCCTTCCCAACCTCCGCCGACGCCGTCAGTGACCGCGCGAGCCCCGCCGGCCCCGGCCGTGCGGGTCAGGCGACGGGGGAAGCCGCCAGCAGACGGACGTTCGCTATCATCAGCCACCCCGACGCCGGCAAGACCACCTTGACGGAGAAGTTCCTGCTCTACTCGGGGGCGGTTCAAGAGGCCGGCGCCGTCAAAGCCCGCGCCGGCCGGCGGCGTGCCACGTCCGACTGGATGGCGCTCGAACAGGAGCGGGGCATCTCGATCAGCTCAACGGTGCTGCAGTTCAGGTACCGGGGGGCGACGATCAACCTGCTCGACACGCCCGGCCACAGGGACTTCTCCGAGGACACCTACCGGGTGCTCACCGCGGCGGACGCGGCGATCATGGTCCTAGACGCAGCGAAAGGCATCGAGCCGCAAACGCTGAAACTGTTCGAGGTTTGCCACGCCCGCCTCCTGCCTGTCATCACGTTCATCAACAAGTGCGACCGACCGGGCCGCAACCCGTTGGAGCTCCTCGACGAGATCGAAGACCAGATCGGCCTGATACCCACGCCGGTCACCTGGCCGGTGGGTGAGCCAGGCGTCTTCCACGGGGTGATAGACCGCAGAGACGGCAGCTTCGTAGGTTTCAACCGAACCGGAAGGGGAGGGTCGACCGCCGCGGAGGAGTACAGCCTTGAGCCCGAGCAGGCGGCTGAGCGCTTCGGAGCGGACTGGGAACGCGCCCTTGAGGAGTGCGCGCTGCTCGACGAGGTCGGAGCGGTCAGCACCCCCGACACTTTCGAGATGGGCATGACCAGCCCGTTGTTCGTCGGGTCGGCTCTCACCAACTTCGGTGTCCGCCACCTCCTCGACGCCGTCGTGGAGATGGCGCCGAGCCCCAAGCCTGTCCCCGACAGAGCCGGGGCCGCGAGGGGACTGGACGAGGACTTCTCGGGGTTCGTGTTCAAGATTCAGGCCAACATGAACCCGGCGCACCGCGACCACGTAGCGTTCGTCAGGGTTTGCAGCGGCCACTTCGAGAGGGGCATGGTCCTCACGCACGGAGCGACCGGCAAGCCGTTCGCAACCAAGTACGCAGCGTCGGTGTTCGGCGCCGAGAGAGAGACGATCGACGACGCCTGGCCCGGGGACGTGGTCGGCCTGGTCAACGCTTCGGGTTTGAGGGTCGGGGACAGCCTCTACGCAGGGGAAAAGCCCGTCGCCTTCCCGCCGATCCCGACGTTCGCCCCCGAGCTGATAGCCACGGCGCACCCCGCCGACCTGTCGCGTTCGAAGCAGTTCAAGCGGGGACTGGCCCAGCTCGAAGCCGAAGGTGTCATCGCGATACTCCACCGGGGGGACGACCCGACGCCCGTGCTCGCAGCGGTGGGAGCGATGCAGTTCGAAGTGCTGTCCCACAGGATGGCGAACGAGTTCGGGGCTGAGATCCGCCTGTCAGGTCCCCACGAGCGCACCGTTCGGCGCACCGACGAGGCTACAGCCGAGCACCTGCGGGGTCTCGGCGGAGTGGACGTCCTAAGCAGAGCGGACGGGACCCTGCTGGCGGTGTTCCAAAGCCCTTACTGGCTTGAGAGGGTCGCCTCGGACCACCCCGAGTGGACTTTGGAGCAGATCGTCACCACCTGAGCTCTGCCATGATGGGGTCGTGAGCGATCAAAAAGAAACGACAGTCAACGGCGAGGTGGCCGGAGGCTACGAAGCGGTAGCGGACGCTTTCCGGGAGAACTTCGTGTCGCGGGGCGAGGTCGGAGCGGCGTTCTGCCTCTACGTAGAAGGCCTCAAAGTCGTGGACATCTGGGGAGGACTCGCTGACCGCAAACGGCTGATCCCCTGGCAGGACGACACGCTCACCCTCGTGTTCTCGACGACCAAAGGGGCGACGGCTATCTGCGCCCATATACTCGCCGAAAGGGGCGATCTCGACCTCGACGCCCCGGTGGGGGAGTACTGGCCGCAGTTCGCCACGGCAGGAAAGCAGAGCACCACGGTCCGCCACCTGCTGTCGCACCGGGCCGGCCTGCCCACGCTCGACACGGCGATGTCACCCGAGGAAGCCCTGGCATGGGATCCACCGGTCGAAGCTCTCGGCGCGCAGAGCCCCGCGTGGGAGCCCGGCAGCCGCCACGGATATCACGCGGTTACCTTCGGATGGCTGATGGGCGAGGTGATCCGCCGTGTGAGCGGTCGAAGTCCCGGCCGGTTCCTAGCCGAGGAGGTGTCAGGCCCTCTCGGCCTGGACCTGTGGGTCGGCCTACCCGAAGCCGAAGAAGCCAGGGTGTCGAAGCTGATCCCAGCGCCTGTGGTCGCCCCGGACCCGTCGTATCTGGCTTCGATCCCGCCAGCTCAAGCCGAGCGCTTCCGGGCCATGACGTCGCCGTCGTCGCTGACGATGAGAGCTCTGAACCCGACGTCGCCGCCCTTGTCGTTCAACTCCAGGGCTGTGCACGCCGGCGAGCTGCCCGCAGCTAACGGGATAGCCACAGCCCGTTCCCTCGCCAAGATGTACGCAGCTACCGTCGGTGAGGTCGACGGGCGCCGGCTCCTCAGCGACTCCACGGTTGCCCAAGCGACCGCCGTGTGCTCCGAAGGGCCCGACGACGTGCTTATCGTCGACACCCGATTCGGGTCGGGCTTCATGCTGCCCACAGCGGCGTCGCCGCTACTTGGCAGCTCCAGCTTCGGCCACTCCGGTGCGGGAGGTTCCCTGGCGTTCGCCGACCGCGACGCCGGCGTCGGGTTCGCCTACGTGATGAACCAGATGCAGCAGAACCTAGCCGGGGATCCCCGGCCGGCGGCGCTGGTAGAAGCTGTCCGCGCCTGCCTTTAGCGACCCACGTGCACGATGGTGAAACCGTCGTAGCCTTTGGAGCCGACGGTCTGTATCGTCGTGGCGGAAACCCCGGGTGTGGTGGCGAGCAGGTCGTGGAAGTCGCGCATTCCGACGACGTTGGCGTCGGAGCCGGAGTCGTCCACCAGGCGCCCGTGGCGCACCGAATTGTCGACGATTATCAGGCCTCCGGGTCTCGTGAGACCAAGGACCCTCTCGAAGTAGGCGGAGGTGCTCGGCTTGTCGGCGTCGATGAACACCAAGTCGAAGCGCTCCCCGGTCGCCGTAACTTCGGCGCTGACGTCGGGCAGCGACTTGATGGCCGGACCTACCCTGATCTCCACCCGGTCTTCTAGGCCGGCCCGGGCGACGTTCGCCGAGGCGACCTCGCCGTGCCTGGGGTCGACCTCCAAACTGACGAGCCGGCCATCTAGCGGCAGGGACCGTGCGAGCCAGATCGTCGAGTAGCCCCCGAGGGTCCCTATCTCTAGGATCCGCTTTGCGTTGATCGCCTTGGCGAGGATCGCCAGCAGCCTGCCCTGCGGCGCCGACACGGCGATCTGGGGCAAACCGGCACGGTCCGATTCCTCCAGAGCAGCCTCCAAAGCTGGGTCCGAACCTATGAGCTTGTCTTGGATGTAGCCGTCCACCTGGGACCAAAGCTGCTCGACTTCCACAAGATCGGATGGGTTCATGCCGCCACCTTAGAGCCCGGCGCGCTGTGAACAGCTAAGCTGCATCCACCTTCGCGCCGGTGCGGCCTTGTAGGGTTTTCCTTTGTGCCCTGGTTTGTGCCCTGCTCTTAACGCCGCTGACCTGACGACGACCATGACCGAAAGTCCGCTGAGATCACAAGCCGAGCGCTCCCTTATCGGATCGCGCGTCCCCTGCGGGCAGGGTGCGCCCTTCGGCCGGGGTGCGTTGACGAGCTTGGGCGCGCAGCGATGCAAAGATGTCGTCGCTGCGGCGGCCCGCTCGGACTCCTGCGCCCGAAACGCGTCGGGCCCCACCTTGTCGTCGGGTTGCCCCTTCGATTTCGACGAACCATTCGCGGGCGAACACGAGGCGAAACACAGGTTCGGGAAGCCTTGCGAACACCGCGAGCGTCCGAACCGAAGCGTCCCCAGTAGCCTGGGAGGTGTGGGCAGCCATCGCATACCGTTTGGCACGGCAGTAGCGGCCCACCCGAACCCTGTGGGTGATGCGGTCCGGGTCCGCGAACGCCGTTTCAAACCTGCGCGGATCCCATTCCGCCTCGTCGACCTTGAGAGCCCGGGTGATACCCAAAGCGCGCATAGCGCCGAGGGCCCTTCGAATGGCCCGGCGGTCGACGGTTGCCTCCAAGACGACCGGAGTGCCTGCAAGTCCGGCGGCGGCTATCCCGACGCGGCGCACGGCAACGTGGTCAGGGTGCCCGTAGCCTCCCGCCGGATCGTAGACGGTGAGCACGTCCGCGTTCAGTTCCCTGAGGATCTCGGCGAGCTTTCCCGCTGCCTCTTCGGTAGGAATGTCGCAGAACCTGTTCCCGTCGGGACGTGCGCCGCTGGCGGGTCGCCCGAGGGGGCCGTCGCGGATGTGGTCCCGGGGCGCCTCGTAGCCCGAGTCGGCATACCCGAGGAACCTGACGTCGCCGCAGCCGAGGGCAGCCGCTGCGACGCGGAGCTCTTCCCGTCTCCGCTCCCCAAGGTCCCCCTGGCCGGCCATCCCCGAAGACACCAGGCCCATAGCCCCGTCGGTGGCGCACACGACCACCACATGGTGGCCTTCCGCGTTCGCGCGTGCGATCGTGCCCCCGGTAAGCAACGCTTCGTCGTCGGGATGTGCATGGAAGCAGACGAGAGTAAACGAAGGGCTTTGCGGGTTCGTAGCGCCGTCGGTCACCCGTCCATCCTGCCAGCGCCAGCAACCCCTCGTGCGAGGCCAGTGTGCCCCGCAAGGACCGTGTGCGCTGCAAAGTCCGTGTGCACTGAAAGGCTGGTGCGCCAGTGAGGATCGCACACGTAACAGACTGCTACCTCCCGCGGCTGGGGGGTATCGAACTGCAAGTTCACGACCTGGTGTCACGCCAAGCCGCTCACCACGACGTGACGATCTTCACGATAACCCAGGGGGCCAGTCGCCTCGTGGACACCCGAACGCACTGCGAGGCAAGCCAGGAAGCTGCGAGGATCATCGCCGTAGGCGCCACGAGAACGTCGCTTGAAGGAGCGGGCCTTGAGCGGATGACAGCGCGTACCGGGCGGATTCGACGGGCCACCTTTTCGGGTGTTGCACGCACGGGAGGCGACCGACGCGCGGGGGCCACCTCCAAAACGCGGAGAGTCGACGTCAAAACAGACGTAAAGGCACAGGAGAAGATCAGGTATCTCAGGGCCAGGTTCGGCCCTTCGTGGGTCGGGGCGCACAACTTCGACGTCGTCCACGTGCACGCCTCAAGCTTCTCGCCCCTCGCTTTCCTCGTGGCGCGAAGCGCCTCCCTCAAAGGGATACCCACGGTCGCGACAGTGCACTCCATGTGGGCGAAAGCGTCCCCTCTGTTCGACGCAGCCGACCTTCTGTGCGGCTGGGGTGACTGGCCCGTAGCTTGGTCGGCGGTCAGCAGCGCCGCTGCCCAGCCGTTGCGGAGCATCGTGGGAGGAAGAGGGGATGTGACCGTGCTCGCCAACGGCGTGGACCCCTCCCAGTGGGACATCGAACCCCAGCCGCCGGCCCCCAACCAGCTGAGGATCGTCTCGGTGTCGCGTCTCGCTTCGCGCAAGCGGGTGGTCCAACTAGTCCATCTGCTCCGAAAGGCCCGCCGGAAGGTCCCGTCGTCGATAGAAATGCACGTGGAGATACTCGGTGACGGCCCTCAGATGGGTGAGATCCGCTCCTACCTGGAAGTCAACTCCATGGCGGGGTGGGTCCACCTTCGCGGCCGGGTCACCCGAGCCGAGATCCGCGACACCTTCGCAAGGTCCGACCTCTTCGTAGCGCCAGCCTCATTGGAGTCCTTCGGCATCGCAGCCTTAGAGGCCCGAACCGCCGGCCTGCCGATCGTCGCCAGAACCCGTACGGGAGTGGCGGATTTCGTGACTCACGGCGTCGAAGGTTGGCTAGTCGACTCAGACGCTGCGATGGCCGAGACGATAGCATCGCTAGCCAGGTCACCTGAACTCGTAGCCCGGGTAGCCGTGCACAACCGGCTATACCCCCCAAGAGTTGATTGGCAATACGTGGAGCACTGCTGCGAGGATCTATACCATAGAGCCGCGGGGATCCAAGGCAGGCAGATCGAGCCGGTATTCCCCCGAGCCCCGGTTTCTCACCTGCTGGGTCCCGACGTTCCTGCCTCGCGCCTGGTGGCTCCCGGCGGGAGCCCGTTTCGAGCAGAGGTGAGCCCGACATGAGCCAGCTTTCGATCGTCCTGGCAGCCCTGGCGTCAGCGCTCGCGGCTGCGGTGTCGAGCATCCTCCAGCATCACAGCGCCCGGCGCGCCCCCGACGGCCGAGCCCACCGCCTCCTGCGACACCTCCTCACCCGGCCGGCCTGGCTGATAGGAGGGGTGGCCGCTGTAGCCGGCCTGGCCCTGCATATCCTCGCTCTCGACGGGGGACAGCTAGCCGTGGTGCAACCTCTGCTCATATCAGGACTACTGTTCGCCCTGCCGGTGAGCGCCGTGTTGGAACGAAGGCGGCCGTCTATGAGGGAATGGCTGCTCGCTCTCGTCCTGGTAGCAGGTCTCGCAATGTTCCTCCTAGCCGCCAAACCGACCGCAGGTCAGGTGCCCATCGACTCGGACCGCCTCGCATGGTCTACCGTCGGGGGCAGCGTAGTGGTTGCCCTGCTGACTGGCCTGGGCACCCGCAAGGGCCGTCTGGCGTCACGCGCCGCTCCGGCTGTGCTCGGCCTGGCAGCCGGCGTCGGCTACGGCTTGGTGGCGGGCCTTCTTAAAGAGCTGACGATTCTGGTGCACACCGGCGTTGGCAACTTGTTCGTCACGTGGCCTCTGTACGGTCTGGCGGCTCTGGGAGTAGCGTCCGTGCTTCTCACCCAGATGGCCTACCGTGCCGGCCCGCTGTATAGGTCCATGCCGGCTCTGACAGTCGCCGACCCTGCGGCATCGGTGATCATAGGCATGGTGGCCTTCCAGGAGCGTCTCGACGCGACCGCTCTCGCTTTGCTTGTACAGGTAGTCGGTTTCATCGTCATGGCGGCCGCGGCCACCCAACTCGCCCGTCGAGAAGCCAGCGACGCAGTCCACCCGGTGGTCGTCCAGCCGCCCCTGTGAACAGGCTTGCCCGCCCGACCGCCCGGCTTACCACGGGCCTGTCGCCCTGGGCCGCAAGTTTGCGCTAGCATGGCCCATGGCCCTAGGGCCGGTCGTAACGCGCCCATGACTGTCAGCCGGCAGAGGCCTCGGGTCTCTTAAGGTCGCCAGGACGGGGTCGCCGCGAACCGCCGAGGGCCCATCCCGGTCTTGACCTGGGATCCCCTGTCCAGAAACACATCACCCCACAAGCAGTCGACGAGAGGTTCTGTTGCCGACAATCGCGCAGTTGGTCCGAAAGGGCCGTGAACAAAAGACGGCCAAGACCAAGACCCCAGCTCTTCGCGGGGCTCCGCAGCGTCGGGGGGTGTGCACCCGCGTCTACACGACCACCCCCAAAAAGCCGAACTCTGCGCTTCGCAAGGTGGCTCGAGTCAGGCTGACCAGCGGTGTCGAAGTGACGGCCTATATCCCCGGCGAAGGTCACAACCTGCAGGAGCACTCGATCGTGCTCGTCCGCGGCGGCCGTGTCAAAGACCTGCCAGGGGTGCGTTACAAGATCATTCGCGGAACCCTGGACACCTCCGGTGTGCGTGACCGCAAGCAGGCCCGTAGCCGCTACGGTGCCAAGAAGGCCTAGACGGCGCCAAGGAACGAAGGACTAAGAAAATGCCCCGTAAAGGACCGCCGCCCAGGCGTGATCTCCAGCCAGACCCGATCTACCGCTCGGTGCTCGTGACCCAAGTCGTGAACAAGGTTCTCGAGAGGGGCAAGCGAAGCCTCGCCGAGAGGATCGTCTACGAGGCCCTCGACATCGTCAAGGACAAAAGCGACGGTGACGCCGTCGGCGTTCTCAAGCGGGCCGTGGAGAACACCAAGCCGCAGCTTGAAGTCAAAAGCCGTCGCGTCGGTGGCGCCACCTACCAGGTGCCGGTCGAAGTGAGGCCGAAGCGCGCTTCGACTCTGTCGATCCGCTGGCTGGTCGGCTATTCACGCCAGCGCCGTGAGAAGACGATGGCCCAGAAACTCGCGGCGGAGCTGCTCGACGCATCGAACGGTGTCGGAGCCGCAGTCAAGCGCCGCGAAGACATGCACAAGATGGCGGAGTCTAACCGTGCCTTCGCCCACTACCGCTGGTAGCGCCCCGAAGCGCAGGCGAAGAAGTTGATCAGAGAGAACCCACATGGCTGAGTCCAATGCAGTACGCGCCAAGCCGCTAGACAAGGTCCGCAACATCGGGATCATGGCCCACATCGATGCGGGCAAGACAACCACGACCGAGCGGATCCTCTTCTACACCGGTATCAACTACAAGATCGGGGAGGTCCACGAAGGGGCCGCCACGATGGACTGGATGCCCCAGGAGCAAGAACGGGGCATCACGATCACCAGTGCCGCCACCACCTGTGAGTGGGAAGGCACCCGGATCAACATCATCGACACGCCCGGCCACGTGGACTTCACGGTGGAGGTCGAACGGTCCCTTCGTGTCCTCGACGGGGCTGTCGCAGTCTTCGACGCGGTAGCCGGCGTCGAACCCCAGACCGAAACCGTGTGGCGCCAAGCCGACAAGTACGGCGTGCCGCGAATGTGCTTCGTCAACAAGATGGACCGCATCGGCGCCGACTTCTACCGCTGCGTGGACATGATCAAGGACCGCCTAGGGGCGACGGTAGCTGTCGTGCAGCTACCCATCGGCGCTGAGAGCGAGTTCAAAGGCTGCATAGACCTGCTCGGAATGCGAGCCCTCGTGTGGAACGACGAGGCGGCCAAGGGTGAGAAGTTCGACGTAGTCGACATCCCCGCCCACCTGCTGAGTGAAGCCGAAGCTTACCGCAGCGAGTTGGTAGACACGCTGTCCAACTTCGACGACTCGATAACCGAAAAGTACCTCGGCGAGGAGGAGATCACCTCTGCCGACCTGGAGAGCGCCCTGCGCGCGGCGACGATCGCCGGCCAGCTGGTACCCGTGCTGTGCGGGAGTGCGTTCAAGAACAAAGGCGTGCAACCGATGCTCGACGCGGTCGTTGCGTACCTTCCGAGCCCGCTCGACATCCCCCCCACACGCGGTACGGACATGAAAGGTATCGAAGAGCTCGAACGCAAAGCGGACGACTCGGAGCCTTTCGCCGCTCTCGCGTTCAAGATCATGACCGACCCGCACCTCGGGAAGCTGACCTACGCCCGGGTGTACTCGGGCAAGTTGACCGCGGGCAGCGGGATCTTGAACTCATCCAAGGACCGCAAGGAGCGGGTCGGGCGTATCCTCCAGATGCACGCCAACCACCGCGAAGACCGGGAGGCAGCCTTCGCCGGTGACATTGTCGCTCTGGTCGGTCTTAAGCAGACGACGACCGGTGACACGCTATGCGACTCGGGCTCGCCGATAGTGCTGGAGTCGCTCGACTTTCCCGAGCCGGTCATCCACGTCGCCGTCGAGCCGAAGACCAAGAACGACCAGGACAAACTCTCCCGGGCTCTGCAGGCCCTCTCCGAGGAGGACCCGACCTTCCAAGTCCACTCCGACGAGGAGACAGGCCAGACGGTTATCGGCGGAATGGGCGAGTTGCACCTAGAAGTGCTCGTGGACCGGATGCTTCGCGAGTTCAAGGTCGACGCGAACGTCGGTAAACCGCAGGTCGCCTACCGTGAGACGATCAAGAACGCGGTCAGCAAGGTCGAGACCCGCTACGTCCGCCAGACCGGCGGCCGGGGCCAGTACGGCCATGTGGTCCTCGACCTGGAGCCAACCGGACCTGGCGGCGGCTACGAGTTCGTCGACAAGATCACCGGCGGTATCATCCCCAAGGAGTACATCCCCTCCGTCGACGCCGGCATCCAAGACGCGATGGCATCAGGTGTCCTCGCCGGCTACCCCGTCGTCGACGTACGGGCGAAGCTCGTGTTCGGCTCTTACCACGACGTCGACTCGTCGGAAATGGCTTTCAAGATCGCCGGTTCGATGTGCTTCAAGGAGGCTTGCCGAAAGGCCAAGCCGGTCCTCTTGGAGCCGATCATGTCGGTCGAGGTGGTAACCCCCGAGGACTACATGGGCGACGTGATCGGCAACCTGTCGTCGAGGCGCGGCAAGGTCGAAGGCATGGAGCAGCGCGGCAACTCCCAGGTTGTAAGGGCGCAGGTTCCCCTTGCCGAGATGTTCGGCTACGCTACAGACCTGCGTTCCCGAAGCCAGGGTAGAGCTACCTACAGCATGCAGTTCAACTCCTACCAGGAAGTTCCAGACTCGATCGCTCAGGAGATCGTAAAGCGGATAAGGGGAGAGTAAACCCCCTCCGGTCCACCCCAAACCGGGCTGCGGCGGTCCACCCGCAGAGGTACTAACGTATAACACCGCGTCCACCCCCCGGCCGGGCGGCCGGCACCGCATGAGGAGCATGCCCAACATATGGCTAAGCAGAAATTCGAGCGCACCAAGCCCCACCTGAACATCGGAACGATGGGGCACATCGACCACGGTAAGACGACGCTGACAGCGGCGATCACCAAGGTCCTGTCTGAACGCGACCCGTCCACCAACAAGGCCGTGGCGTTCGACCAGATCGACAAGGCGCCCGAGGAGCGCCAGCGTGGTATCACGATCAACATCGCTCACGTCGAATACCAGACCCCCAACCGCCACTACGCGCACGTCGACATGCCCGGTCACGCCGACTACATCAAGAACATGATCACCGGAGCCGCGCAGGTCGACGGGGCGATCCTCGTGGTGGCCGCCACCGACGGCCCGATGGCCCAGACCCGTGAGCACGTGCTGCTCGCCCGTCAGGTCGGAGTGCCCTCGATAGTGGTAGCGCTCAACAAGTCGGATGCCGTCGACGACGAGGAACTACTCGACCTGGTCGAGTTGGAAGTCCGCGAGCTTCTCAACAGCTACGAGTTCCCCGGCGACGACACCCCCGTCATCCGGGTGTCCGCTCTAAAAGCCCTCGAAGGCGACCCGGAGTGGGAAGAGAAGATCATCGAACTCATGGATGCGGTCGACAGCTTCGTGCCCGAGCCGGTACGTGAGCTGGACAAGCCGTTCCTGATGCCGATCGAGGACGTCTTCACCATCCAGGGCCGTGGAACCGTGGTCACCGGCAAGGTCGAGCAGGGCCGTGTCAAGGTCGGCGACGAAGTCGAGATCGTAGGACTGCGCCCGACCGCCAAGACCGTATGCACCGGCGTGGAAATGTTCCGCAAGCTCCTCGACTCCGGCCAGGCCGGCGACAACATCGGGGCCCTGCTGCGCGGCACCAAGAAGGAAGACGTCGAGCGCGGCCAGGTGCTCTGCAAGCCCGGCTCGATCACGCCGCACACCGAGTTCGAAGGCACCATCTACGTTCTGTCCAAGGAAGAAGGCGGCCGTCACAAGCCGTTCTTCAACAACTACCGGCCGCAGTTCTACTTCCGCACCACTGACGTGACCGGCAGCATCACCCTGAACGAGGGCACCGAGATGGTCATGCCCGGCGACAACGTTGACATCAAGGTCGAGTTGCAAAAGCCGATCGCCATGGACGAAGGTCTGCGCTTCGCTATCCGTGAAGGCGGTCGCACGGTCGCTTCCGGCCGGGTGACGA